>JAILPY010000151.1 GCA_024699235.1 Treponema sp. | reverse complement strand
AATATATGGGAAGCATTTTATGCTGAAATGTAAGTAGGCAGGTATAAAAATGTATAATTTGTATCAATTTTGATTTGTATGTTACTTAATAATATGATTAAATTTATCTAATAATTAGCTAAAATAATTGTTAAAATATAGTTATAAAACTAGACATGAATTATTTTTTGATATACATTTGAAATTAATGGAACTTTTTTTTGGAGGAATCCCTATGATGATGCATGATTTTGAAGACAGACTTGAAATGCTTAAGGCTGAGTATGATTCATTGATTAGAAGGCCTAATGTACCTGTTCTTCCTGGTAACGGAATTTATGTAAGGTATAAGAATCCTATTATTACTGCCGATCATATTCCGCTGGATTGGAGATATGACTTAAATAAAAAGACAAATCCATATTTAATGGAACGTATGGGGGTTAATGCGGCCTTTAATGCAGGTGCAATAAAGTTTAACGGTAAATATTGTCTTGTCGTCAGGGTTGAAGGCTGTGATAGAAAGTCTTTTTTTGCCCTCGCAACAAGTGATAACGGCATAGATAATTTTACATTTACAGATTTGCCTATTGTCATTCCTCAGACAGAAAATCCAGATGTTAATGTTTATGATATGCGTCTTACAGCTCACGAAGACGGATACATATATGGTATCTTTTGCAGTGAAAGAAAAGATCCTGATGCTCCAAAAGGTGATACTTCAAGCGCTACTGCTGCTGCAGGAATTGTTCGTACCAAGGACTTAAAAACTTGGGAAAGACTTCCTGACTTAAAGACAAAAAGCAGTCAGCAAAGAAATGTTCTGTTGTTTCCGGAATTTGTAAATGGAAAATATCTGCTTTTTACGCGTCCTCAGGATGGCTTTATTGATACTGGAAGCGGCGGCGGAATTTGTGCAGGTTTCAGTGACAGTATGGAGAATGCCGCTGTTTTAGATGAAAAGCTTGTTGATGAAAAAGTTTATCATACAATAAAAGAAGTAAAAAATGGTGCAGGCGCCGTTCCTATAAAAACTTCAAAAGGATGGCTTTTTATTGCACATGGAGTACGCAATACAGCATGTGGACTTCGTTATGTAGTATATGCTTTTATGACAAGCCTTGATGACCCTACAAAAGTAATTGCACGGCCTTCTGGCTATCTTATTGCACCTCAGGGGGAAGAGCGTATTGGAGACGTCAGCAATGTTGTATTTATAAACGGAGCTATACAGGATGATGACGGACGTCTTTTAATGTATTACGCTTCAAGCGATACCCGCATGCATGTTGCTGAATCAACAGTTGACCGTCTTGTAGATTATTGTCTGAATACTCCAGAGGATTCTCTTACTTCTCAAGGACAGGTTCAGAAGAGAATTGCACTGATAAAGAATAATAGAGGCCTGTAATTATTATGGATAAGACTTTTTTAAACGAACTCAATGATGAGCTTTTGAATGACATTCTTCCTTACTGGATTAACTTTGCCAAAGATAAAGAATCTGCAGGTTTTTATGGTTCTATAGATAATATGAATGTTCCTGATGTAAATGAGGAACGGTCTATAGTTATGGTCAGCCGCTTTTTGTGGACATATAGTGCTGCATATTCCATTTATAAAAAGCAAGAATATCTGGATACAGCTGATTATGCCTTTCATTATCTTTATGCACGGTTTTTAGATGTTGTTCATGGAGGATATTTTTGGTCTGTCAATGCAAATGGTACTCCAAAAGTAACGCGAAAGCAAATTTATGGAAATGCTTTTGCTCTGTATGCACTTAGTGAATATGCCATTGCTTTATATACTGCAGAATCTAATAATGTTAAGGCTGAGAACTCAAGCAATTATATTATAAAAGAGGCTTTGAAGCTATACCAGCTTTTGCAGGATAAGGCTTTTGATGAAAAATTCGGAGGCTATTATGAGGCTAAAAACAGAGACTGGTCGTGGACAGAAGATACAAAACTCAGTGAAAAGGACATTGATTGCTGCAAGTCTATGAATACAAATCTTCATGTAATGGAAGCCTTCTCAGCCTTGATATTGTCTCTTCGTACAGTTATGAAGGATGAATCTGAAAAAATTGATTCTGTAAGAAAATCCTTGTCTTCATTAATTAATGTTCATCTAAAGTATATCCTTCAAAAAAATATGCATCTTGCTTTATATTTTGACAGGGAATGGAATGTACTTGATCCAAAAGAAATTTCATTTGGCCATGACATTGAATCAAGCTGGCTTTTATGGGAAGCAGCAGAATCTGTTGGTGATTTTTGTGATAAAGATTTTGTAAGGAAAAATATTATAGAAATTGCTGACATTGCCCTAAAAGAAGGTTTTGATGACGAAACTGGCGGCATGGATAACTGCTTGTCTCATGCAGGAAATCGAGATACAGATAGAATATGGTGGGTTCAGGCAGAGGCTATAAATGGATTTTTTAATGCATGGCAGCTTACGCAAGACGAAAAATACATAAATGCCGTAAAGAAACTCTGGGCATGGATTTGTAATTTCCAAAAGGACAAGAAAAATGGAGAATGGTTTAATTGTGTCCATAAAGACGGTACGCCTGATAATTCTAATGCAAAAGGCGGTAACTGGAAGACTTGCTATCACAATGGACGAGTCTGCATGGAACTTTTAAATAGAAACCGCCCCTAAATTAATTTAGCGTTCAAAATTTATTATGATGGTTTTCCGCCGGTTATTGCATATTTTGTAGTAGTCGGCGGATTTTTTTTGCCAAGATAATTTCTGCTGCAGAAATGGAGTCTGGAACTTTTTTTCCTATGCTTTCAAGTGTTTTTTTGTTTCGATGTCAAGCTGTTCAATTATGATGTACATGCCTGATAATTTTATCTTGTTTTTAACAGTAGTTAAATCATACACAAAATTAAAGCTTTTCTCAAATAATTTGTGTATGATTAGTTTTATGTTGAGCCTTACTATTCTGCAACCATTATAGGAATTTTGCTTATTCCTGTAATAGGATTTTTAAGTTCTATTCCTCTTCGTTCAGACGTACGGACAGCTATGAAATAATGTTTTCCGCTTTCAATGGTTCTTGGAAGAATGAATTCCAAAGTTCTGTCGGTGTTGCGAGTTATAAACTCGTTTGGAACTTTAATCCAGTCATCTTCTGAACTTGAAGAAGTGCCGTCTCCAATAGAAGGAACAAAGAATACCCCTCCTTTTTCTCCTTCGACTTTCAGTTTTTTGCCAGTTATTCTTGCACTGAATGTAGCCTTGAGGATTTCTTTTTCTGAAATGTCCTTTGCTACAGGATTTTCAATCTGACTGATCTGCGGTGAATTGTCTACGACAGCTGTTACACTTGCTGACATTCCTTTCAGTTTTTCACGAAGTCTGTCATTCACTGCAAATCGTGCCTCAAAGCCAGATACAGATTCCGATTCTGGTGTGAGCGACTTAACGCTGTTTACTGGTGCAATGTATAGTTTACAGATTTCAAGAATGTCTACTGCAAAGCCGAGTTCTGTCTGTTCAAGAATTTCTTTTTTCAGAAGTTCCATTGCATGTGCAACCTGATATCGGTCTATGCCCTGATTGTGTGCGGAAACGAGGTCAAGAATTTGGTCTGTAGTTACGGTTCTTCTTGGAACATGCGCAATGTAAGTGTTTTCCTTAAAGTGGCATGGTGTGAGGGTTACTGCGAAATTTGTTTCGCGCTTTGTGTCAATGTTTGTCATTATAAAACTCCTTAGACTAAGGTGTTCAGCCTTGTCTGGGTATAAACTACTACATTTAAGCGCGCAAAAATGTAGTTTAAACTTGATTTTGGATTTTTTTTAAGTTGATGATAAAACGTATTTATAAAAAAATAGCCATAAAAAGGGGAAGGTATAAATAATCGTCTGTTACCTGCAAATCACCTTTTGTAAGGACAATACCTTTTCGGGAAAATGATTTAAATTTTTTCTGATAATAATCAAGGGAACGATGCTCTTTGATGTTACCGCTCTTTACTTCTATAGGAACAACTTTATCACCGTCCCTGATCAAAAAATCTACTTCGTATTTTAATTTTTTGCTATCAGAGGTGACAATATTCTCATAAAAACGCAAGGGCTTACTGTTTGACGTGAAAATTTGAGCAATCATGTTTTCTGTCATCATTCCCTTGTTTACTGAAATCTTACCGAGCATAAAAGATTTATATAATTCACTGTTCAGGTAATTTTCCCCTGCTGCAAGCGTGAGTAAAATTCCTGTATCTTCCATGTAGCATTTTAGTTTTGAGGTTTGGACTGTAAAACCAGCGAATATATCAGGTGCGTCAGTTCCCATGCATAAACTTCCTACCATTGAATCGGAAATCCAGTGAATGGCATCTTTGTAACTGGTAAATCGGTCTCCTTCTCCTAACGATGAGTATTTTATTTTTTTGTCGTGGTGTGCTAAAAGTGCAGGAATTGAATTAAAGATGGCAGTTGCTTCCGCTACATAACTTTCTGCATATTTTGCAATATCTTCACGATAGAGGTTGATTATTCCTCTTTTGATTTTTTCAACATTGTCTATGTTTCCTGACTCTGCATATTCTGCAACAGCCTGTGGCATGCCTCCGACAATCATGTAGTTTCTGAATTTTGTCATTATAGGTTTGAGCATGTTGCCAAGCGGTTTTTTATTTTCAAATGATGTCTTTAAAAAAGGAATTGTCACTGTGTCTGATAATGCAAGAAGAAATTCCTCAAAATCCAGCGGATGAAGTTCTAATTGCTCTTCTTCAGATGGAATTACAATATCCTTTACATTCTTTTTTATAGAGATTAGAGAACCTGTTTCTATGTAATCGTACCTGCCGTCTGCTACCAGATATTTTATAAGTTCCCGTGCTTTTGGATATTTTTGAATTTCGTCAAATATGAAAACTGACTCATGTTCTTTTAAAGGAATACCATATAAAACAGAAACCTGGTTAAAAAAATCATTAAGGCTGTCTTTGTTACCGTAGTTTTCGAATATTTTTAGAGTTCCATTTTTAGGGCTTGCAAAATCTATTAGGATGTATGATTTATATTCATTTTGAGCGAAATGTTCTGCAAGATAACTTTTTCCGACACGGCGGGCACCTTTTATGAGTATCGCCTTTGATGTCTTTTTTGAGTTTTTCCATTGCCTTAACTTTTCGTAAGCCTTTCTATGTAAATCCATAATCAGCCCTGCAAACTAAATATACTGATAGTTTACAAAAAATTGAACATGAATTCAATTGAAAATCAACAAAAAATTGAACATGAATAGTGATTTTGTGTTCTTTACCTACCGCAAGTCCGTGTTGTGGCATACCGCAAGAGTGTGTTGTAGCATACTGCAGAGTTGGTGTTCTTTATATACCGCAAGAGTGTGTTGTAACATACTGCAGAGTTAGTGTTCTTACACTACCGCAAGTCCGTGCGATGCACTACCGCAAATGTGTGTTCTTTACCTACCGCAAGTCTGTGCGATGGCATACCGCAAGTTGTTGTTCTTTATATACCGCAAATGCGTGCGGTGCATGGTGCAAAAAGCGTAGGAAATAAAACAAATATGCAAGGATTTGTAAATTTTTAGATAAATTAAAGGTTATTGAAAATTTAGTCGCTTTGGAGACTAAATTTTCAATAGGAGTTTAGCATGAATAGAGATTTATATATGAAGCAGCTTTTTTTTACTACGATGGGGTTTGTGCTAAAAAATGTCAACTTTTCAAAGTTTTGGCAGGTAATATAGCTTATAAATATAAAGAACTGCTTGGAAAACACTTCCGAGTAGTTCTTTATAAAAAGGTTCAGCTTATATTGCTTTCCAGTTTCCGTATGATTTTAATTGTCCTTTGTCATCTTTATCAGGAATGCGGACAATTTCTTTATATGATTTGACTTCCACAGTTATATGATGTATAGTTGGATGTTCTGTTAAGTTTATCCACGAAATTTTTATCTTAGAACCGATTTTGACCTATTAGACTGGAAAAGAAATATTATGTTCGTCAAATATCCCAGTTCGACACAAGATAAAAACTAAACTTTCAAGAACTCTTCGACTGTATCTACAAGTTCGTTCAAATTTGTACGGAATCGAAGCATAAGTTCTTTTGTCTTTTTTGAATCTATGCTTACTTCTTTGCCGTTTGGAAGCAGCAACTCATAAGGTTCTACATTCAAAGCATTTGCAAGTAAAATCAATGTGTCGAATGAACCCCATTTTGCTCCAGTTTCAATAGTCGAAAGATATTTTTCATTAAGTCCAATTTTTTCAGAAAGGGCATCTTGTGTCATTTTTCTTTCTTCTCTAATCCGTTTTATATTTCGCCCGTAGATTTGTTTCAGTTCATTTTCTTCCATGTTTTAAACATAAATCTAGTTGGAATACAAAATAACTTGCCTAAAAACTGAAAGTTTAACTAAAAGTGAACTATATCCATTTTATATCTAACTTTTTATACTATATTTTCCGAATATAAGATAGAAAACCTATCTAAAAGTAAAACTTACACAAAGGAATGAAATCAGAATGGAAACAAATAGCTCCAGCCGTTTCATCACAAACAAGGAAAAATCAGTAGACCAAATAATCACAAGCGTTGTGGCAAAGTCAAAGGCAATGGATTTTCTAGTGGGCTATTTTTTCTTTTCTGGCTACAGTCTTATCGCACCGAGCATCGGAGATAAAAAGCTCCGAATCCTTGTGGGACTTGATGCTGAGGTAGTTGCTGAACATTACATACGTGAATATGAAGAAATCAGCCTTAAGAAAAATACAGATTCAAAACAAACATTCAGAAAGAATAATTGGGATTCGATTGTTGAAGGAATCAACAACGCTGACATTTTAGATAACAAAGAAAGTGTAGAAACTTACCGCATATTTAAGGAAAAGCTCATAAATGGAACTCTTGAAGTCCGTAAGACAAAAGAGCCGAATCATTCAAAGATGTATGTTTTTCACAGTCAGGAAAAAGACGATGTTAATGGTCTTGAAATGGGAAAAATAATCGTAGGCTCTTCTAACTTTTCTTATCAGGGGTTAAAAGGACGGAATGAAATAAACCTTTATCTACAGGATGGACACGACTACGATGACGGAAAAAAGATTTTTGAGGAATTGTGGAAAGATTCTGTTCCGCTTGTAGATTCAGACACAAAAGACGATTTTCTTACCTTTATAAAAGAACATACATGGCTTGAAATTGTGCCTTCACCTTTTTTGATGTATGTAAGAGTCTTGTATGAATACTTTAAGACGAGCACTGATGTAATCCGCACACCAAGAGAAATTACACGCGACCGCCTGACAGAGTTTTTTGATGTTTCATATCAGACTGATGCAATCCGCGAGGGGCTTTACAAAATAAGAAAACATTCCGGCTGTATTGTGGCTGATGTTGTAGGACTTGGAAAGAGTGTTATAGCATCCGCAATAGCTGCAAACTTGAACCTTTCGACAATAATTGTCTGTCCGCCTCACCTTCAAAGCCAGTGGCAGGAATATGCAGAAGATTTTGGATTGCGAGGCTTACATATTTATACGCCTGGAAAACTTGAGGAAGCAGCCTTAAATAACAAAAGGTTTACAAACCAGCTTATAATAATTGATGAAGCTCACCGCTACAGAAACGAAAATACCGCAGCCTACGGATTTTTGCATCAGCTTTGCGCAGGAAACAAAGTAATGCTTCTTTCTGCCACTCCGTTCAATAACCGACCAGAAGACATTTTTTCTTTGATAAAACTTTTTCAGATTCCGTCCCACTCCACAATTCAAACTGTAAACGATTTGGGCGTTCAGATGGCGGCTTTAGTTACTGAATACAAAAAACTAAAAAAACTCAATCGTGATAAAAAACTTCTCGATAAGGAATTCAACAAACAGGCAACTGAGCTTGCAGAAGAAATCAGGGCAATTTTGGATCCTGTTGTTATCCGCCGTACCCGAGTAGACCTTGAAAAACTTGGCCGCTACAAAGCCGACTTAAAGGCACAGAACATTCAGTTTGCAAAAGTTAATCCGCCAAAGAGCCTTGAATATGAACTGGGCGAGCTTTCTGAATTATACACAGACACCCTTGAAAAGATTACAGAAAAATTTATTGCAGCCCGCTATAAGCCGCTTACATACCTAAAAGACGACAAGGCAATAGTAAAAAAGTATGTAAAGCATTTTGAAGTGGAAAACTTTATGGCCGGACAGAGAAACATGGCTACGTTTGCAAAGCAGCTTTTTGTCCGCCGCTTTGAATCCTGCAAATACAGCTTTTTGCGTACAGTAGAAAAAATGCTCTCTTCTATGGAAAGCATGAAAGACTGGTACGAAAAATTAAAGAAAGTTCCTCTCTATAAAAAAGGAAAGATGCCTGATTTTGAAACTCTTGAAAGCTTTGTAGAAACAGATGACACAAGCGGAAGTCTTTTTGATTCTGATGAACTTTTACAGACAGCATTGAGTTCCGATTTGGAAAAGGGGCTTGTTCTAATAGATGCAAAAGATTTGAAAGAAGATTTTATAAAAGAACTTGATTCAGACATTTCTTTATTCAAAGACTTTTTAGCAAACTGGAATAAAGTAAAAGGCGATCCAAAACTTGACGAAACGATAAAACGCATAAAGAAATCTCAAAAAGATGAGCCTAACCGTAAAATCATAATCTTTACGGAATTTTCTGATACAGCAGATTATCTTTTTGAAGAATTTAAGAAAAAACAAATCAGGGTTGATATGTATTCTTCCAAAGTTGCAGGAAAGGGAAAACGGGAAGAACTTCGGCTTAACTTTGATGCGGGCTACCCTGAGAATATCCGCCGCAACGATTTTGATGTTCTTGTTGCAACCGATGCAATTTCTGAAGGCATGAGCCTTCACAGGGCTGGAACAATTTATAACTATGACATTCCGTACAATCCTACAAGAGTCATTCAGCGGGTCGGACGAATAAACCGAATCAACAAAAAAGTTTTTGACGAACTTTATATTTATAACTTTTTCCCGACTGTTACTGGCGAAGAAGTAAGCCATACTCAAGAAATCTCTACATTTAAAATGAAGCTGTTTGAAGCAATACTTGGAAGCGATACTCAGATTCTTACCGCAGATGAAACACTTGAAGGCTACCTTGGAAAGCAGTTTACAGAAGCAGAGAATGAAACTGACAAAGAATCCTGGGATGTTCCTTTTAGGAATGAACTGGACACAATTCAAAGTCAAAGTCCCGAAATACTGGAGGCTGCAAAAAATCTTCCGTACAGAGCACGAATTGCACGGTCAAACAAAACACTTTTGGAAACCCAGCAAACTCTTTTTACAGATTCCCTATTTGCGGATTTGGATTCAAACGGCGTTGTGCTTTTTTCAAAAAAAGGAGACTCTTATCGTTTTGCATTTACCGACAAAAGCGGAAAAACAGCAATCCTTCAGCCGCAGAATGCTCTTAGTATTTTTAAGGCATCAAAAGATGAAAAAAGTCTTGAAGTAAGTGATTCTTTTTATGCACTTTACGAAAAAGCAAAAAATGATTCTGGCATTGTTCGTAAAAGCCATACAAACTCAAAGACAGCACAGGAATCACAAAGCGTCTTGCAATTCATAAAGCAACATTCACAAAACGAAAGCGACAAAGAGTATATCTCAAGCGTGATGAAGGTTTTAAGCCTTGATTCCCTTCCTCTTTATTATCAAAAGCAAATTAAAAATGTAGATGCTGGCTCACAAAATGCAGTGCAGGAAATAAAAGCGATTATACCGGAAGTTTATCTTGATTCGCTTATAGAAAAAGACAACAAGATCGGAAGCGAAGCAGAAACAATCTTATTGGCGGAAGAACTGACAGGAGAACTCAAATGAACACAGAATGGATAACACAAAATTACAAACGCGAAGATTTTATAAACTTTTTATCAGATTTTCTTCCTGATGATTTTGAAAATAATAGTGAAGAAGTTTATTACAATTTTACCAATATGGAAGAAGGTTTCAGATTGGGAACTTGTCAAAGTCTGGAACTTGATATATTTGAATTCAGCACAAAATCAAACAGAGACCCGCGTGTTACTTTAACACGCGAAGTTGTCTCTTGCATGAAAAAATACAGTTACGCTCCTAATGCCCTTGTTGTCTTTTATTCCACAGATTCACACAGCTGGCGGTTTTCGCTCATAACGACAGACTACACAGCTGAAAAGGGCAAGGTAAAAACCGAACATTCAAATCCAAGAAGATTTTCGTTCAAGTTTGGAACAGACTGTAAGAGGCACAAGCCTGAGCAGATGCTTTTTAAAAAAGGGAAAATCTGTGAACGCACTGAAAACGGCAAAATAATTTCTGCTGTTGAAGATTTAAAAAGCCGATTTGCACTGGAAGTTGTAAGCAAGCAGTTCTTTGATGAATACAAAGTATTTTATGAAGATTTTGTTCAGTATATTACAGGAAACCGTTATGTAAAATCTGGCGGAAAGTATGAACGAAAGAGCGTTAGCAAAGAAAATACAAAAATATTCAACCAGTTCAAAAAACTTTCTAATGGGGATTATGAACTTGCCTGTAAGTATGTTCGTGACTATGTAAAAAAGTTCATGGGACGTCTTGTATTCCTCCAATTTTTGCAGAAGAAAGGCTGGCTTGGAGTTGATTATAATAGTTCATGGGGAAACGGAAATAAAAATTTCCTTTTAGATTTGTTTGCATCTTCAAAATACAAGACCGATTTTTTGGAAAAAGTTCTGGAACCACTTTTCTTTGGAATGTTGAATACAGATGTGAATGACAGAAAAAATCTGTTTAAAACAAAATCTTGGGACTTGTATTTGCTGAAAGATTTTAAGCAAATACCATATCTGAACGGCGGACTTTTTGAAGATGACAGCCTTGATGATTTAGAAATTCGCTTTCCGCAAGAAATGTTTTCAAATCCTGCAAAAGCAGATAAAGAGAGAACATTTAACGACAAAAAAGATTATACAAAAGAACCATATCCGTTTACAGAAAGTTGCGGGCTTTTGGATTTTTTTGCACGGTATAACTTTACGATAGACGAGACTGACCCCGCCGACATGGAAATCGGTGTAGACCCAGAGATGCTCGGTAAGATTTTTGAAAACCTTCTTGAAGACAATAAGGATAAAGGGGCATTCTACACTCCAAAAGAAATCGTACAGTATATGTGCCGCGAAAGTTTGATTACGTATTTGGGTGAGAACAGCCGTCAGCTTGTAATAAATCATACGGCAGATTATACGGCTTCTGAAAAATCGGCATTGCTCGAAAAACTTAGAAACGTAAAAGTCTGCGACCCTGCAGTTGGTAGCGGTGCATTCCCTATGGGAATGCTGAATGAACTTTTTGCCTGCCGAGTTGCGCTTGGTGAAACAGCGGATGGCGAGCCTGTCGAACCTGCTGAAATCAAAAAATATATTGTACGCGAGAACATCTACGGAGTAGATATAGAAAAAGGAGCTGTGGACATTGCCCGTCTGCGATTCTGGCTTGCAATTATTGTAGACGAAAAAGAGCCGATTCCGCTTCCGAACCTCGACTACAAAATTATGCAGGGAAACAGCCTTTTGGAAAGTTTTGAAGGTCAAGATTTGAGCAGCCTTACAAAAAGAAGCAACAGTTTGTTTGATAACGAAGAAATTATAAAACAACTTACAGATGCAATCGACGGTTTTTATATTCCAAGTGACCATATTGCAAAAGCAAAAATCCGAAATCAGATTTCTGAAAAAGTAATTCAACTTTTAAAAGAACGGCAACTTTCTCCAGCTACCATCAAAAAGTTAGAAAACCTCGACCTGCACGCCAACTGTGAATTCTTCTTATGGCATACATGGTTTGGATATGTATTTAACCGACCGAATGATTGCAACGGTTTTGACATTGTTATTGGAAATCCGCCGTATATTAAAGAATATACAAACAAAGCTGCTTTTGACGGTTTTAGAGAACAAAGCCCTTATTATATAGGAAAAATGGATTTATGGTATGGCTTTGCGTGTCATGGAATTGATTTATTGCGTCCTCACGGAGTTTTATGCTTTATTGCACAGAACAACTGGACTACTAGCAGCGGAGCAAAACTTATGCGTAAAAAAGTTATTAACGACAGCAAAATTAGGCAAATGCTTGATTTTAACACTTACATGGTTTTTGAAAATGCAGACATTCAGACAATGATCATGCTCTTTGAAAAAGATAAAAACACAGATAGTTATACTTTTGATTACCGCACCTTGCTTTCAGAAAGCCAAAAAGAAGATATGCTTTCCCTTCTTGAAAAAGTTCAGACACAAAAAACAAAATACCTATCCCCAAAAATCGTACGAAGCAATTATACAGATAAACTTTTAACATTTAGCGACAATGACACAATATTTGAAAAAATTGCGGAGGAAAAAGAATATCTTACTGATGCTGAAGCTACAAATGGAATTCATACTCATCATGATAATGTCAGTAATAAGATACATAGAGAATTTCCAGATTTGGCAGTAGGAAAAGCTATTTTTGTACTAAATCAACAAGACTTAAAGGAACTAAAACTTTCAACGAAAGAAGAATCTTTAATAAAACCTTTTTTCACATCAGAAGAAATTTTTAGATATTATACAAACAATAAGAACTCATTATGGATTATTTATACCGATTCTTCTTTTAAAAATAAAAACAGCATGGATTTATTTCCAAACATAAAAAAACATCTTGATTTCGTTGGTAAGGCTATAACATCAGATAATAGACCATATGGTTTGCAACGTGCTCGTGAAGAACATTTTTTCAAAGGCGAAAAAATTGTTTCATTACGAAAATGTGTAGATAGGCCATGTTTTTCATATAGTAATTTTGATTGTTATGTTCCTGCAATGTATTATGTTATCCAAACCTCACGTTGGAACATGAAATTCCTTACAGGAATTCTTAATTCAAAACTTATTGCTTTTTGGTTAAAAAATAAAGGCAAAATGCAAGGAGATAATTATCAAGTTGACAAAGAACCTTTACTAAACATACCGCTTCCAACTCCATCTTCAATAGACCAGACAACTGAAGATAAAATCAACGACTTGGTAGACAAAATCCTTACCTCAAAGCAGGCAAACATTACCGCTGATACAACTGCTCTTGAGTACAAAATCGATGAGCTGGTGTATGCTCTCTATGGGCTCACCGCGGAGGAAATCACCATTATCGAAGGTAATAAGAAATAATTACCTAAGACCTTGACTTTTATCCGGAATATGTTATATTTCATTCAAACTTCGCACCCTAATATTGCCTACAAATCTTTATAGAATAAGAAAAAAAAAGCCTGAAAGAATAAAAAAAGGTGGCCTTTAAGCCACCTTTTTAGATTAAAGGAGCCGAACGCATCCGCTCCTTTCTTAAGTGTCACCCGAAAGTTCCACCGTATATCTTAAAAATCATTCTATCAAAATAAAAGATATTTATCAATGATTGTGAGAAATTGTCAATTGTTGTGGATTGAAAAATCAGTCTCTCTGCCTGACAGTAGAGTTTAAATGCCATTGCAACAGAGGCTGCAGAAGAACCGTTTTCCTTGGTTGTCTTGTGCCGCAGCCGTTTTAGCCACCTGTTAAGATTAAAGGAGCTGAACTCATATTGGCACAAAATTATGCGGTATGCTATAATGACACCATGAAGCGATTTAACACGACGGGAACTTGCTATGAATATAAGCACTACATGGTGAACATTGATGATCGGGTTCAAGAAATCAAAAAAATGGTTGACCGTGGCGAATATTTTTGCATTAACCGAGGTCGTCAGTATGGAAAAACCACGACATTGCGTTTTCTCAAAAAGGCACTTGATTCTGAATATACAGTGTTTTCTATAAGTTTTGAGGGAATGGGTGATTCTTCTTTTGCAAGTCTTGAAGCATGCGGGAAGGCATTTTTTGAGAAGATTCAAGAAGTTGTTGACTATGAAGAAGCCAATTATTTAAATGATGAAACAAAGGCTTTTATAAATGAACTGATAGATTTTGAAGATGAAAAGAAATTGTCTCTTGCAATTTCAAAACTTTGCAAAATTAATTCTGCTCCTATTGTCATTATCATTGATGAAGTTGATCAGGCTGGAAATTATGAGTCCTTCATTAAGTTTTTGGGGCTTCTTCGCGATAAATTCCTGAATCGTGAAACTCGTCCATCTTTTCAGTCTGTAATTCTTGCTGGTGTATATGATGTCAAAAACTTAAAGTTGAAAATCCGCCCTGAAGGTCAGCATCAGTACAATTCTCCATGGAACATTGCCTCTCAGTTTGATGTAAGCATGGAACTTTCGGAAATTGGAATCCGTGGTATGCTGGAGGATTATGAAGCTGATCATCATATGGGAATTGACACGGCGAAAATTGCAAAACTGCTCTCTGACTACACTTCGGGCTATCCGTTCTTGGTAAGTCGCCTGTGCCAGATTATCGATGAAAAACTGAATCAAAACTGGAGCGAAGAAGGTTTTTTGGAAGCAATAAAAATCATACTTTCGGAAAAAAATACACTTTTTGACGATATGATAAAAAAATTTGACAGCTTTCCTGAAATGAAAGAAATGTTGCGTGAAATTCTCTACTGCGGAGAAAAAATAGCATACAATGCG
>JAILPY010000133.1 GCA_024699235.1 Treponema sp. | reverse complement strand
TCATCGTTTCGACAGATGCAAAATTAAAGAAAGACAAGTATGAGCACATAGGAATGAAACATGTTAATACAAGAACGCTGGGGGAGAATAGTTTTATGTATGATCTTGTTAGGGAAGTATAAGTCATTGTTCGAAGCAGGCGAAGATGCTGCCGGGTAGAGAGGTAATTGAAGTGTGTCGGCATGACAGGTATTGTTGATTAACTATATATGAGGAGCGATGATTTATGGATTTTGCATATTTGGTAGTTTTGTTTTTGGGATGATTGGGCTATGGGCATTACTCTATGATATTCCCGGATTATTGCTGTACCACAGGAAGGTAGAAGCAAGAGCAAAGAATGGAAAAAGATATGTCGGACACCACGATCACCAAAAGAGAATGGATTATGATCACATAGGCCTTTATGGGAAACCTGATGGTGAAGTTCGTGTTAAATCAGCAGTCTTTACATATGAAGAAAACGGAAAATAAGAGAGAAGGAAAAGAGAATACGATGAGGGTTCTCTTTTTTGTGCCCAGAAGCCTTAAAAAAATATCCCAAGACTTATAGAAGATGATAAACAAGCACTAAGAAGGCTGTGATTTTCTATGAGTACTTTGGAAGAAATTAAGAGCGTAGATGTAAGGACGGTGGATCGTGACAGCCTGGTAGATATTAATGAGATCAGGATCGATGATAGTCTATCGCCAAAGGAGAGCTGCTGAATTTTTGAAGCAGATAAAGAATCCATATTGCTTCCGTGTAGGAAAGGTGGTTGTAAAGAATGTTTACAGTGATGACGGGATATCTTTGCAGGAACGCTTTGAGCAGTTTGCCAGGACATTGCTCCTTTTGCAGACCGACATCGACAAGCCATCCTTTAAGTTTTATCAGAAAAACGGATTTACAAATCTTGAAAAGCATGTGAGTATGTTTAAGGAAATTTGTCCGTTATTCAAGGTAGGAGAATGATAGATGCCGAAGAGTAAAATGAAAAGAATAGGCATAGGCATATTGGCCTGCGCGCTGTTACAGGCAAATGCAGGATGTGACAGAAGGTCTGCTGGAACTCATATTGCGGAAACAGAATCGGTCATTGATTATGAGTCTGCGACAGTAAGTTATCTGGGACCGGAGGGGACGTATACACAGGAAGCCTGCGGAGTCTTCTTTAATAAAAAGGGAACGTATATTCCGTATAAGACTGTACAGGATGCAGTCAATGCATTGCTCATGGGAGAAAGCAACTATTCCGTTATTCCCCAGGAAAACACAATTGGCGGGGCAGTTACGGATTATATCGACATTGTCATTGGACAAAAAGGGTTAAGCGTTGCCGGAGAGGTAGAGCTTCCAATCAGCCAGAATCTCCTTGCCCTTCCAGGGGCCACGTTAAGCGACATAAAGAAGGTATATTCGCACAAGCAGGGGATTGCGCAGGGAAAAAACTGGCTTCATGAAAACCTGCCTGATGCTGAAGTAATTGAAGTTTCCAGCACCGCAGAAGGAGCGCGTATTGTGGCTGAAAAAGGAGACAGGAAGCAGGCCTCAATAGCTTCCTCTGCATGCGCGGATGTTTATAAGCTCAGCATGCTCGCAGTCGGCATACAGAATAATGAAAGCAACAAGACGAGGTTCTACGTTCTTTCTGCGAACAGGCCGTCTGAGGACAGGCATGACAGGCTGGCATTTATAGCATCAGGGAAAGCAGAAAATCTGCCTGAACTTATGGAAGATATGAAAAGGCTGGGAATGACCCTTGTCACGCTGCATGACAGGCCAGAAAAGACAGAATTAGGACATTACCATTACCTGATAGAGTGTTCCGACAGCGCTTATGAAAGCTATGAAAAGCTTACCAAAAAGAAAGGCTTTCAATTCCGCTATCTGGGAAGCTTTGATTTGGATTCCTAGGACCTTTTTGTGTCCGCTATGCTATACTAACTCCAAAGTTATTATCTGCCAGTAACCCGGATGTTGGTCCTATTGCAGGATGGCCGCCGCATCGCAGACGGCAGCCTTCAGAAACACATGAGATGGCAAATAGTGTTTTTCTATTGACAGGCTAATAATCATTAGTTATTATTTGGTTAATGGTTATTAACCAAATTGCTTTTTACACGTGACTTTAGAGGTCTTATGCCTGAAGAAAATGGACACAGTTTAGTTAATTTTCATCCAGAGGGAGATTTTATGTCTACAAAAGAGAAAATTCTTGAAGCCGCATTAACATTATTCTCAGAACAGGGCTATGACGGAACTAGCGTTGAGCAGATTGCAAGCGCTATTGGAGTCAAGGCTCCTTCCCTTTACAAACATTACAAAGGTAAAGAAGATATCTTAAATACAATAATAGAATGCGCAGAAGATCGCTATGACGAAATGTTCGGTTCTGAAAAAAAAATCGGAAAGCTGCCTCAAAACAAAAAAGAATTCATTGCGGCGACCATGAATAAAATCACCTTTACCATACAGGATCCTATGATTCGAAAAATTCGTATGCTTCTTGTTCAGGAGCAGTTCAGAAACCAGAGGTTTGCAGAAATTACTTCAAGGCATCAGCTTGAAGGAATTCAGGGAATGTATGCGAAAATCATCAGGGAGATGATGAAGAAAGGCCTTTTCAAAAAAGACGACCCGAAAATGCTTGCGGTGGAACTTACTTCAGCGGCAGTCCTCCAGATTGCAAGAGCCGACCGGAATCCGCAGGATGCTGACGAAGCTTTTAAAAGCATAAAAAAACATGTAACTCATTTTTGCGATGTTTATATGTGTGAAAGCGCTGACAATTAAATGAGAGGGATTAAAGATGAATAAAAAGATTCTTGTTGTAATTGACATTCAAAATGACATAACTAAAAACTACAGGCTTATTATTGATAACCTTAACAGGGCCATCGACTGGGCGAAGGAAAATTTCATGGAAGTTGTCTATATTCAGCACAACAATTTATTTCCTTTAATACGCGCCTTTAGGCCAGATACAGAAGGAGCGGAATTTGTACCGGAGTTAAAAATTATTTCAGACAATATTTTTGTAAAGACAAAGGCAAACGCCCTGACAAGCGAAGCCTTTCTAGATT
Organism: Treponema sp.; assembly: GCA_024699235.1. Taxonomy (GTDB): domain Bacteria; phylum Spirochaetota; class Spirochaetia; order Treponematales; family Treponemataceae; genus Treponema_D. The sequence goes on along the minus strand of JAILPY010000133.1, from coordinate 1,524 downwards.
ATATCTGGACAAACAGTATTGACGAGTTTTACATAGCGGGAGCTGATGCTACTGCCTGTATTAAAGCAACCTGCTGTAACATGATTAAGGCTGGCCATGCCGTGCATGTCATCTCTGATTGCGTTACCAGCTATAATCTGAAAAAACTGTCAAAAATGCTTGCTTATTATGCAGGCAGGGGTTGTGAAGTAATGACTTTGGGTGAATATCAGAGCCGGAATTATATTTAAATATAAGCAAGAAGAAATGAGCTGTTCATCAATCACGTATAAAATTCTAACCGATTTAGGGTAGGGAACTATGTTCAGGCTTTACTTTTTGGAATCTGGCCTATTGTAATGTGCGTGCTGGGCGTTTATGACGGTCAGATGTCTGTGGGTCAGGCTGTGATTTTTGCAGTGGGATATGTTGTGCTCGCCGGTATTCTTGCTCTTGAATGGGGAACCTGTGTGAGTATGACGGACGTGCTGTGGGTTGGGCTTTCTGAGCATTTTTTCAATAATTTTATAGGAAACTTTCTGCATGTTGTAAGCAACACTGGAAATGATGAATTTCAGATTATCAGAATTGTGCTTTCAAATTTCCTTTCGCTAGGAATCGTTCTTTTTATCAAAAAAAGAAGGAATGAATCTGTCTATTAAAAATTAAAAGGATTTTTATTTTGGAACAGTTAAATAAGTGGAATGAAACACGCATAAAAACAGAGCGACTTGAATTACAGCCACAAGGCATGGAATTTTTTAACACAACACACGCGTATGCAGGCGACCGGGAAAACATGCGCTTTATGGTTCACCTGCTTAATGACTCCGAAGAAGCGACAAGAGAATTCCTATAAGGTGCTGAAGCCGAATGGAAAAACTCGGTATGAAACGAAGTTCTTGCACGGGAGGACGTTTCAATAAAATTGCCCCAACAGAAGAACGAAAAGAATTTTTATACGAAATGTAAAAATAGGAGGTCGATATGAAAGATCCATGGGAAGAAATAAGTTCCAGTGATTATGAAAAGCGCATGAAGCATGATTCTGTGATGCAGGATGAAACAGCAATCACTTACAGAATACTTAACGCCTCAGATTACGACCAGCTTTTTTCTTTATGGAATCAAGTTGAAGAAACTAAGCGGGCATTAAATCCAGTGGACGACAGCCGTCAAGGAATCAGTGCCTACATAAAGAGAATTCCGAACACCTGCTTTGGGGCAATCTGTGATGGAAAAATTGTGGCCGCCATTTTAACCGGACACGACGGAAGGCGCGCAATTATCCACCACCTATGCGTGCATCCGGATTTCAGGCGTAAGGGAATTGCCCGCACCCTTGTTCAAAAAGCGGAAGAAGCCATAAAAAAAGAAGGCATACAAAAAATCTTCGGGCTTGTCTTTAAGGACAACGATAAGGCAAACGCATTCTGGGAGGGCATGGGCTACTCAGTCCGCACCAACCTCAACTACCGCAACAAAAGCTTGAACGACGCAATTCCGACAGGGGAGTAATTCGGGAATATTAGTTATATGACTTCT
>JAILPY010000082.1 GCA_024699235.1 Treponema sp. | reverse complement strand
CCAATGTAAAATTGATGCTGGTTCTTATAGAATCTCATTAAGGTCCCCCTGTCGAATTAATTAGGATATTGTGCCCTGATGGACTTATCTATCTTAGCATGATAAACCTGGGGCCTTAATGATTTTCAAAGGTTCGTAGCCGACAGCGGGTCGAGCCCGCTGCGCTACAACCAGTTGTTATGCTCACGCCCACACTGGTGCGGAAAAGGAGAATATTTATGAGAAGAACTGTCATGTATATTTTGATTACGTTTCTTTGTTTATCAACAATATATTCACAAAGTCTATATTATAGATATGAGAAATATGATGATCATAACCAAATTTACTGCATAAGAATATATAGAGTGCTAGATGATGTTAATATTGAATATTCAGATTATACTATGGATGAACTTGTTGATGGTCCTCTTGATTATTACAGAACAACAATATTGACAGATGTAAATAATAATTACATTAGTTTCTATAGAGAGATTCATGATTTTAATGATAGTATTATTCCAATAGCTCAGTATAAAATTGATGAACACGCAAAATTAGTAAGAACTACATTTGATGAAAATAAGAGTACAAGAAAACTAATAGGAAATTCACTTGCAGCTACAGAAAGATACGGAAACGAAAACAATAAAAATGAATTAGATGCTATAGCAATATTTGGAAATAAAAACAATATAAAACCGTATAATGGCTGGGATTTTGTAAGACGTTTTTTTAAGCTTGATAATTCTGAAATTTATTTCTTTCGTAGCTATTGTGAATCCTGGCTAATAAAGAAAGTAACAAATGGGTATAAGATTAACGAAGTTGATGAGCGTCTGTTTAATTTAGGAGGATGGTATTCAAATGCAGTCTGTTATTCTGAAAATAAAGTTGCCTTTGTAGATGACATAGGAAATGTTCAACGCATTGATATTACAGATTTCTTTCATCCCAAAAAAGAATATTCTTTGTGGAATAAATTTACTGATGCTTTAGTAACTAAGAAAATTAATCAAATTGATAATATTTTCAATCATCAACTTTATCCTACTGATTTCAAGGAGGAAGAAAAAACAAAATATGTAATAAAATTAATCGCAGAAACAAAAGATCCAGATATCATTGTAAATTGTTTTAAATCAATAGATAAAACATATGGGATTCCCTATCCTAGACAAGGAGGTTTAACAAATCCTATTTATGAAATTATAAATCTTAACGATGCAAAATCACTTAATAAGGTTCTCGAATGGAATCCAGAACTTGCCAATATAAACACGTTCTATGGACAATTTGACGAACCGGACCCCGCACGTATTGCTGTTGAAAAAAATGATATTGAAGTTGTTCGTGTTTTGCTATCATATTTAAAAGACGTTAACGCTGTTAAATGTCTTAGTGATAAAGAGGCTGATGGTGGTGGAATGTATAATAATTATTGTAATTTACTCTCTTTTGCAAAATCTGATGAAATGAAAAAAATGCTTATAGAATATGGGGTTAAAACATTTATTCCTTATACAAGTTCTTATGAACGTAACACATATGTTAATGACGATAATGTCAACATTAGAGAGTCAGCCAGTATCTCTGGAAATAAAATTGATAAAGTTAACAAAGGAATTGAGGCTGAAGTTATTGGTATAGATCCCTATTATTATAATATTGATGATTATTATGGTCATTGGGTTAAAATAAAATATGGAGAAGGTAAAACTGGTTTTATCTTCGAAAAGTATTTGAAACAGTGGCGACGTTAGAGTATATAGAAAATGTATCATATAGCAACCGCTCAATAAGATAATTACTTTGTCACACTTTTTGCAGTCGCTTCACTCGAAAGAAAAACATGAATGTTTCAAAAAATATAAAATTATATTTTGAATAATAAAGATTAAATTAAATAAATAGCATAACAAGAAGTTCAAAGCCGACAAACCGGTCAAGCCGGTTTGCGGTTTAACTCATTGTTATGTGGACGCCCGCACTGGGGCGCTGTTTTAAAAGATAATTTTATAAACTTATGCTATAATAGAATTATGATAAAAAAGCAAACCGCAAAAGACCTGCTTGTTGCCTCAATCCTTGAGCTTTCTGACTCAAAAAATCTCGATAAAATCACAGTCAAGGATATTTGCGATAACTGCTCGCTTTCCACACAGACTTTTTACAATAACTTCTCTGACAAGTACGAATTGATTTTGTATGTATATAAATCGGTATACGAAAATTTGTTCGCAAAACTGGATGTTGACGGTTATGCATGGAAGGATTTGCTTCTTGAAATCCTAAGGTTTTATGCAAAACATGCACATTTTATGGTAAATGCGCATCAGAATACTCACGGCTATGATTCCTTCTCAAAAATTTGTGCCAGAGAGGGCGTTTACCAAATGAAAAACTATATCTGTAAAAAGCGAAAGATATCTTCTCTTCCTGATGATATAACGGTATATCTAAAGATGTACGCTTTCTTAATAGTCGAAACTATGGCTGATTGGATTTCAAATCACTCACAAGTTCCCCCTGAAAATATGATGGAGTATTTTTTCAAGGGAATACCGGAGCCTTTAGAACCGTATCTTCTTTCCTAAAACTTTTCTACTTTACAGATTTATAAATCCATCAAGAATTTTGACATTCTACCAAAAGCCAAAATTGCTTTTTGAGAAATCTAAAATAAAATTATTTTAAAGATTTTTTTGGAGGCATTTAATATGGATAAAATTGAATTACTCAAAAGCTATGCAAAAGCTTGGTTCGGAAACTCTCAACAGCACTCAATTCATGCACAGCTGTTAAAAGCTCGGGGACTTAAAAAACTTGCGGACAAGATTATGGCCGAAAGCGAAGAGGAATGGAATGAGGCGAAAAAAGTAAATTCTCGTCTAATAGAACTGGGTGTAACTCCAGAAGTTGTCATCGAACCCTATCCTGTTATCACAGATGTAAAAGAGATGCTTGAATACGACTGCAAGGATTCTGCACAAGCACTTCCTGAAATGAGCAAAGCACTTGCACTTTTTGACGATGATTTTATCACAAAAAATATGATACAGGAATTTATTGTGGATGAGCAGGATCATTACAATTGGGTAAAGGCTCATCTTTGTATCATAGAGCAGATAGGTCTTGAAAACTACCTTATAGAACAATTGGGTGAATAATTTTGGGGAGGCATTTATGTCAGAAAAAGAACTGATTCTTAAGGCAATGAAGGATGCAGGAACTCCTCTAAATGCAGGAAAAATTGCAGAGCTTACAGGGCTTGACCGTAAGGTTGTGGATAAAACGATGGACGCAATGAAAAAAGATGGTAGCATCATCAGTCCTGTTCGCTGTAAATGGGAACCTGCACAGAAATAACAAAAAGCAAATATCGGCATACTCAAGATTACTTGGGTATGTTTTTTTTATGAGGTACATTTATGATTATCAAAGCTGTTAAATTCCGTAAAAATGGATTCTATACTCAGCCTTTCGCATTCGGCGGTGAAGAGGGAATGGAAAAATTCGATAAAAATATTCGCTACAGGGGAAGCCTTCAGAATTATCTGATTGACACCGGAAGCGAAATTATTCTGGTCGATACAGGATTTCCAGCTGGTACTCCAGAAGAGTCACCGGATGAAAACAGCCTTGCCTTTACAGGAAATGACATCTCTTCTTATATGAATGCATTTTCAGAACTCGGCTACAAACCTGAACAGGTTACGAAAATTCTTCTTACCCATAAACACGCAGACCATTCGGGAGAATTAAAAAGCTTTCCTAATGCAAAAATCTATGTGAATAAAGATGAAATCGGCGTGGATGAGCTAAAAGGCCTTCCAAATCTTGTTCCTGTAGAATTTACAGACGGCCCATATCATAATTTCCCCGAAAGTCAGAGAATCGCTGATGGCGTGTATCTTATCAAGGCAAAAGGCCACACAAAAGGAAACAGCATAGTCATTGTCGAATCAGACGGACTATTTTACATGCTTCACGGCGACATTACTTATGTAGATGAAGCTTTGTACCAGAACAAACTTTCCATCGTATATGAAGACCCAAAAGCAGCTCGCGAAACGCTTGACCGTGTAAGGGAATTTGTAAGCAAAAATCCTACCGTCTATTGCGGTACGCATACACCTCAGGGATACGAAAATCTTGAATCAAAGCGAGTAATAGATCTTACAAATCCCCCGGAAACAATCCCAACAGGCGAAATCGTATTCAAGACAAAGAGCGGAAAATATGTCTGTTCAATCTGCGGTTATGTTTACGACCCTTCCGTTGGAGATGAATCGCAGGGAATAAAGGCTGGTACTCCATTCGAGGATTTACCGGATGACTGGCATTGCCCGCGGTGCAAACAGGGAAAAGACAAATTTAACGCGGCGTAGGAATATTCACATAACAATGAGTTCAAAGCTGACACAGGTACAAGGCCTGTGCGGTTTAATTCATTGTTATGTGGACGACCCACTGTGGCGCAATGTTTATACATTCAAAAACACCTTTCGTACTTCAGACAAAAGTAATTCTGCACATTTTGTAAATTCCTGTCCCCTTCGCCAGATTAAATGCATATCGGTTGTAAGTTCCGGTTTGAGTGGACGGAAGCACAAACATGTTTCTTCATTTATATCGACGAGACCTTCAAACATCAAGAGATATCCTACATTACTTTGTGCTAAAACTCCGGCATTATACGGAAGATTTGATGTTGCAACTATGTTCATTCTGTTAAGGGTTTCTCCGAACCATTTGGGAAGATCTTCGCGCAAAGACTGACGAGAGCAGATAAGGGGCAGGTCAAGCAAATCATTTAATTCAACAGCCTCTTTTTTTGCAAGCGGACTGTTCTTTTTCATAATTACGCCCCAGCGGTCTTTTGCAGGAAAAGAAATGCAGTTGTATTTTTCCAAATCGACATTCTGCACGATGACTGCAAAATCAAGCAGACCAGAATCCAGTTTGCCGATGATGTCGGAAGTGTCGCCTGAAAAAAGATTGCAGCGGATTTTAGGATAAACCTTTTGAAGGGCAACCAGGGCATCTGCAAAATAGCTCATATTTTTGGATTCAGCACAGCCCACAGAAATCTCGCCCGAAACTTCTTCATTCAAAAGTGAGCGGACATCATTTTCTGTTTTTGAAATCATCTCTGCAATGTCTGTTCCTCTCTTTTGCAAAATCTTACCGGCTTCTGTAAGGACAAGAGGCTTTCCCTGTTTGTTACGGAAAAACAGAGGGGTACCAAGCTCCCATTCCAAATCTGAAATCTGTTTTGAAAGAGTTGGCTGTGTTACATGAAGGCTTTCGGCTGCCTTTGACATGTTGCCTTCACGTGCCACTGCAAGAAAATATTTTAATACACGAAGTTCCATCTATGTTATTCCTTTTATCTATAGACTAGCATAGAAACAAAGTATTTGCTATAACCTAGCCTGCCTCATATACTAAACCCATAAACACTCAATTTCTTGGAGGAAATCTTATGAAAAAACTTGTCGCAATTTCTATCGCAGCATTTTTAGCTGCAAGTGTATTTGCTCAAGCATCAAAGAAAACTCTCGTTGTTTATTTCTCTCAGCCGGAAACTTTAACCGCAGGAAAAATGACAGCAGAGGAAGATTACAGCACAGTTGTTGTAGACGGAAAAGTTTTGGGGAATGTTCAGTATGTGGCTCAGCTGATTCAAGAAGAAATGAAGGGAGATATTTTCAGAATTGAACCTGTTACACCATATCCGATGGATCATGCAAAACTGGAACAGGTTGCCACAAAAGAAAAACGCGAAAACGCAAGACCAAAAATCAAAGCAGCACTTCCTGACATTTCAAAGTACGACACAGTTTTTATTGGCTTTCCAAACTGGTACGCCGACATGCCGATGATTATGTATACATTCCTTGATTCTGTTGAGCTTTCAGGAAAGAAAGTGATTCCCTTCGTGGTTTCCGGCGGAAGTGGATTTTCACGCACAATCGAAACAATCACAAAACTTGAGCCAAATGCAGCGGTAGAGAAGAACGGTCTTTCTGTGTACCGAACCCGTGTTGACGGAGTTCAGGGTGAAGTAAAGGCGTGGCTGAAGAAAATCGGTATAAGTAAATAAATCATCATATTCACAAGGAGAAATCAATGACAAACATGTTCAATTTTACATTCAATAGTCCTACAAAACTTTTATTCGGAACAGGTTCTCTCTCTCATTTGCACGAAGAGGATTTGCCTGGAAAGAAAGCTCTGCTTCTGCTCTCATGCGGGCAGTCGGTTCATAAAAATGGTTCTTACGATATGACGGTTAGCGAACTCAAAAAGGCTGGCGTTAAGCTTGTTGAGTTTGCAAAGATTATGGAAAATCCGCTTATGGAAGTTTGTGAAGAAGGAGGTGCTTTTGCCCGTGAGAACGGCTGCGACTTTATTGTTGCTTTGGGCGGTGGCGCTGTTCTTGATTCTTCTGT
>JAILPY010000054.1 GCA_024699235.1 Treponema sp. | reverse complement strand
GTCATCATCAAACGCTTCCCTTCGCTTTGCAAGGCAAGGGCCAATAAATACAGTAACGCAGTCAGGATCGGCCTTCTTTGCAATCTCAGCAGTATAATGCATAGGGCTTCTTGTCTCAGAAACGCAAGGGTCCAAGTCAGGAACATGAATGTGCACGGCCCTGACGTAAGCAGAGCAGCATGAAGTAGTCATCATCTTGTCGCCGCGTGCCATTCGCTCTTCAAACTCTCGGGCTTCGTTGTCGGCACAAATGTCTGCACCAACGGCAACTTCCCATACCCTGTCAAAGCCAGCGGCAAGAAGGGCAGATTCCAGCTGACCGGGGAGAGTCTTAAACTGGGAAGAAATAGAAGGCGCATACATTGCAACGACCTTCTTTTCCCTGTTCATGATTTTATTAATTACGTCTACAAGCTGGCTCTTGTCCATCATAGCGCCAAAGGGACATTCCCTCATGCAGTTGCCGCAGAAAATGCACTTGTCGTAGTCAATTCTCTCCCTTCCGTCTTCGTCCTTAGAAATTGCTCCTACAGGACAGGCTTCTTCACAAGGAACAGGTATCTTAATGATTGCATGATACGGACAGTTCTGCATGCACAGCCCGCAGTTAATGCAGGCCTTTTCGTCAATATGAGCATGGCGGTCAACGGTTATAGCCTTTTTAGGGCAGTTAACCATGCAAGGGCGCGCATAGCAGCCCTGGCAGGCATTTGTTACCATATAATGGGAGCGTACGCAGGCATTACATGCATCATGCAAGACAGTAAGCATAGGCCAGGAAGGCTTTTCGCGCTTTAACGCTTCCTTTGCATAAGAGCCAAGCGTTCGCTCTTCGTCAACGTCTTCAATTGACCAGCCCATCCTTGCCAGAACGCGCATCCTTAATATTTCACGGTCATGGTAAATGCAGCACCGCATAGGGACACTGTTGCGCGGAGCCATTTCGCGCGGAATAAAGTGAACGCCTTCTTCAAGCTTGCCTTCAAGCTGAAGCCTTGCAATGCGCACAAGAATTTCACGCTTTATATTCGAGGTATTATTATTGATATTTAACATACAGCCACCGGCACGATTCTATCATTATATAGAAAGATTTTGAATACATCTTTGTGTCATTTTTTAAGGCTTATTAAACGTACCCATATCAAAATTCCTATTCATTTCCTATTTATACTATTCATATTCATGAAATTTATGTATAATAATTCTATATTTATGCAATTTTATTAATTTAAAGGAGTTTTTTATGAAAAAACTGTTCTTGGGACTTACCCTTGCAGCTGCTCTCTTTTCAATGACAGGATGTAAAGAAAAGAAGAACTACATTCTGGCAACAGGTGGAACCAGCGGAACTTATTACGCATTCGGCGGAGTTCTTGCAAACCTTTGGAACACAAAAATTGAAAACATGAACGTAACAGCACAGTCAACAGGTGCTTCTGCAGAAAACCTTCGTCTCATCAACAAAGGAGATGCAGAATACGCAATCGTTCAGAACGACGTAATGGACTATGCATATAATGGAACAGATATGTTTGACGGAACAAAGCTTTCAAACATTGCTTCTATCGGAACACTTTACCCAGAAGTAGTGCAGATTGCCGCAGCAAAGGATTCCGGCATCAAGTCTGTAGCAGACATGAGGGGAAAGCGCGTTTCCGTAGGAGATGCAGGATCTGGCGTTGAATTCAACGTAAAGCAGATTTTTGAAGGTTACGGCATGACCTTTAATGACATAAAAAAGAACAACCTTTCTTTCAAGGAATCAGCAGAAGGAATTCAGAACGGAACTCTTGATGCATGCTTCATCACAGCCGGAGTGCCAAACGCAGCCCTTCAGGAACTTGCCTTTACAGCAGGCCTTGTCCTCATTCCAGTTACTGGACCAGAAGCAGACGCAATCATGTCAAAGTACGGCTACTATACAAAGACTGTAATCCCTGGCGGCACATACAAGGGAACAGACACAGATACAGAAGCGCTTGCAATCAAGGCAACACTTGCAGTAAACAAGAGCCTTGACGAAAACACTGTATACGAAATGACAAAGGCAATCTTTGAAAACCTTGAAGAGCTTGGCTCTTCACATGCAAAGGGAAAGGAAATCTCTGCACAGAAAGCAGTAACAGGCGTTTCTGTACCATTCCACCCAGGTGCCGTAAAATACTATAAAGAAATCGGACTGGACGTAGAATAATCCGTCCTGGCCAAATTTTGAAAGAACAAAAAAATATGCCTAAGCGGCAGATGCCGCTTAGGGGCCTTTCTGCCTGCCTAATCATACTGACTATGCTTGCATTCATTCCATGCATAAAGACAGTATCTATAGCAGACAGAAAGAATTTTGCAGAAAACATTTATTCAAGACCGGCCTTGGAAGGTTTTGTCATATCATATACACATTCTGTAAACAAAGGGCGCATCCATGATTTTTATGAATGCAGCACGCGTAACGGTAAAAGCGAGTTTATCTTAAGCAAATCAGAATTTGTTTCTTATGGAGCAGGAATCCCTGAGCCTGAAGAAACTAAAGGCTGCTCATTTACGGCAACAGACACAGGATACATACTTGATGATCTAAACAGACACCTAGATTCCTTTCTGCTTGCAGTAGGAGTTATAGCAGAACATTCCATTACCATTGGCGGAAATGAATACTTTCTGAAAAATTATTTTCCGGTACAGACAAGCCTGGTATTTTCCATAAAAAAGGTTTGCCTGGCAGACTACATTCTAAAACGAAAATTGGGAGGTAAAAATGAAAAAGAGCTTCGATGACACCACCGAAGACCTGGCGGAAATTATAAACCCGACCACAAATGAAGATGAGATGAAGCAGCTCATGCAGGATTTGGACAGGGAACAGGCTTACCGCGAGCACAAATGCTGGCGTCAGTACATAACAGTCCTTATATCCCTTGCATTCTGCATCTTCCAGCTTTATGCAACGCTTTCAGGACATATCCCGGCACAGCTGGTAAGGGCAACCCACCTTGCATTCGTACAGGCACTTGCATTCCTGCTCTTTCCTGCTACAAAAAAAATGCCAAGAAACACCCTGCCCTTATATGACGTACTGCTCGCAGCAATAGGCGCAGGCTCATGGATATACTATATAGTAAATTTTGAAGAGATAGTCCGCAGGGCAGGTGCATATACCGCACTGGACATTATAATCGGAGTAATAGGCATATTAATCCTGTTTGAATCCTGCCGCCGCATTGTAGGCCTTCCTATAATGATAATTGCGGGCGCATTCATACTTTATGCATTCATAGGCCGCTACCTTCCAGGATTCCTTAATCACCGCGGTTATTCACTTGTAAGAATTACCAGTCACCTTTTCTATACGACAGAAGGCATTATGGGAACTCCAATCGGAGCATGTTCAACATTCATCTTTCTGTTCATCCTTTTTGGAGCATGCCTTGAAAAGACAGGAATAGGACAGTTCTTTATTGATGTATGCAATGCAATCGCAGGAGGAGCAAGCGGAGGCCCTGCAAAAGTTGCAGTCCTTTCTTCTGCCTTGCTCGGTACGGTTTCTGGAAGCTCTGTTTCAAATACAGTAGGCTCAGGCTCATTCACAATTCCAATGATGAAAAAGCTCGGCTACAAGGGTGAATTTGCAGGTGCAGTAGAAGCCGCCGCATCTACAGGAGGACAGCTTATGCCTCCTATCATGGGGGCCGCAGCATTCCTTATGGCAGAAAGCACAGGCGTAAGCTACGTTACAGTAATAAAAGCGGCAATCATTCCGGCATTGCTTTATTTTACAGGAATCTTCATTACCGTACACCTTGAAGCCCACAAGCTTGGCCTTAAAGGCGTTTCACGCGACCAGCTGCCTCGCTTTATTCCTTTGTTCTTAAAGCAGGGCTACATGATCCTGCCTTTGGTAATCATAATTGTATTCCTGTGCACGGGAAAGACAGCAACATACTCCGCCTTAATGGGCATCCTTGCCTGCCTTGTCATAGGACTTGGAACTTCATTCGTTGACTTAGCCTTTGGCAAAAAGCCAAGGTTCGGGCTGAACGACATTGTGCAGGTCCTTTGTGCTGCAGCAAGAAGCATTATAAGCGTAGCAATTGCATGTGGAATGGCTGGAATAATAATCGGCATTGTAACACTGACAGGCCTTGGCCTTAAGATGGGCGCCGGACTCGTTGCCCTTGCACACGGCAAGCTGTTCATCACGCTCCTGCTGACAATGATTTCTTCTATCATATTGGGAATGGGTGCACCAACAACAGCAAACTACCTGATTACATCAACAATCACAGCCGGTGCAATCATAAAATGCATATACGGCAACGCAGGGGACGTAACTCCTTTACAGATTCTTCCTGCACACATGTTTGCATTCTATTTTGGAATCATAGCAGACATAACGCCGCCTGTAGCGCTTGCCGCCATAGCTGGAGCCGCCATTGCCAAGGCACGGCCAATGAAGACGGCCCTGAACGCAACAAAGCTTGCCATAGGGGCATTCATCGTTCCTTACATGTTCATCTATAACCCTCAGATGCTTATGATTAATGCAAACATTGCATCTATAATATACATTACGATTACAGCAGTAATCGGCATGTTCGGCATAAGCGCCGGACTTGAAGGCTATGCCTTCGGTCATACAGGATTCTTAAATGCAACGCAGGCTTCTGAAAAAGCAAAGAATACGGCATCTGCCCTTGAGCGCATGCTGCTAATCATTGCAGGCTTATGCTGCATTATTCCAGAAACAAAGACAGACATCGTAGGACTTGCTGGAATCGCCGTACTTGTAATGCTGCAGCTTATAAGAAGCAAAAAGGCAAAAGCCTAAGCATAACATTATAAGCAACCGACTAAAAAATCCTTCTTGCTTATACCCTAGGGTTTGAGCAGAAGGATTTTTTTTATAGGTATTGCAACTGTAACAGAACTTCTTTAATATTGTTTTAATTATATACAAAAGATAAAGGAGTCTTTTATGTTAAAAAAAACAATGCCAGTGCTTCTGACCTTTCTTTGCATGATTGCATTTTCATGCAAGGAAAAAGAATCTGTTACGGCAGCAGCAAACATTAGCAGCAATTCACAGGCCGCTGTCACAGCAGAAACAGACAAAGAAAAGCAAGCAGAGCAAAAAAAACTGCCTGATTACAAAAATGGAAACGGAACAATACTGTCCATTACTGATGAAGGCGGAATAAACACAGTCATCCGAAAATGCGAAATGGAAATCCCCATCGGCCCAATGCTGTCTGAAGAAGGACATACAATATACGAAGATCATAACAGAAACAAGCCATTGGCAAAAATTCAAGACGGAGACACAATCCAGATAGAACAGGCATGTGCCATAAGAAAGTTAAATGAACCAAAATCTGACTGGGGTTCAGTCCAAGGAGAACACTGGTTCAAGGTTAAGTATAAAGGTCTGGAAGGATGGATTTGCAGCACCGACACTTACCTGGGAGGCATGAGCGACCCTTACGAAGACAACCGCTATGAAGTGCTCCAGACAATTACCAATGCAGGAAAAACATGGACTGTACGTAAGATGGAACAGGAATTTTCCGTATGGGAAAACCTGAATATAAGGGATAAGCCTGGCCTTAGCGACAACGTTGTAGTATACACAATACGCCCAGGCGATACAGATCCAAGCCAAACCATCATCAACGGCCACGCCATAACGGAAGAAATGGAAACTATTGACGGAATAGAAGAAAGGTGGATTAAGATTTCATACAAGGAATACGAAGGCTGGGTTTTCGGAGCCTATGCAACCACAGAACGAGGTGGACCTCACTATTACATTCCAGAAGATTTTATAACATTTGAGCTAGGAGACCTTCCTTGAAAACAGACAGGCCTCTGCTTATGCAGAGGCCTCTTTATTGCAAAGCCTTCATTGCAAGAAAACCTGCACTTTACTCCTCAATGACTTCCCACATTACAGGCCTGTTCTTAAAGCCCCCTTCAGGCATACAGCCAGAACATGAACTTCCAGAACATCCGCCGCAGGAATGGCAGCCATCATGCTCATCGCACTTACAGCCGCACTCATCTGGAACCCGGCGGATAAAGCCAGAATGCTCCAGAAACTCAAGGCTGCGCTTAACGTCGCTTACAGAAGTCCCCAGCTCCTCAGAAAGTTCATTCACAGAGCGGGTCCTTCCGTCTTTTAAAAGATCTATCAGTTTGTCCATATAACGCTTCCCACATGGAAAGCCACGCATGCAAGCACAAGTGCCAGCAATGTGTAGTAAACAGCTATAAGTGCCGTCCACTTTGCGGAGTGAGTTTCCTGATACGTTGCAGCAAGGGCTACAATGCAAGGCATGTTAAACGTAAGTCCAAAAATCAGGGCAAGGGCTTCCGGCTTTGTAACATAAGTCAAAAGAAGTTCATTGATATTAGCCGCAGTACCTTCACCCATTACAGTACCAATCGTAACAGCAGTATTGCCAGTATAAATTGTACTTAATACGCCAAGGGCGCCTTCTTTACCCAACGAAGAAGCTATGAATGCCATAAAAGTCTGCCAGCTCATGCCAAAGACCTTTGTAACAGGTTCAATTACCCTGCCCACTTTGTAAAGGATAGAATTTTCCATAAGCCCAGAAGAAGAAAATGACAGAAGCCAGAAAACAAAGGCAACCATAAACACAACCTTTATGGCACGAATAAAAGTTTCCTTTGTGCGGCCAAGCACATAGCGGAGCAAAGCGCCCCACTTAGCCTTATGGTAAGGAGGAAGTTCCATAACCATGCCGCAGCGGTCTGCCTGTTTTACCAAAGAACGCCCAAAGAGCTTTGAAGTAAGCCACATGTGGACAATCATTACAGCAAGAATAATTACAATAATAAGGACAGCTCCAGACCCAAAGAACAGCGTAGAAAGCATAGGAATTATAGACCATGCAGCACCGCAAGGAATTGCCCATGCAAGCGCTATGGTAAGGACCTTCTGCCCCCAGTTATCAATAACCCTTGTGCCTGCAGCACCTCCCATCGTACAGCCAAAGCTTACAAGGAAAGGCATAACAGACTTACCCTGAAGCCCGAACTTAGACATTGTATTGTCAAAGACATAAGAAATGCGGGCCATAATTCCAACTTCTTCTAAAAGCCCGAATACGAGCGTAACGCCAAAGACAAAGCCCAGCATCTGAAGGACAAATCCTAAGGAACGTATGCAGACATCGCATGCAAAGGCCGTAAGGAATGCAGGGCATCCTGCGCTAACCATCATGCTTCCAGCAGGCTTAATAAGGCTTCCTACACCCATACCTATTGCCATAAAAGGCAAGGCTGGAATAAACGAAGCTATAAGGCCAAAAAGAATAATAAACACAACAACCGGCTTACCCCAGAAGCGGTGAGTAATAAGCCTGTCAAACTTACCGAATACGGCAGCCTTCTTTTCAGAAACAACCGCCCCCTGCAAGATTGAATCAATCCAGGCAAACTTCTTTTTGCCAGTCAAAAGGACTCCCCTGCTTATAGAAGAAACTTCTTTTTCAAACTGATTCAAAGCTTCCCCTTCAAGGCCAGCCTTTATTTTTGCAGTTACAGGAACATCGCCTTCAACAGCCTTGGCACTCAGCCATGCTGCAGAATAATTAGGAATGACATCCTTAGTAATAAGACTCTTTATTTTATTGAACGACTCAATTTCTGAATATTCCTTTTCTAGGGCAGAAGCATCAAGGACAGTCTTTTCACTTATGGCACGTTCCAGAGCCGCATAAAAGGAATCGTACTTTTTTCTGTCAGGTGCCGAAAACAGAACCACAGGAATTCCAAGCTTCTTTTCCAAAGCTGCTGCATCTATTTTTTTACCCTGCTCAAGGGCAACATCGCTCATATTTAAAAGCAAAAAGCAAGGCACAGTAATGCCTGCAAAATCACTGAGCATGTACAGGCTGCGTTCAAGCTGGGAACTGTCGGCAAGAATGCAAACAACATCAGCGCGGCCGCTTGCAATGTAGTCGCGGGTAATCATTTCTTCATCTGAGTTTGCAGAAAGGCTGTATGTACCAGGAAGGTCTGCAACCAGATAGTTTTTTCCATTATAAGAAAAACTTCCCTCCTTTTTTTCTACAGTCTTTCCAGGCCAGTTACCGACATGCTGCTTTAATCCGGTAAGGGCATTAAAAAGAGTAGACTTACCTGCATTAGGCTGACTTAAAAGAGCAATAACCGTTTCATTTTTTTCTGTCATACATTTTCTCCTTCTTCAACACAAATCCATTCACACTCAGAGCGGTTCAAGGCAATCATTGTGTCACGGGAATACACCAGAACAGGACGGCGTTTTTCATTCTTGATGACCTGAACAGCACAGCCAGGAGTCAAACCAATTGAAGTAATGCGGCTGACAAAACGGGCATCTCCCTCTACAGAAGCAATAACGCCAGATTCATCGGCCTTCAGATCCAAAAGCTTTTTCATTTTCCTTCCTCTATCTTATTAAACAATTAAATTGTCAGTTGAAAAATCTATAAGAGTATAGCCAGCACCATTTATTGCCTGCATGAATTCCTTTTGAGTCATTTCAGACTTTGTACGGACAGTCACGGAACGCTTTTCAAGGCTTACCGTTGCCCATACGCCGCCTATGGAATTCAAGGCATTTTCTACATTCCTGACGCAGCTTGAACAGTGCATTCCGTCAACAGTCAGCCTGTAGCAAAAAGGATAATTATGTGGATTTTTATCAAGGACTTTTACTTTTTTAGAAGTGGATTCGTGGGTTCCGCAGCAGCTGGAACCATGCCTTATTTTTTTGAAAATGCCTATGGCAAAAACAGCAACAACAATTATTAATAATGAATAGACAGCCACACTTTCCATATAAACCCCTGTAGAGTTACTATACAGTAACTTAAATATACAGCAATTTACTGCTAATTACAAGGGCAATAAAAAAGGCCTCCGCAAATGCAGAAGCCTTATTAAAGATTATATGTATGCCAGCCTATTATCTTGCAGAAAGAAGCTCAATATCAAATACAAGATAAGAACTTGCAGGAATAACGCCAGGAATGCCGTTGTCACCGTAAGCCATGTCTGGAGGCAAAATAACAGTTCTCTTTTCGCCAACCTTCATGTCCTGAACCATTACGTCAAATCCAGGAATCATCTGTCCGGCGCCAGTAGTAAAGTCAAGGGGACCTCTTCCAGCAGACTGGTCAAATACAGAGCCGTCTACAAGGTATCCCTTATATTCTGTAGAAACAGCCTTTCCTGTGCCGCACTTTTCGCCAGAACCGGCTTTAGTTGTCTTATAGAAAATTCCGTATCCGTCTTTATCATAGCCAGGGAATTTCTTATTTATTTCTGATACCTGAGAAGCAAGGCGCTGCTCCTGAGCCTTGATTGCTGCTTCGCGGGCAGCCTTAGCCTTTGCTTCAGCCTTTGCTGTTGCAGTAGAAGCGAGCTTGTCAAAGTCTTCCTGCGTAGCAGTAAACTTCTGAGCCTCATCGCCAAGGCGGTGAATCGTAATGCTCTTGATTGTGTCGCCCTGCTTTACGGCATCAACAACTTTCTGGCTTGCCTTATCAATAACCTTACCAAAGATAGTATGCTTCTGGTTAAGCCAAGGAGTTTCTACATGAGTAATAAAGAACTGACTTCCGTTAGTGCCAGGGCCTGCATTTGCCATAGCAAGAAGGCCAGGCCTAGTAAAATTCAAGTCATCATCAAATTCGTCTGCAAATTTATATCCAGGACCGCCAGTTCCGTTGCCGCGAGGGTCACCGCCCTGAATCATAAAGTCTTCAATAACGCGATGGAACTTAAGTCCGTCATAGAACTTCTTCCCCTTTGTTGCGTCAAGTGTTCCTTCTGCAAGACCCACGAAATTCGTTACGGTAAGAGGAGTCTTCTTATAAAACAACTCCACATAAATATCTCCTCTTGACGTGCTTATCTGTGCAAACACACCCTGCTTTCCATTCAAAGCTACAGAACTACCACCCATAGGTTTACATCCTCCACATGTAAGAAGGACAATTCCAAAAAGAAGTGCCCCAATTAATTTTTTCATTATAAAACTTCTCCTTAACACTTAAGATTTAAATTCGCTGCAAAACCATTTATAGATTGCAGAAAGACGTGAACTAAACGAATCATAGATTGTTGACTGGATAATCTTAAGTGCAGGAGTTTTTGCCTGAGTTACAAGATAAACAAGCATGTCATCCCCGCAGTCGCAGATTACAAGGCTTATGTAAAGATTACCCGGTTCAATTCCCTTAATAGGCCCAAGCTTTAAGGAATCAATGTTCACAAAGTTTGCGCTTATTTCGTCAGG
>JAILPY010000030.1 GCA_024699235.1 Treponema sp. | reverse complement strand
ATAAAGTCCTGCTTTTTATGAGGGGTAAAGAATACATAGCCGTAAGCGCAAGAAAATGCATACTCTGGATTTCTAGGATTTGCAGACATTCTATCAAAAGAAGCAAGCATCTGCTCAACTTCCTGCTCACTCGAATGACGGCACAGACATATAAACTCATCTCCTCCTATACGAAAAATAGTGCCGTTATCTCCAAAAGCTTCTGACAGGCAGTGACAGAACTCATTTATTACTTTATCACCAAACAAATGTCCTTTTGTATCATTCAGTTTCTTTAAATTGTTCATGTCAAACAGAATTAGGCAGCAGCTAATCAGCTTATCTTTATGCGGATCGAAATTTTCAACAAGGGAGAACCATGCAGTTTTACTGGAAACGCCTGTATTAAAATCAACAAAAGCAAGTTTCTGATACAGCTGAGCATTTCTTACGGCTTCGAATTTTTCAAAAGAGGTATGATAAAGTATCAAAGAAAGCGATACAAACATAAATGCAAAGGCAATGCTCATAAGAATGTCAGTAATCTTCTTTTGGAATATTCCAAGCACAACAACAACAAACAGCAAGGCACTTATAGTCATGAATACGGTAAAAAGAAACTGCACTTTCCTCTTCTTAAATGAATTATTCTTATTGACTATATATGCAGCATAAAAACAATAGAATATAAAAAGAATTTTTATTACAACAACAGAGTCAGCAAACTGTATAATTCCAAAAACCTGAAACAGCAGCAACGCAACTGATATCAATTCAGAAATAAAAAAGAATATCAGTGTCAAAAGATTCATGTTTTTTGGAGTAACATCGTGAATAAATCTAATGGAAACAAGGAGTATAAAAAACTGCATCAGATACTCTAAGCACCAATGTATTCCCTGATTTCCAATGAACAGCTGAAGTACGCGTGATTCTTCAAGCTGCCATACGCCAACAAGCATGGCCAGAACGCCTAAATGAATCATTGTTCTGTCGCCACCCCTGTTAGGATTATACATAGAACTCATAAGAAGAACTAACAGACTGAATATTACAAGAATAATGCCAAGCAGTACTTTATCTAATCTGTTAAATATAAGCCGGAATAGGATAGATTCATAGGTTCCCATCAATATACTGTTATATTCTCCAGCATGTTTTGGAATGAGCGCTGTTAATTCAAGGCATATTTCTCCATTTTTTACTGCCGGCAAAGTAACTATATGATAAAAGGAGCGGTAACTTTTTAGCCATTTCGGCTTTACTTGGACATCATACTCATACAGCGGCACTTCATTTAAAAATAAATTTGCAGACTGATGGTGCGTATAAAAGCACAGTTTTGTACGTGTATAAGACGTATGCCTGTGATACAGCCTGCAAACATTACCTTCGGCAGGAATTCTGCAAGGCAATTCAACTTCAACAGGCTTTCCATTTTCATCGTAATAGTACCATCCTGTATTGTATAATTCAGCCTTAGAAGGCAACAAAGAGACAGATTTTGAATGTTTAGCATGGAAAAGAACAAACAGTCCTAGAATAATCAAAAATATAGTTAATATGTATACACTTATAGATTTCTGTCTGTTTTCAAGAAACCGAACCATACAATATTTTAGTATAGACCTTTATTTATTCTAAAACAAGAAGTTTTTATTGAAACTTATAATGCTTTATTGTAAATTAAATCATAATTTTTTTTTACGGAGTTTATTATGCAAAAAGAAGGTAATATTGTAAGAAATGTAAGCAAATCTTTTGTAACCACAGGAATTATCATACTGTTAATTGTAATAATTCTGGCTAATTCCTTTTCTGTCATTTCCCCAAATGAAAGGGGCGTAGTTGTAGAACTTGGACAAATAAAAGAAGGTGTAGTGCAGCCGGGCGTAAAGGCTCACATTCCATTTATTTCCAGAGTAAGGAAATTCCGGCTTGAACCAAAAACTTATGAGGTAACCTTTACAGTTGGCGGTGACGGTGCCATAACGCGAGACATGCAGACTGTAGGCGCTACTGTTGCCGTAAGATATATATATGATGAAAACCGCATTATGGACATAGTTACGCGATACTATAACGATACGATAATACAGAGTGCCATGAAGGACAACGTTAAGGCATCCTTAAAGGAAACTACAGGCAAATACAGCATTTACGAACTGGTTGAACAGCAGAATAAAATAACGGCAGAAGTTGCAGATGCAATGCTCACAAGAATGGCAGACTACCCTATTGCAATAAGCCAGACAACCATTACAAACTGGGACTGGAGCGAAGATTTTGACCGCCAGATTAAAGAAACTGCAAACAGAACTCAGCAGGTAAAGCAGGCTGAACAGGAAGCAAACATTGCAGCGGCCCAGGCTCAGAAACTCGTAAAAGAAGCAGAAGCTAAAAAACAGGCTGCAGAACTTGATGCCCAGGCAGCAGTTGCCAAAGCTCAGGGTGAAGCTGATGCAGAGCGCATTAAGGCTGATGCCCAGGCATACACAAACAGGAAAATTTCTGAAAACTATTCAGTAATGAAAGCTCAATGGGATTATGAAATAGAACTTGAGCGTGCAAAACGATGGAACGGTAAGGAAGTTCCAGAAGCTGCCTATGTTGTACCTGGTACAGGTGCCGTAGTACCTCTGAAGACAAACTAAAATTATGTACGCTGCCATCTAGCAGTCAGGACTGCAGCGATGCTGCAGCGTACTATATTCTATTCAGTGAGTTCATGAGCGGACAGTCTGCAACGTCAAAACAAGAATTTGTGTTTTTGCAGATTGTGCCTTATACTAAAAGGCATGAATCATTATGAAAAAAAAATTAATGCTTCAAGCCTTATAATCAGGCTTCCCCTTTATATAGCCATTTTCTGTGCAATTCTGTGCGTTACAAACGGATTAACAGGATACAAAGTATTTAAATCTCTCTTTGAAGAAGAATATGAAAACATAACTCAGCAATTTGCATATACAGCCCTTTCATACATAGACGGAGATCGCATCCTGGATTATGCGTCAGGAGAACCTGCAGACGATGAATGGATTGCAACAGATGAAAAATTAAATGCACTTACACAGACTGCAATGCTTGCTTACATTTACGTTACTGTACCTGACAGAGAATTTACTTCCCGTACGTACATATATGACACTGTACATCCTGACGTCGTAAATGGAAAAGTCATCCCGCTTGGAAAGACAAGTTCCTTAAAAAAATACAGTGAAGAATACATAAACAGCCTAAAGCAAGTAATGATTGACAATAAGCCTTACATAAGGTTTGTATACAATGATACAGGAGGACATGTAACGACGTCCATTCCCGTAAAAGACAGAAACGGCAGTACTGTAGCAATTTTAAGCGTTGTAAAGCCAATGAGCGAAGTCAAGTCTCTAAAAATCAGATATTTAAGATACACATTTATTTTTTCTGCCGCCCTTACAGCACTTTTTATCCTAATATACATCATTGTCCTTTCGCAGAAGGTAACAAAGCCACTTGTGCTAGTTACTCATGAAACTGCAAACTTTGCCCGTCATAAAGGAGAAATGTCAGGAATCCTTAAGAAAATAAAAGGAAAAAATGAAATTGCAACTCTTGCACGTGCTGTAGAAAAGATGAGCGTGGACATGCACCAATATATAAGAGAACTTACTCATACTACAGCAGAAAAAGAAAGGCTAAGCGCAGAGCTTGATGTGGCCACTCAAATCCAGGCTAATATGCTTCCACGCATTTTTCCGCCTTATGGAGAACATCCAGAAATAGAACTGTATGCAACAATGGAACCTGCCAAAGAAGTTGGAGGAGATTTTTATGACTTCTTTATGATTGACAAAGAACATTTTGCATTCGTTGTAGGAGATGTAAGCGGCAAAGGAGTTCCTGCAGCGCTCTTTATGGTCATTGCAAAGACCTTGATTAAAAATGTTGGATTACAAAATAAGAGCCCTGCCCAAGTATTTGAACAGGTAAACAAGCAGCTGTGCGAAGGCAATGACGCAGGGCTGTTCGTTACATGCTGGATGGGAATTGTTAATCTCAGCACAATGGAACTTATTTTTTCAAATGCGGGGCACACTTCTCCTATCATATATAACAATAATAATGTTGAATACCTTACAGTAAGGCCAAACCTTATGCTGGCGGGAATGCCAGACATGAAATATAAAGACCATTCCATCATATTAAACCCAGGAAGCAGGCTGTTTTTATATACAGACGGCATAACTGAAGCAACAAATTCTAAAAATGAATTATTTGGAGAAGAAAGGCTCCTTAAATCTATAAAAAGCAAACAGCATTTATCGCCTCAAAAAATTCTTACAGAGATGAGAAAAGACATTGATGAGTTTGTCGGAGATGCCCCGCAGTTTGACGATATTACAATGCTGGAATTTGTATTAAAGGAATTAAAAAGCAGGAATGACGACAGTCAGAAAGTAAATTGACAGCATTATATGTAAATATGAATACGGTCACAATATTCTTACCATGCAGAAAAAACTAGCATAGTAAGAATACAAAAATTATATGATCTTCAAAATAGAATCCATTCCTGTTGCCTGAAATACCTGCATGCAAAACTCAGAAGGTTTCTGTACTGTAAATTTTCCACCTAATCCAGTCATAAGCTTATGTGCAAGCAATACAACTCGAAGCCCTGCACTAGAAATATATTCAACATCCTGAAGATTGAGATTTAAATTCTTTATGCCTTTTGAACAATCCTTCAACTTAGATTCAAGCTGCGGAGCTGTTGTGGTATCAAGCCTTCCAGAAACAAGTATTGATACAGCATTATCAGTTCGATTTTCACTAATATTCATAACGGTTCCTCTTAATTATATATTTTCACACTTTCTAATAAAATGTCAACCTCATTTTCTTTTTGATTATACAGAACATTGTGGTATAATAATTACGATATAATATTAGTAATTAAATTATTTTTTATTTTTATGGAGATAATATAATGATTTGTAGTAAATGCGGGGCTGAAATTCTTCAGCAATTTAAATTTTGTCCTCAATGCGGAGCTACTGTTTCCAAGACAAGCGAAGAATCTATTGAAAAGCAAAGCGCTATGGCTGTAGAAAGCAAAAGCATTCCTAACCTAATAGACATACAGGCCGGCACATTTTCAATGGGATTTAATGAATTTAATAGAAAAGTTTCACTTGTAGGATTTGCAATAGGAGAAACTCCTGTAACGCAAAAACAATATGAATATGTTATGGGTAAGAATCCTTCAAAGCTATTAGGTGAAAACAGGCCAGTAGAAAGCGTTAACTGGTGCGAAGCTCTGATATACTGCAATTCTTTAAGCATGATGCAAGGTCAGACTCCATGCTATAGCATAGGAAATGCTACTGACTTAAGTAAATTTGAAAGTTCCAGTCCGCTATGGAAACGTGTTGTCTGTAATTTTGCAGCAAACGGATACCGCCTTCCTACAGAAGCAGAATGGGAATACGCTGCACGTGGCGGTAAAAACAGCAGCAACGACCAGTATGCAGGAGGAAACGACATTGAAAAAGTTGCATGGTATGGAGAAAACAGCAATATTTCAACGCACGATGTAAGTACAAAAGAGCCAAACAGCCTGCAATTATACGATATGTGCGGAAACGTAGCCGAATGGTGCTGGGATTATATGGGAGAACTGCCATTAACGCCACTTACAAATCCTCAAGGTCCTAAAATTGGATCCATGCACGTAAAAAGAGGCGGAAGCTGGCTAGATGACCCTCAGCAGTGTTCTGTATATTTCCGAAGCGGAAGTGCACCTACAGGAAAAAGCAGCAACCTTGGATTCCGCGTATGCAGAACCCTCTATGAGAACGTCATATAATAACTTGTTATAATCTAAAATTACAGATATACTAAACAAAACGCACCTATTTACATTTGAGGAGTTCGTATTTATGAACAAAAAACACACGTTGATTGCTGCTGCAATATTTTTAATCTGTTCAGCAATGGCAATGTTCTTTGGAACAGGATGTACAAAAAAGACTCAGTCTTTTACTGATGGAGTCTGGACTGGTACAGGAAGCGGAAGAAACGGTGACATAAAAATTGAGGTCACTGTAAAAGACGGAAAGATCGTAAGCGGTAAAGTACTTCAAGAAGAAGAAACCGACTTTGCAAAAGGCGCTATTCAAGAAGTAATTGATCTTGCTGTAAAAAAACAGAAAGTAAGCGGCCTTGACGTTGTAACAGGGGCAACAATAACTTCTAATGCAACAATGGAAGCCTTACAGAATGCAATTGCTTCAAGCGAAGGAAAAGCTACTGCAAAAGCCGCAGCCGTTGAAGATGCATCTTGCGACATTGTCATTATAGGTGCAGGAGGAGCAGGCTTAAGCGCAGCAACAGAAGCAGCCGGTAAAGGTGCAAAAGTAATTGTCGTAGAAAAAATGGCTATAGCCGGCGGTAATACAAATTCTGCAACAGGCGGCCTTAATGCAAGTGAAACAAGCGTACAGAAGAAACTTGGCATTGAAGATTCTAATGAACAGTATTATCAAGATACCATGAAAGGCGGATACAACCTTAATGATTCAGAACTTGTAAGGAATATGGTAGAAAAATCAGCCGAGACTGTAGACTGGCTTATTTCCCTTGGTGCAGATTTATCTGATGTCGGAAAAATGGCAGGCTCAACAAATAAAAGGACTCACAGGCCTCAAGGCGGTTCTGCTATAGGAACACACCTTGTTCCTGTACTTAAAAAGGCTGCTGAAGATGCAGGAGCACAAATAAGATTCAATGCAAAGGTAACTGACATTATAGAAGAAAACGGAAAGCCATCTGGCGTAAAGGTAAGCACTGCAGACGGTGACTACAAAATTAATGCGAAGGCAGTCATTATCGCAGCAGGTGGATTCGGGGCAAATAATGAAATGGTTGTAAAGTACAAGCCTGAGCTTGCAGGCTTTGGCACTACAAACCATAAGGGAGCCACAGGAGATGCATTTTCTTGGGTGGAAAAATTTAATGCTGCCTTAATTCAGATGGAACAGATCCAGACACATCCTACTGTAGTTCCTTCAAACGGCCTTATGATTACCGAAGCCGTACGAGGTAACGGTGCAATTATGGTAAACAGAGACGGAAAGCGTTTTGGAAGCGAAATGGCAACAAGAGATGTCATGTCAAAAGCTATACTTGAACAGACCGGAAAAACTGCATACCTTTTATTTGACCAGGGTGTAAGAGAATCATTAAAGGCTATTGAAGGCTATGTAAAAAAGGGTCTCCTTACACAGGATGACACTTTGGCAGGACTTGCTGCCAAGCTGAATATGAATGCTGAAAATCTTGAAGCAAGCGTTAAGGCTTATAATGACTATCAGGCAAGCGGAAATGGTGACAAAGACTTCGGACGCAAGGCATCTGAAATGCCAAGGCCTATTGCTACAGGACCATATTATGCTGTAGAAGTAGGACCTGCCGTTCACCACACTATGGGCGGAATAAAGATTAATAAAAATGCAGAAGTCCTTACAGCTTCAGACACCGTAATCCCTGGACTTTTCGCTGCAGGAGAAGTAACTGGCGGCGTTCACGGAGGAAACAGACTGGGTGGCAATGCAGTCGCAGACATTTGTATTTATGGAAAAATTGCTGCTGATTCAGCCCTTGAATTTATAAAATAGAATGTAAATTATTTATCATTACATAATCCCGCGCATTAAGCTTTTCAATGTGCGGGATTTTTTATTGCAGATGAATTGTCAAGTTAAATGCAAAGGGCCTATTCCTGTTACTTATAAGGAACTAACTTGTTAAATTATAGGAAAGTACTATATAATAGAATTGTATGATATAATTATAAAAAGGAGTTCAAAAATGAAGAAATTACTGCTAGCCTTATCAGTAACACTTACAATTTTATTTCCGGTGTTTTCACTCTCCTATCCTGAGGAAACCCAACGAACAAGCATAAATATAGCAAAAAATACATCAGAAACATTAGAATTTTTTTTAGAAAAACAAACATACGATCCAGCCCTTGCTGCATCAATAGCTTTTTATCCGTTAGATAACTGGTATTTTGAAAATTTCTTAAAGGGGCAGACAGGACTTGAATTACAGAATGCAACCATTACCGCTGCAGAAGGAAGTCCATCCACTGCTTCAGACGCATATTTATGGTATCAGGACATTGCTAATGGAAATATTGATAAATACAGCGCATTTGCTCCCTATGCACAATACATAGTAGCCATGTGCCTAAAAAAACAGGAAGGGACGATAAGAAACTATTCTCTTGCAAGGCAATATATAAAGCAATCGTATTCTGCAGGCTTTGCAGGCGGATATTATCTATTAGCCAAACAAAAAGAAGAAGGATGGGCTGTCAAAGGTACGGATCCAAACAAAGAAGAGGCATTATACAGTTCTGCAGCATCTCAGAATTTTCCTGAAGCCTTACTTGAATACGCTGCATTATATGAAGACTATTCAAATCCAAATGCAAAAAAGCTTTTAAAGAGAGCGCAGAAATTTAATGATTCAAGAGCATTTTTGCTAGACGGCAATTTAGATCAGGCTGCAAGCCTAGGAAACCCAAAAGCATGCATGCAGATTGCAGAAAATTTTGAAAATAAAAAAGATTATGATTCTGCAATAGAGTACTATACGCTCGCAGCAACTTATGGAGAATGTGAAGGCTTTGCCAGTACAGCCAAAATTTATCGGGAAGGCCTTGGAGGTCAAAAGGATTCCGACCTTGCATCATTCTTTTACTATCAGTACAGAGATGCCAAATATGAAAAAGAAAGTGCATTAGCAAAAAAGATACAGGATCTAAGAGAATTCTATGAATTTGAAAATAATGAACCTGATGAGACTGTCTGCAGGGATCTTGGAATTTATTATTATTTATATCCTGACGAAAACAGTACAATGACGGGTTCGTCTTGGTTTTCGAAGGGCGCAGACAAAGGCAGTGCAGAATGCATTCTTCAGCAGGCCTTGCATCATAAAAAAAATTCGGAAGGCTTATCCTTATACAAGCAGGCCGTAGCAGAAAGCAATGCATTTCCATTAGGAACAAAGCAGCTAAAGAATGCCTACGGACAGATTGATGACATTTATGCGCAAGTGCTTCAAGCCAGCAGATTTAAAAACAATGTCCTTTACTGGAAGGATTCAACTAAACCAAAACAGAAAACTGTCTTAGATAAGGCTGCATGCCGTGCATCATCACGAAAAGAAGCCCTTTCATGGTTTAAGAGCAGGATGTCAGGCGGAGACCTTTTTATGAAAACCTGGTATGCATGGATATTACTGGAAGACATGAATGCAGAATCCTATAAAATTCCATCAATCTCAAAGAGACCAGATAAAGATGTAAAGGAAGCCTTTAAAATTGTTACAGACGTATTGTCAAAAGATCCTGAATATGCACCGGCTCTGGTTTGTCAGGGAAGATGCTATCAAAACGGATATGGAACCTCAAAAAAATTAAGGAAAGCAACAGACTTATATCAAAAGGCAATCGATTTAAACTACTCAGAAGCTTACGGATTCCTTGCAAACGCATTGACCTCAAAAGAGGAATCAAACATGCTGCTGTATACAGGTTGCAGGCTTTTAGATGAATACTCTTTATATACAGCCTATGAAAATCTTATCTGGACACCAAATATCACAGATATGAAAGAACTAATTGAAGGCGCTTCAAACTATGGCTATACGCCAGCATTCTTACAATTAGTAGACTGTTACATACGAGATACGGCAGTAACATTTGACAAAAATTATGAAAAAATTGATGAAGCGCATATGCTTGCTTCTCAGGCAGAAGTGCTTAACATTACTGATGCACGGACAAAAAGACTATACATAGAAAGATATTTCAGTTCAAAAATGAACTGCACAACGTATACCTGCTCGCAGCAAATAGCAGAAGCCAGAGAAAATGTCCAGAGAAATAAATCTCCCGAAACTACTTACAGTCTTGCACAGGCTTATGATAATTCTCATGACTTGCTAGACAATACTGATTCCCAAGCTGCAAAATATTACTTGATGTCTGCAGAGCAAGGAAATATCGATGCAATGAAAAAAATTGCAGATTTTTACTGTATAGGAAGAGGCATTTCACCAAGTTATGAAAAAGCCTTTAAGTGGTATTCTACGGCTCTTGAAAATGGCAGTACAAGCGTATATGAAGAATTAGGAGCCATGTACCTTGATGGAAAGGGATGCGAAAGAGAAGTTGATTTAGGCATTGAATGTTACAGGCGGGCTGTAGCAGAAAATCCAGATTCAAAGGTTTTGGCAGAATTAAACTGCTTCGATGGCATTTAAGGAGGTGTATATGGAACATGGAATGATTCTTTCCGCTTCTGGCTGGAGAAAAGTATTTACACAAAGTAAAGACGGCGAAGATTCTTCTCCTGAAATAGGAAAAGAAAATGAACTTATATGTGCTTTAATTGGAGAAACTTTTGCCCAATATGTCATTTCTGCATCAGACAAAACATCTCCCGTAATTGCTATTGCAACAGACACACGGCCGACAGGTACTGAAATTGCAGATGCAATACTAAAAGCATTGCAAAGCAGGCATGTTACTATTCAATTTTTAGGGGTTGCTTCTGCACCTGAAATTATGGCATATGCAAAAAATGTAGATGGCTTTTTATATATTTCTGCAAGCCATAATCCGATTGGCCATAATGGAATTAAATTCGGCTTAAATGACGGGGGAGTTCTTGAAGGATCAGAGGCTAAAAAGCTTATAGAAGAATTTGAGAAAAAATGCCTTGATGAAGATGCAGAAAAACATGCACAGGATATACTTTCTTCTGTTGATAATGCAGCCTTGACATTAATTAAGAATGAAAGTGACAACTATAAGAAAGAATCCATCAGAATCTACGATGCCTTTATTAAAAAAGTAATTACGGGCTCTGATACTGAAGAAGAACAAAATATAATTTTTAATGAAATAAAATCATATCTAAAAGAAAAAACAATTTCAATTGTATGTGATATGAATGGATCTGCACGAAGCACTTCTATTGATAAAACTTTTATACCTTCCTGTAATCTAAAATTTATACCATTCAATGATGAACCAGGAAAAATTGTCCATGGCATAATTCCAGAACCAGAAAACCTTATACACTGTGCAACAAAAATGCAGCAACTTCAATATTCTGGAGACGAAACAGTTATTCTTGGATATATGCCAGACTGTGATGGAGACAGGGGCAATATTGTATACTGGAATGAAAGATCACAAAAGGCTCTTCCTATTCCTGCTCAAACAGTTTTCGCTCTCTGTGTAATGGCAGAACTTTCTTTTGAATACTGGAAAATGTACCGTTTTCAAAAAAAGAGTCTTTATTATAAAGCAATGAACCTCATTAAAAGAAGAGCTGTCGCAGTAAACTGCCCTACTTCAATGAGAATAGATGATATTTGTAAAGCATTTAATATATTCTTGTTCCGTGCAGAAGTAGGAGAAGCAAATGTAGTAAATCTTGCTCAGAAAAAAAGAAGCGAAGGTTACAGCGTTCGCATTCTTGGAGAAGGAAGTAATGGAGGAAACATTACAGAACCATCACATGTACGGGATCCTCTTGCAACAATGTTCGCAATAATAAAACTTCTTACTATAAAGGATTATACAAAAGATGGCATCACTTATAAGGGATTGTTCCATATATGGTGTGAAAAGTCAGGTCAATTAAATAAATACAAAGAAGATTTTTCTATAGTCGATATTCTAGACACCCTCCCCGTCTATGCAACCACAGGAGTCAGTGAATCTCGTGCTGTACTAAGCGTAAAAACACCAGACAAAGGACTTTTAAAACAGAATTTCCAGACAGTTTTTATGAAAGAATGGGCAGAAAAAAAAGAAATGCTCACAGACAAATATGATTTTGAATCTTTTGAAGCAGACTGTACAAATGGCACTGAAGAAAAAAGATACTGCATTGACTGGAACAATGGTACTGGAGGATTAAAAATAAAATTTTACGACAGTAACAAA
Organism: Treponema sp.; assembly: GCA_024699235.1. GTDB lineage: Bacteria > Spirochaetota > Spirochaetia > Treponematales > Treponemataceae > Treponema_D. The sequence continues at coordinate 14,148 of JAILPY010000030.1, read as the reverse complement.
AGAGCCTCTGCCTTTATCTGGATGCGTCCAAGTGGAACAGAACCTGTGTTCAGAATACTCTGTGATGTAAAGGGCGATGAATTTAAGTCTGAAGAAAAAACCGAACGGGAACTTCTTGAATGGGAAACTGAAATGCTGCAAAAGGCAGACTTGATGTATGAAGAAGAATGATTTTATCCTCATAATAGACATGCAGAATGTTTATACAAAAAATCAGGAATGGGCATGTCTTGATACAGAAGGTATTGTAAAAAGGATTACAGAACTAACAGAAAAATCGATTTCTCAAAATATAGTGCTTACAGAATACCTTCCAGCAGAAAATCCTGTAGGTACTTGGAAAGATTATAATAATGTATATTCAGACATAAACAGCAATAAATGGCTGAATGAACTTATTCCAGATATACAGAAACACACTAAAAAATATCCTTTATACAGCAAGAGCACTTATTCTTCCATGAGCATTCCTCAAGTACGAAAGCAGGCCTTAAATGCAGGAAGAGTCATACTTACAGGAGTCGTTGCGGAATGCTGTGTATTATACACAGCATTAGAAGCAATGGACATGGGGTGTAAGGTAATATACCTTACCGACTGTACATCAGGCTTTACTAAAGAAAAAGAAGATGCAACAAAATTAATATTCAGCGGATTGTGTCCATTGCACATCCAAATGATGACTCTGGAAGAATACCTGACTGAATAAATTAAATTATAAACTGATCAATCTGAGAACTCATTTTATCAATCGAAGTTTTTACGAGTGCCGTAACATCTTCCAAAGAAGTTCCAGCTTCTGTAATTTTCCTTGTTCCATTAGACATTTCTTCCATACTGTCTTTTATAGAATCTGTAGCTGACTGCAAATTATTAATTTCTGAAATAATCAATTTGCTGCCTTCGGACATCTCTTTTGATGCACTTTGGACTTCTTGGGTACTATCATTCATATTACGCAGAGAATCACTAATTTTCTGGGAACCGGAATTCTGTTCATCCATTGCTAAACGAATCTGCGATACAAGCTCATCAGTATCTTTTATCTTATTTGACACTGAAGATAATACGGAAGAAGACTCTTGAGAAGCATTAACAACTTCATTAATTGAGCCTCTTATTTTAGAAAGTTCTTGGCCTATTCTCTTTGACTGAGATGAAGACGTTTCTGAAAGCTTACGAATTTCATCAGCAACAACAGAGAATCCTTTGCCGGCATCCCCTGCATGGGCAGCTTCTATGGCAGCATTCATAGCAAGTAAATTCGTCTGACTAGCGATACTTGCAATAGCCTTATTTGCATCGCCAAGAGTCTTAGACTGCTCCTCTATTTCAAGCAGCTTAGAGTTTACAGAAAGCTGCTTTGCAACTCCCACCTGAGTATTTTCCTGTAATTCAGAAAAAGATTCTGCCATCTTTTCAACAGAACTGTTAACAGAAGAAATATTACCAATCATCTGTTCTACAGCAGCAGAAGCTTCTTCAACGCTTTCTACCTGCCCGCTTATCATTGAATTTAAAGAATCAATATTTGATGAAATCTGAGTAACAGCTCCAGCTGTCTGGTCTACGCTATCTCCTTGATTAGATATCTGTTCCTGAATTCCATCAATTATATTAATGATATCTAAAATCGCACCTGAAGTATCACCTGTGATTTTTTCCATGTTGCCGCCTTGTTCCGTAAGTTCATGCTTTGACTTCTTTACTTCTGAAATTATAGACTGAAGCTTCCCTGAAAAACGGTTAAAGCCAATGACAACATCTCCAATTTCATCTTCTGATGATACAGCTATACGCTTTGTAAGATCTGCATTTCCTGTAGAAATGTCTGCAAATGAATTCTTTACTTTTAGAAGAGGCCTTACTGTTGAATTAATAGTAAGAATAACTATAAGTATGAATGCAAGACAAAGACCTATAAGGCAGGGTATTACAACAGAAAGAGCATTTTTCTTTGTCTGGGAAATTACATCTTTACTTTTAGCTATAAAAATCATCGTGTCTATATTGCCGGTATCCTCTACAAGAGGAATATAGCAGCACTGATAAGCAACTCCATTTATTTCAACATCACCTTTATATGCATTGCCATTTGAAACATAAGTCATAATGCTTCCGTCTTCAATTTCTGATCCAGCAAGAGAAGCTCCCTTTTCAGAACGAAGGGTTGATGAGATACGAACATTATCAAGTATGACCTCACATTCCATTCCGAAGCATTCTTTTACATAATTAACAAAATGTTCAGATTCCATATCATATCCGGCAACAACAGAGCCAATCACTTTTTCATTATAGAGTACAGGAGCAGAAACAAAAAGTATGCAGGAACTTCCAGAAGCAGGAGCCGGCTCTATAGTCTTTGAAACAGTTCCTTTCAGAGCAGCCTGTATGCAGGAAAGGGAACTTGCATCTGTTGAGCAGGAACCTGCAACTGCAAGACCGTTTGAACGGGTAATAAAAAAGGCATCGAACACATCCATCTGAGGATCCGCTTCAAGAATGTCATCAAGCTTGGCATTCTGCCCGGTACGCAAAAAATTAATGACATCAGGACGCTGAGCATAACTTTGAACGCTACATTCTAAGGAGGCCCATTTATCTTCTATATAGCGCTTAGCGCCTACAGAACTGGCATCTAAATTTTCCGATATAGTTTTTAAGAAACCTTTATTAAAAAAAGAAATAGAAATTGCACAAACAGCGACAGAACAGCACAAAATAGAAATTCCAGTTAGCAAACTTAACTTTGCTGAAATCTTCATAAAAACTCCTAAAAACTATTATTATAAATCAAAAAATATTTTACTGCTAAAAAAATTGACAGTCAATGTTTTATTGACTTGTTTTTATAAATGTTTTATGTTAATCCCATTATGAAGAAAACACTTATGACAGTTCTCGCCGCAGCTGCCCTTGCAGTTGCTTTTTCTGGTTGTGCCTCTACAAAAAAGTCAAAGGCATCAAAATCAACAGCAACAGAGACAACGACAACAGAGTCTTCTGTAAAAACAACTAAAGGAACTAATGCTTCTAGCACTACAAAAGCAGCAAATCCTTATGTAGACTATGAATCACAGGAAAAGGCCGAAGCTTCAGCAGGCTTCAAGCTGAACATCCCTTCTTCACTTCCTTTCAGCTATACAAAGAAAATTTCAAGATCTATTCCAAATGAAATGATTGAAATCATATATACAACTGAAGATTCTGCATCTTATATCGATAAAGTTGCAAAAGAAGGCTCAAGTTCTACAGTAAACAACAGTTCAAATAAATCAGGTTCATCATCTTCAGGAAGCTCTTCTTCCTCAACAGCCACTGTTACAACAAGCACTGGCGATGAAGTACGCCTCAGAAAGGCAAAGGGAAGCGACGACATAAGCGGAGACTGGACAAAGTATCTTATTACAAAAAATATGGCTGCAAATTTAAACAAAGCAGACAGTAAGAGAGTTGAACTTCGTGGAGAAGTAAATAAATATCATGTTGCTACATGGGTAGATGGAGCTTATACATACGCAATTACATCTAAAAAAGGACTTACAGAGCAGCAGATCCTTGCATTTGCAGACCAGTTATACTAATTGACAGCAATATTAATATTTTTAGGGCAGTTTGACATTCGTTTAGGATGTAAAACTGCCTTTTTCTATTGTTTTCATTTAAAATAATGGTTAGAATATCATAAAGAACATATTGGAGCGTTATTGTATGAAAAAATTTCATATTCTTTCAAGCGTTACAGCCGTAATTATAGCATTTACATTATTTTCATGTCAGACTGTAAAGGAAATAGTAGGAACGCCAACCCTTTCCCTTGAATCAGTAGGAATACAATCCTTAGACTTAGAAGGAATAACATTTAACTGCAATTACTCAATCACAAATCCATACCCAGTTGCCTTTTCAATTAAAGAAGTAGCGGCCAACATTCTCTGCAACGGAAACTCATTCTCAAAAATAGTAACATCAAAGGGAATAAATGTTACTGCTATGGGGTCAAAGACAAATGCTCTTTCTTTTAAGATTCCTTACGATTCAATTCTTAATCTTGCAAAAAGCATTTCTGGAAAAACAGCGCTTCCTTTTGCAATAGACGGATCGGCATCATTAGATTTAAGTTCAATTCCATTGCTTGAAAATAAAACGCTTTCACTCCCATTTAACAAAAGTTTTGACGTACCAGTTTTTAAGCCGTCACTTTCACTTTCAGACATAAAAATAAAGCTGCCTTCCTTTGAAACAATAAGGAATGCTTTCTTAAATAGCGGAATGAATGCCGTTCAAGCAGTTGGACTTGCAACCGCACTTATTCAAGGAAAAAATATCAGTGAGGATGATTTAAAAAAATTAGACTTGAACCTAGACTTACTTATGAACCTTAATGTAAAGAATTCAGGCAGTGCAGCATGGAATTTCCTTGTAAATAACTGCTCCTTAAATACAACAGTCGGTTCCTTAATTGACATAAAGCCAACCATAACTTCTGCGATTTCATCAGGAAGCGGAACAGTTCCTTTAAAAGCATCTATCAACACAGCGGCGGCAGCTGCTTTTATTTCTCAGATTTTAAATAAAACAGGATCAAATCCAGTCTTTTCATTGTCCAGCAAACTTTCATTCACTGATTTAAAATATGCACCTAACATACCTTTATCATACAGTTACGAAATTCCTGTATCTAAAGTAGGCATATCACAAAACTAAAGCACGGAGACCCATTATGAGACTTTCATTAAAACATATACTTACATTTTCAGTGACGGCCTTAATGACAATGGGTGCGGCAGTTGCTTTTGACAGATTGCCGACAATAAAGGACACATACAAAGACTTAAAGTCCAAGCCTGTCATGATTACCGAATCAATATATACAATAATAGATGAAAATGGAAAACTTGTAGAACTGCCAACAAAACGGAAAACTATAAAATTTTACGACTGGCAGAATAGCAGTTTCGTGATGGTTCAATACAATGATGAAGGCAATCCCTACCTATACGAAAAAGTAATTTTTAATGCAGAAGGACTTATGTCCGCTTCATCATTAAAGACTCAGAAAATTTCCTTAGAAAAAAGCTACGAATATTCTGAGGATTTTTCAGGCTATGACATATACTCCGTTACGGATGGAAAAAAAACAAAATCCAATTCCTTTTTACTGGAAAAAGAAGATAATGACATTGTATCATTTGAATATGTTTATAACGAAGACGGTTCGATCGCCAAAACAAAAAAGACAACGGGTTTTTCTTATAGCGGAGACTTAAGGAATGATGCAAAGAAAGTTCATTCTCAGGAAGGAACTGTTTATTATTATTATTACGAAGAAGGAAAGCTTTCATCAATCATAATGGAGAAAGATACGCCAACAAGAAACAGGCGTACATATTATGTGAACAATAAGAAAACAAATGATGAAGCATATGAATTAAATAAGAACGGAGATTGCATAAAAGAAACTACTGCTTCAACAACTTACATTTATAAATATACTTATGACAGCAATAAGAACTGGATTCAGAAAGATTCATTTTATGAAGACAAAAATGATGATATAAAATATAGGCATCCTCTGCTTAGGACTAAACGTGAAATTGTATATTCAGGAACTTCTGCTGAACCAGAAATTCCTGAAAGGCTATATTCCTTTGATTCAAAGGATGACATCATTGCCGACATTGAAAATTCACTTCTTGAAGTAGAAAAAAATCCTATAAAGATTTCATCATCAAAGCCTTTCACATCTGAAAAGACAGATCCTATGGATGACAAAAAGATTCTGTATGTAGTCTTTAATGCTCCTCAAAAAGTAAATGAATATGTAGACAACATATCGCTTGTCATACGAAAAAAAGAAGGCTCAGCACCTGACATTTATATAAACTGGAAAGAATTCCTAAACGGCGATTCATGCATCGTGACATACAGAATAGATGATGAAAAGGCAAAAACAGAAGAATGGGTTCTTTCATCAGATGAAAAGGCTTCGTTTTATGACGGAGATACAAACGAATTACTTGAAAAACTGAAGTATGCCACAACATTTATTGCACGGACAGTTCCTTTTAACGAACCTCCATGCACAGCTGTATTTGACATCAGTTCTTTACGTAACCTGGATGCAAAATACAACTGGCTTTACAAAAAAGACTAAGATATGACTGAAAGACAATAGCATTGCTTACCTGGTCTCGAAATCGACAGGCGCAGCGTCATGTCATCACGACATATCTTGCGAAGTTCACAAATATAAGAATACAAGACACGTATTCGCTTAGGAGAAAAATCATTCCATACGTGCATGCACAAATCTTCTTCAGATATTTTTTCATTTTTATGTGAAAACAGATATGATAAAACCTTATATCTTGAATATTGAATATGATTGCGCTGCCTAAAATAAGTCAATTCTTGTTCTGGAAAATCTGGGGAGGCGTTCATTAGCCTAACATAAGGATTTATTTCTGGAGAAGAAATGATAGAAGAGATTTGTTTCAACCCATCCTTAATATCTGGCATTACATATTTAGAATACGCTTCATCAGAAAGAGAAAGCCTTATCCTTTTTTGAATTTTATTAAACCAAAAAGATGCTCTGTCAGAACTATCTGCAAATGGATTATTATAAAAGAAAAACGGAACCACACAATTATGTACAGACATAATCTTAAACGGATCGATTTCTTCCAAATCAAAAATCATATAATCACAAGCTATCATATCAACTTTTGAAACGCCTGTCGTAATTACAGTTCTATAGCATATGCGAGGATTTGTAAAAACCCTTACAATATGATTATATTTTTCCGAAAGTTGTTCTGCAATTTTATTACACAAAGCTTCTTGAGTCGTTATAAAAAATATAATCATTATTTACTCTACCTTAATTTTATGCAGGCTTGCATTTATAAAAACAGAATCCTGATACCAGTCAATAGAAAGGCCAAACTTTTCTTCTGCATAACCTTCTGCTATAGCTTTAAAATGTATAATCTTACCAGAAGTAAGCGTTGAATCTTTTGCATTCTGAATAGAAATCCACTTTCCATTCTCACTTACCTGAAACTGTGTTTTAGAGGTAATGTCTTCTTCGGTATCATAATCTAAAGCAACGCACTGAACTTTAAATGTCCTTTGTTCATTTTTTAAGTAATCAATAACAATAGGTTCCATATTCTTTGAAACCGTGATGCTTTTCCACCATAAAAAAGGACCTTCCGCAACCTTTATTCTATAATCGCCAGGGCGCAAGAAGACTGTTTTAGAATAGAGTCGGATACAAGAATCATCTGATGAATTTTCTTTTGACTGAACAAAAACAGCACTTCCATTAATGCCTTTAACTTCAGGAATATCCTTGCCATCATTTTCAAAGAAAAATGCTTTTGCAGGCAAATCAGAAACATAAGTACCAGTTGCACCTTTATTATGTGCAGGAATTTCAAGGACAAGACTAACACTTTCGTGCCAAGGACTAAGCCAATAGAACAAGCCTTTGTATCCTGCAATACATAAAAATGCTGCTATAAAGACTGCTGCACATACCATCTTAAGTCTCTTAAATTTAGGTTCACAGACAGGGAATTCTGTAGGCTTATTAGTACTTACAGAAACTTCAAGAGCTTCCCACATATCGTAAACAGTCTCTTCCTTATAATGGCGCAAATATTTCTTTATGATTTTAATAACTGGCTCAATGCTTTGATAGCGTCGCATCCTATCTGCCATCATCATTTTTTTTACAAGCCTGCAGACGACTTTAGGTAATTTTGAATTTATACGTTTTGGAGGGATGTACTTTCCCCTTGAAATCTTTTCAATGGTTTCCTTTGACATATCACCAGAAAAAGGCTTATCGCCAGTTACCATCTGATACAGCATAACACCCATTGAATAAATATCTGTCCGCTTATCTACTGAGCTTGAGTCTGCCAGCTGCTCAGGAGACATATATGCAGGAGTTCCAAGGACGGAACCTACCTGAGTAATCCCAGAAGCAGCTTCCGAGGCAATTACCGTTACATCAGATGCGGGAGTTGACTTTACCTCGAAATCCTTTTCTTTTTCTGCACCGGCAATGCCAAAGTCTGCAAGCTTAATCTCATGCCGCTTAGAAATAAGAATATTTGCAGGCTTTATGTCCCTGTGAATGATTCCATTATCATGTGCACTCTTAAGTCCTTTACAGGCTTCCAAAAGAATCATCATTGCAAGTTGAGTTGGAAGGACAAACTGCTTTTCAAGAAGTTTGTCCAAAGACATTCCGTCAACATATTCAAGAACTATATAATCTGAGTTACCTTCTGTAAAATAATCAAACATACGGACAATATGCAGAGAAGTTAAATCCGTAAGGATCTGAGCTTCTCTCTTGAATCTGTCACGAACGTGCGTTCCGCTTCTTTTTATGATAAGTTTTTTTATAATTACATCCCTTTTTAAAGAAGGATGTACAGCAAGATACACGGATCCCATTCCGCCTTGAGCAATCTTAGCTTTAATTTTATATTTTCCAATCATCTCAGGTTTTGAAACAGCATGAGCAACAGTTTTCAGAGCAACCTTTTGACTTGAAATATTTTTTTGAACGGCAGAAGTCCTTGATGCTACAGATGCCGGCCTATGAGCAACTTTTTCACCTGATTTTAAAACAGGTTTCTGTACAGCTTTTATAACGGGTTTCGTTGCTGATGCTTTTACAACAGGACGTACCGGTTCCTTTGAATTCTTTTCATTTTTAGGGGTCACAGCCATAATATTCCCACCTCTTAAATATTATTATATGACAGATATAATATCGTGTTCCGGATTAAAATTTTCTGCAGAAGCAACAATAGCAACATTCATTTCCATAGGATTATGAATCTGAACATACCGTCCATTTTGCCTCAGATTATACGAACCGTTGACAGGACGGTGCCCTCCAAACCAAATAGACATTCCATCATCTTCTTTGCCAGACAAAATACAGAACTGTCTGGCACAACTGTCTTCTTCAGCTTGATCATTAGCCGTCCATGTAAAGTCAAGGATTAAATCATCATTATTATGATAGTTTACTATTTCATCCCTCTCATAAGGCCTGAAAGGTTCTGCATGACTAATTCCAAAATCATGGAATAATGCTACAATAGGGAGATTCGTTTCAAAACAGTTTATAAGATGCAGAACTGCATCTCCATATAACGTGTCAACAAATTCCTTTACCATTGATCCTTCAAGAGCATATTTTCTAAATGGGTGATCGCCCCCACCTTCTTTATTCAAGATATTCTCATGATTACCCTTTAAAAAATGAAAATGTTCGGGAAAAGCATTTTTTAATTCCATGACAGCCATCATAGTAGAAAAGCAGTCCTTCATCTCCTGCTGCATTGGTTCGCTGTTAATGTTTCCATTTTCAGTCCATTCCCGATAAGAACGTATCCATCTGTCACGAGACTCTATAGGAGATTCTGTATGCACTCCATCACCAACGCAGACCACATATAGTTTTTCGTGAGCTAAAGCTGAAAGCAATGATTCGCCTTCAAAAGTACACTGCAAAAGCTGAATCATAAAGTCCGGACGTCCATGAAGATCTGGAACAATAATAACAGGAAGAGAAGCAGAAGAGAAATCAAGCAAGCCTCCTGCAGAACCGTCAAATGCCTTTTCCCTGTAATCTTGGGATTCATTTTCGAGCGTTGAAACAGTTCTGTCAAGAAGAGCCATCAACTCTTCTTCAGAAGGAAGCTTGTTGCAGTCACGGTAAGACTGAATTTTCAGCCTTAGACATTCGCATTGTTCTTCAGTAAGCATTTTTATGCCATTACTATATCAGAAGACCCTACAGTTACCTTATCCCCTACATTAAGCTTAACAAACTTATCAGGAGGAATTCTTCTATCATTTAGGAAAGTTCCATTAGTACTGCCTTCATCCTTCAGGAAGTAGGCATCTTTGATTTTCTGAATGATACAATGATGTCGGCTGGCGAGCTTACTGTCAATGATAATGTCATTGTCGCCTTCCCGTCCTATAGTAATTTTTGCAACGAGTTCAATTTTCTTTTTATTAAATACAAGGTATGAAGCCTGCTGAAAACGGGCAATATTGTCAAGCTGCTTTCCAACAGGACTGCTAGTTATAATTGTAGTTTCTGCCATTATTTTAATATAGCACAGTTATAGAAAAATAGAAATACTTATTTTTCAGTTTGTACTAAAATTTGCCTCTATCAAAGATTTTACCAGTAAGTGAACGGTCTTAGAAACAGCATTCTTAGTTTTTGGACTAAGCCTTGAGGCAGACATAAGCATACGCCCTACACTTTCAAATAAATTGGAAGAAAGTTCTGAATTCGTCCTTGCCTTTGAATCATTCAGAACAGTGAATATCGTTTCCACAAACATTTCCCTTTCTTCCTGAGACAGCTCAGAAACCCATTCATTAACAGCCTTATCAACAAGACGGCTTTCCCTTCCAGTCTGATTACATGTAACAAAAGCAGTTCCCAATACATGCCATGAAAAAGGATCATGCTGCATAAGCATATTCTTTTCACCGCTTTCTACAGTTGTCAAATTATCAGAATGAGAAAACAACATTCCTATAACAGAAAGGCGAGGAACAAAAGACCTTTCTTTTTCTGCTATGGATTTATAATTATCAGAATCAAAAAAATCCTTACGAAATCCAGGGCCATCATTATTAAATATCCAAATAATTCTTTTCTTAATTTTATTACTTACAGAAGAACCTGCATACAGGGCAAGGTTTCCTCCTTTTGAGTGCCCTCCAATAACCAGATGTCCCTTGATATGACTTGCAATTGATTCAAGATAGTTCACGGCATCTTTTTGTGCAGGAACAGTATCCATATAACCAAGATTAAAGTCTTCCTTCCATCCAACAATAGTATCATCAGTACCTCGGAATGCTATGAAATTCCATGTATTGCTGCCAGCTGGAAAAGTAAACGTAAGAGCTGAAAACTGCTCCTCATTTTCATAATCTATAATTTCTAAAAAGTTCCGCACTTCAAGATTTCCAAAACGCCTTGACTGTCCGCAAGCCTTTAATAAATCTACAGTCTTTTTATTTATCAGCATTCCAACATTACTGCGCTTTTCATAATCTCCAGAAGAAAAAAACTTCTTGCAGCATTCAGACAAAGTAATTTTTTCAGAATCAAAAGACTCTCCGACAATTCCTTTATAATTAAGGTAACTCAACTGAGAAAATATTAATGCATCAACTTCATTAAGAGGGCTTTGAAAAAAATCTAAATCTCCACGCCAAGCAACGTAGTCAAGAATATCTGCCATATGCATACTATAGCACAAACATTTATTCTATGCTAGAATTAGCGCACGAACAAGAACTTTAAAAGCAGGAGATAAAATAATGAAACAGCAGTCTTTAAAGGAAGAACTTGCAGGAAACGAATATCCAGGAAGAGGCATTATAATCGGTAAGTCTCAGGACGGAAAACATGCGGTTGCTGCATATTTTATAATGGGCAGAAGTGAAAACAGCAGAAACAGGGTTTTTGTAACAGACGGTGAAGGAATCCGTACGCAGGCATTTGACCCTTCAAAAATGAAAGATCCAAGCCTTATCATCTATGCTCCTGTTAGAGTTCTTGGAAACAATACTATTGTAACTAACGGAGACCAGACTGATACTGTATACGACGGACTTGAAAAGGGCCTTACATTTGAGCAGTCTTTACGTTCACGGACATTTGAACCTGACGGACCAAATTTTACTCCACGCATTTCTGCACTGCTTCACATTGAAAGCGGAACATACGACTTTAGCATGTCTATATTAAAAAGTGACGACGGTAACGAAACTTCTTCAAATAGATATACTTTCAGCTATGAAAATCCAAGGGCTGGATTAGGAAGATTCATACATACTTACATGAAAGACGGAAACCCTCTTCCAAGTTATGAGGGGGAACCTACTTTGGTAGACTTGACAGGTTCAATAGATGAACTTACAGACAGAATATGGAGCAATCTAAATCCAGACAATAAAGTCTCGCTCTTTGTACGATATATAGATATTGCAAGCGGAAAATATGAAACTAGAATTGTAAACAAAAATAAATAAGCATTTATCGTCCTGTGCAGCATATCCTTTTCTGACTGCACAGGATTTTTTATTATTGTTATTGACCTGTAGTTTCCTTAAGAATTTCCAAGACCCTTCTGAATGCCGAATTTTCTTTTTTCAGTTCTCTGGATCCTCTAGTAATATTACAAAGCGACATATTATATTTCTTTGCAATTTCACGTTGAGTGGTTCCTGCATCAAGTTCCTTAACTAAATGCCATCTGTTTGCAAAATCTTTTAATTCTGCAGAAGTAAAAAGGCATCCAAAAAAGTCATATATAAGTTTTTCATCTGAAATTCCGGCTATAAGTGTGCATATTTCTTTTACCGCATCGCTATTTTTTTCGTTTGGCAATGTATCAGTATTTTTCGTGCGCATACTTAATTATATCATTGTAAAGAATAAAAGTAAACTAAAAGAAAATTGCTCTGAAAACACATTTTTACCGATTATACATATATGAGAAAGAACCTTAATTTGAAAGTATTTTTCATTCTTTTAATAATAAATGCAGTTCAAGTAACTTTATATTCGCAGAATAATGAAATTCACCATAATCCTTGGGAATTAATATTATATCGGCCAGAAAATGCAGGAGACATGAATGACGTCCGCTGTTATCTTAAAGTTGAAGATGCAGAAACAGGAGATGACGTAACATATTCCAAAATCAAGGCAACCTATGAATGGGTTTCGATTCCTGACGTTGCAAATCCATACCAAAACATTTATTATCTTGACGGAGGCATGGCAATGCACATGAATATCCAGCCTGGCAAATATAAAATACAAGTATACACGCCTTTTGAAAAACAGAACGGTGTACAATGTACAAGTTCAAGCATGGCAACATGGGAATCCAATATATTTGAATATGACACTGAAAATCCTACAAAAGTCATATTTGTTTACCCCACTGCAAATGACAACGGTTTTTATGACGGTGGATGGTATATTGACTATAAAGCCCCAAAGTGGTTTAAATTTACAAAGCCAAAGCAAAAATATTAAATTAGGAGCCAAATATGAAACTTAAAAGAATTTTTACAGTTGCAGCATTGTTTTTTACATCAGTCCTGATGACTGCAAATGCAAAAGGTCCGAAAACATTTGAACCAAACGACAAAGATATCACTGTTCTTTACACAAATGACGTTCACTGTGCAATTGATGCAAATATTGGATACGCTTCGCTTTCTGCATATAAAAATGATATGCAGGAGTCAAGCTATGTTGCAGTAGTAGACAATGGCGACATAATACAGGGAGATGTCATAGGAGCCATATCTAAAGGCGAATACCTTATAGACATAATGAACAACGTAGGATTCGATGCCAGCGTTTTTGGGAATCATGAATTTGACTACGGAATGGATCAGCTCAAATATCTAGTAGAAAAATCGAACTTTCAATGGCTTGCAGGAAACATAAAATACAAAGGCAATAAAGAAACGTTCCTAAAAGATACAGTTCCATATATAATAAAGGAATACGGGAATAAAAAGGTTGCATTTATTGGAATAACAACACCAGACAGCATTTCAACATCAACACCTTCTTACTTTCAGGAAAATGATAAATTCGTATATTCCTTTATTTCAAATAAAGACGGAAAAAGCCTTAATAAGCAAGTACAGAAGTTGGTAAATAAAGCAAAAAAACAGGGAGCAGACTATGTAATTCTAATGTCTCACCTTGGAGACCAACCTTCTGAATCGGGAAGCACATCCATTTCTGTCATTCAAAACACTACAGGCATCAATGCTGTTCTTGACGGACATTCACATAGCGTAATTCCTCAGCAGTTTGTAAAGAATAAAAATGGAGCAGACGTTCTCCTTACATCTACAGGAACAAAATTTGCAAGCTTTGGAAAACTTACAATATCTAAAGACGGAAAGCTTTCATCTCAGCTAATTAACAATTATGACAAAAAGGATGAAGCCACTCAAAATTATATAGACGCAATAATTGCTTCCTATAAAAAAGACCTGGATAAAATTGTTGCACATTCTGACATTCCATTAAAAATATCA
>JAILPY010000017.1 GCA_024699235.1 Treponema sp. | reverse complement strand
TGGAAAGTCAACCACAACACAGAACTTGACAGCTGGTTTGCTTGAGCTTGGAAAAAAAGTTCTAGTAGTTGGATGTGATCCAAAGGCAGACTCAACTCGTCTTTTGCTTGGTGGTTTGCATCAGAAAACTGTATTGGACACAATCCGCGACAATAAGACAGAAATTCAGCTTGATGATTTGCAGAAGATTGGTTTTAAAGGTGTCCGCTGTGTTGAATCCGGTGGTCCAGAACCAGGAGTTGGATGTGCAGGACGCGGCATCATTACTTCTATAAGTATGCTTGAAAACCTCAATGCTTATACAGAAGATTTGGATTATGTTTTCTATGATGTTTTGGGTGATGTTGTTTGTGGTGGTTTTGCAATGCCTATCAGAGAAGGCAAGGCTCAGGAAATATATATTGTTGCTTCTGGCGAGATGATGGCTTTGTATGCTGCAAATAATATTTGTAAAGGAATTGCACGCTATGCAGAACGTGGTGATGTTCGTCTTGGTGGAATTATCTGTAACAGTAGAAATGTTGACCGCGAACTTGATTTGCTTCGTGCTTTTACAAAGGAACTTAACACACAGCTTATTTATTTTGTTCCAAGAAACAATATTGTACAGCAGGCTGAAATTAGAAAAAAGACTGTAATAGAGTATGCACCTGAAAGTTCTCAGGCTCAGGTTTATCGCGATTTGGCTCAGGCTATTGATGATAATACTAAATTTACTATTCCTACTCCAATTACACAGGAACGCCTTGAAGAAATTCTTATTGAGAATGGCATGATGGAGCAGGAAGACAATTACGCCATCTAAGGTGAGTTGTATATGGGTGAAAAATATAAAGTTGCCGTTGCTTCTAGCGATGGCAAAACTGTAGATTCACACTTTGGTCATGCACAGTCATTTTTGATCTTTGAAGTAGATGAAGAAAGCGGTTCTTTTGAGGATGTAGAAGAACGTGCCGTAACGGCTGGATGTTCAGGAGGAGACTGTGGCGTTATAAGGGGAAGTCTTTCGTGCGGTAACAGTCCGCATGAAGATGCTTCTCCTTTAGATGCCGTAGCAGCTTCCCTAAAGGATGTTGACTATGTGCTTGTTGCAAAGATAGGTCCTCATGCAATAAAGGCTCTTGCACAGTTTGATGTTACGGCATACGACATAGTTCTTCCTATAGATGAGGCAATAAATAAAATAAATGAGTTTCGAAAAAAAATTAATGCAAGAAAACTGTAGAGGTGGTTTTTATGGCTAAAATATTAGACCAGCCGCGATATAAGTGTGCTTTGGCGGCTATGCAGACTGTTCAGTCTATTCCAGGAGCAATTCCTATTCTTCATTCAGGTCCTGGGTGTGCTTCAAAATTGAATGATAACAATGGAACTAGTGGTCGGTACAGTCCAAATATTTTTCCTTGTACATCAATCAGTGAAAAGGAAGTTGTATTCGGTGGTTCAGATAAACTCCGTTCTACAATTCATAATGCCCTTCGTGTTATTGATGCCGATCTTTTTGTTGTACTTTCAGGATGTACAGGTGAAATTATTGGCGATGACATAAAAGAAGTTGCCGAGGAATTTGAATATGAGGATAAAATTGTAGTTTGGGCAAAAACACCTGGATTCAAGGGAAATAACTATGTCGGTCATGACTGGATTCTAAAATCTATATTTGAACAGTTTTTGAGCAGAGAAGATGTTCGTGAGGAAATCCTTGAAGCTGGTACAGAAAAAGGCTTGGTTAATATTTTCGCAGGACCTCCTCAGCAGGATCCATATTGGCTTGGAAATTTACGTGAAATTGAAAACCTTATCAGTGCAATCGGATTAAAACCAAATACTATTTTTGGCTTTGGTAGGGGAATTGAAAATATAAAGAAAGCTGCAAGGGCAGAATTTACTATTTTAATTTCTCCATGGGTAGGATTGGAAAGTGCTCAGTATCTTGAAACTAAATTCAAAATTCCTTTGTTGCATTATAAAATTCTTCCTATAGGAGCTACAGAAACAACAAAATTCCTGCGTGCAGTTCAGGAATTTACTGGTGCCGATAAAAATCTTGTAGAAAAAGTTATTTCTGAAAAGGAAGCTGAGTTCTACTATTATATAGAACGTTTTGCAGATACTCTTTTGGAAACTCGAATTTTAGGAAAGCGTTTTACTGTTGTAAGTGATAGTCAGTATACAATGGCTGTTACAAAATTCCTTGTAAATGATATGGGATTGTTTCCTGAAAAAGTTTTCATTACAGATGATGCTCCTGAAAAGTTCCGTACAGAAATTGCAAATGAAATATCAAATTTGAACTATGGAATTCAGGCAGAAGTTCAGTTTACAACAGATGGTCATGATATTCATGAGCAGATTAAAAAGACTGATTTTGCTGGAACTCCTTTGATTATAGGTTCAAACTGGGAAAAAAATCTTGCTGTGGAACTTGGTGCTCACTATATAAATGTGAGTTACCCAATGCTTGAAAAACTTGTAATTAACGATCATATTGCCGGATATTCGGGTGGTTTGCATTTGCTTGAACAGATTTTCACTGCTGCAATGAGCAAGCTAAAACTCTAGGAGGATAATATGCCATATAACTTTAAAAATGCAAATCTTGCTGTACGAGAAAATCGCCTTGGATCTATTACAGGTTTTACAGGAGATCTTGAAACACTTGTTTACCGTTCAGAGTGTGGTTCTCTAAAAAATCGTGAACGTTGTTTCAGCCAGTCAAGTTCTTGTCTTTCAGGTTGTGCTTTAAATGCTCTTGCTGCAATTAGAAATGTTGCAGTTGTATATCATGCTCCTGCTGGTTGTACAGCAATGGCAAGTAACGATAACGTAAAATTCGGACAGATTGCGGCTCGTATAAATAAAACAACAAACTCTGTTTTTGTTTGTACTGATCTGAACGAAAAGGATACTGTTTTCGGTGCAATGAATGATTTACGCAAAATAGTTGAGCATACATATAAAACTTATAAGCCTGATGCAATTTTTATTTCAACTTCATGTGTATCTGGTGTAATTGGTGAAGATGTTGACGGACTTGCAGATGAAATTAATGAGGAACTTCCAATTCCTGTTATTCCTGTTCACTGTGAAGGCTTTAAAAGTCGCATTTGGGCAAGTGGTTTTGACATTTCTGATCATGCTGTTCTGCAGGGAATTGTAAAGCCACCAAAGGAAAA
>JAILPY010000185.1 GCA_024699235.1 Treponema sp. | reverse complement strand
AAAAGGTTGTTTACTTAGAGCAAAGAGCATTGTTAAAGTTCATTCAGACGGGCATAGCCGAGTCGGACTTAACACGGAGGCTTAATGATATGGTAGAAAAACAGAAAAAGATTGAGGCTAATAAAAAGCTGTATTTTACCTGGAGCCTTCATGATTATGACGTGAAGAATGAAGGTAGGCGAGAAGGTCTCCGTCTTGGCAGGAAAGAAGGCAAAGAATCTAAAGCTATTGAAAGTGCCCGAAAATTTCTTTCCATGAAGCTTCTTACGCATGAGCAGATTGCTGAAGGTGTAGGGCTTCCGTTGGAAAAGAGAGAAGAGCTTGCACTGAAAATTAATACTGCAAAATAATATTAGAAAGGCTGCTTTTTAAGCAGCCTTTTTTAATCAATTCGTTCTTATTCCTGTTCATGATTTTTCGCTACTGAAGTTTTTGAATAGTCTCCATTTTGTCCAAAGCATGATTTACAATGGTTCGTACTTCATCTATAACGGAAACCGCAATTTGTGTACGGATTTTTTCGTTTTCAGGGGTTTCCTCTATAATAACAGGAGAACTGTCTTTTGGAACAAAAAGCTGATAAACTTCTATATTTAGTGCGGTTGCAATCTTTGAGATAGTATCTTCCCCAGGCCAGCGTCTTTTTCCTTCAATAGCATTTATTGCCTGAGGAGAAAGGTTTGATTCTTCGGCAAGCTTTTCCTGAGTCCATGATTTTTCTTTTCTAATCAGCTTTATATTACTTGAAAGTGTTTCCAATATCTCTGAACCTGTCATCTTACTTACATTTTGTAGGTAAAAACATTAATTTTAAACTTACAATTTGTATTATTCGTGGTATATTTACAGTATGTAGGTTTTATATTAAGACTACATATTGTAAGGATATGTCTGAAATGAATGATTGCGTTGATTTATTGAATGATGAAACTTTAGAAAGATTTCAGAGCCAAGAAAGAAATTTATGGAAAACTCAGAAGTTTCCTCATATTTGCAAGATATATCCCAAAATCTGTCACAGCTGGAGCGTACAATGAAATTCAGAAGGACAGGAGATTATAACTCTGGATAGAAAGAATGTTGTCAAATCGTAATAAAAACAAATCATAACATAAAAGGAGATTATTATGAGTAAGAAAGTTTCAGAAACAGACCTTGAAACCAAGTATGCAGGAAAGTATGACCAAGGTTATTCCTACCAGTTTTTAAAGTTTATTAGAAAAAAGACCAGAACAAGCCCAACTTTGATTTCTGGTGCAATGGGTGCTGTCGTAAATGTTCTTGGACATTTCCTTTCTGCACTGAAAAATCCAAATACTCCTAACAATGTAAGACTTAAAATAATGGGAGCAATAGCTTATATCGTTTCACCTATAGATATTATTCCTGATGCAATACCTGTGGCTGGATTTGCAGACGACTTGGCAGCTGCTAAGTTCATTTTTAGTTCCGTTGCTTCTTATAGTACTTTTAGTCTGAAAGAACTGGATGATGAAATAGACGGAATTGTAACTGAAAAGCATGAAGATTACAGTCAGTGTAACGGTAGTTCAGAGGAAAGCCAGGCGGAAACAGCTGTTGCAAAGCTTGAAGCTCCTCCAGAGAACGAAGCTAATAATACTGAATACGATAGTACGGATATTCCTATAGACCAACTCATGAAGGATATAGACAAAGGCAATGAGCTGTTCCAGAAATTCTTGGACAAGAGTGCAGAACTTGATAACGAGTTTAACGAAAACCGAAAGCAGGATGAAAAGCTTTCCTCTGACATGTGGAACGCCATCGACAGCATATAAGTAGCAACTCAAAATAATAATATAGAAGGAAAATGAAAATGGAAACAACACAAGAAATTGAAGAAGCTGTAAATAATAACATAGAGCAGAACAAAGGTTCTTCAGCACGTCTTATGCAGTTGGCAACAGACGCAACAAGAATAATCTCTTTTGCGGGTGAAAAGCTTACGGAAATAAAGGAATCGGGCTTTTTTACACGAATAAGGGAACTTCTGTTCAGTGGACGGAACTCACCTTCTTCTCGGATGGCACAAGTTCCAGAAGTAACAAAAGAAGAATTTGAGCAGATGAAAGCTTTTGCCTTCAAAACTCTTGAGGCACTCAATGAACGCAACTTACTTGCAGCAGATGCAATCATCACTGTAAAGAACAACCTTAATACACTTGATGTAAAACAGCAGGAAATAAAACAGGCTGTAATCAAAATGGCACAAAGAGTATCTGACAGATTCGAGAAGCTGGAAAACAGAGTGTCCAACGTTGAAGAATCTCAGAGACTTGATACCTGGATAAGTGGTATTGAAGTTGATGACCGCTATGGAGCTTTGCCAGAGACAATTCGCTTTCTTAAAATTGTAAAAGACTATTACAGCAGAAAGCCGTGCAACTATTCCCGTGACGAACTTCTTCTGCTCAGAAAGGCACTCCGCTATGCAGGACTTGATTTTAAAAAGCAGGTTTCTCTTGGGGAGATTATGGACAGTCTTATCTTTGAATTGCAGGACTTTGACGAGCAGAGGTATCTGGAAATTACAAGACTGGAAATAAAAGATACATCCCTTCTTACAGGTAAAAAGCTTTCTAATATTCTTGCAGTACCAAGCTTTGTTTCAATTGTTGAATTGCCAGAAAGTAAAAGACGCTTACAGCCAATGGTGGAACTTTTGCAGGAAGAAGGAGACCTTGCTACAGATTATGCTACTGTCCTTCAAAAAGTCGTACGCAAGGATGTTGCTAAGCGAAACAATATAGATATGAACATTAAGATGCCGTTGTGCGATTTAGGAATAGAACTAATTTCCTGCTATTCAGCACTGCCATCGCTTTTGGATGAGTCCAGTTCTGGTAGTTCTGGCTCCGCAAAAACTGCTTTGTTCTGTCCTGAGTGTGGAGCAAAACTTGATTCTGACAGCGCATTCTGTCCTGAATGTGGTACTAAGGTGGAATAAGGATTTTAGATATGAAATTTACGATAAATAATAATTATTTGTATC
>JAILPY010000180.1 GCA_024699235.1 Treponema sp. | reverse complement strand
GGATTAGAAACTGATGAAATTTATTTGAATGGACTTTCTTCATCTTTGCCGGAAGAAGTTCAGGATTCTTTTTTAAGGACAATGCCTGGCTTTGAAAAATGCGTTGTGTCACGTCCTGGATATGCAGTTGAATATGATTATGTTGAGCCGACACAGTTATTTCCTTCTCTTGAGACAAAGAGAGTTGCTGGTCTTTTTAATGCTGGACAGATAAATGGAACCTCTGGTTATGAAGAAGCTGCTGGTCAGGGACTTGTTGCCGGTATAAACGCAGGCTTGTATGCTAGGGCACATAATGCTTTGTGCGGTTCTTTGTGCTGTTCTGACGGATCTCTTGGATCGAGCCCCGCCAGTGCAGAAGAAAATCACTTTCAGCCTAAGCCTCTTTTTTCTATGGAAGAAAAGCGTTTTTTTGCTGATGTTTCTGCAAGGGAAACAAAAGCTTTGTCTGAAAAGCTTTTAAATAGTCATAATGATGCCTTTAGGGAACATTTTTCAGATATTCCTGATTATGAACCTTTGATTTTAGGCAGGGATGAAGCCTATATAGGCGTACTTATAGATGATTTGGTAACATTGGGAACAAAAGAACCTTACCGTATGTTTACAGCCCGCGCAGAATACAGGCTAAAACTGCGTCACGATACGGCAGACAGGCGCCTTAGGGAAAAAGGCTATAAGGTAGGGCTTATTTCTGAATCTCAGATACTTACATTGCGCCATAAATATGAAAATATTGATGAAGCCCTTAAGTATATAACGAGTCATCCTTCAGCAGAAAATCCTGGTAATTTTTCTGAACAGGAATGGAAGGAAGCGCAGGAAGATTTTAAGTACCGCTATTATATAGAAAAGCAGGATGCCCGTGTAGCTAAGATGCACCGTATGGAACATGCCAAGATTCCTGCTGACTTTGATTATGGTAAGATTGTTGCTTTAAGTGCCGAAAGCCGCGGTAAGCTTGAAAAAGTTCGTCCGCTTACATTGGGGCAGGCTTCTCGAATAAGCGGAATAAGGACAAGTGATATAATGCTTCTGATGGTATATCTACATTAATTGTGTTGATTATTTCATGAATTTAGTCCATACTCACATGTATGGAAACACGCAATATTTTTGAAAATCTCTCCTGTATTGATCACAGATATTCATTGTCAGAAGCCGATGCTTTTGCTGGGCTTTCTAAATATATTTCAGAAGAAGCAAGCATACGCTCCTGTGCAAAGTGTGAGTCTGCACTTGTAAAGGCTCACTTAAAAGTACGAGGCCAGCTTACTGACGCTGTTGCAAAGAAACTTGATGCTGTTGCTGCAGAAATTGATCCTGAAGAAGTTTATGCAGAAGAAGAAAAGACAAAGCATAATATACGCGCTCTTGTAAACGTAATGAAGACAAAGGTTGATGCTGAAATAGGTCCCCTTATTCATCTTGGAGCTACATCCGTTGACATTCTTGATACAGCTCTCAGTTGCCGTATGCGCGATGTTACTAAAAATGTTGTTCTTCCAGAACTTAAGAAACTTGAAAATTATTTATGTGACATTGCAGAGCGTGAGTGTGCTACCCCTCAGGTAGGACGAACTCACGGACAGCATGCAGTTCCTATTACATTTGGATGGAGCATTGCAGAATTTGTTAGCCGCCTTGGCAAGTCAATCCTTAGAATTGAAGAACTCAGCAATGATCTTGTCGGTAAGCTTGCAGGTCCTGTAGGTTCTTACAATGGACCTTCCATGATAGTAAAGGATCCAGAGGAACTTGAACGCATATACACTGAATTCCTTGGGTTAAAGCCAAGTGAATATTCTAATCAGCTTGTAGAGCCTGAGCATGTCCTTAGGCTTCTGCTTGAGATGAATGTTGCATTCGGCATTATTGCAAATCTTGCTGATGACCTTAGAAACCTTCAGCGTTCTGAGATTGGAGAAGTCTTTGAATATTTTGCTTCTACACAGGTAGGTTCGTCTACAATGCCTCAGAAACGCAATCCTTGGAACAGTGAGCATGTAAAGTCTTTGTGGAAGGCAATGTGTCCTCGTGTAATTACTTTTTATATGGACCAGATTTCTGAACATCAGAGAGACCTTACAAATTCTGCAAGCCAGCGTTTCATTGCTGATTATGTCTCTGGATTCACAATGGCTGTCGCTCGCATGAACTCTGTAGTTAAAGGCCTTCAGGCTGATAAGGAAGGAATGGCACGTAATCTGGAAAATGCAGGTGGAAAAGTTAAGGGTGGCGTTCTTGCAGAACCTGCTTATATTCTTCTTGGAGAAGCCGGATATAACGATGGTCATGAAGTTATACGTAAAATTACTTTGGAAGCCGAAACAAGCGGAAAGACTTTCTTTGAAGTGTTGAAAACGCATGAAAAAGAATATAAGGATATTACAGCCCAACTTGAAAAGCTCGGTGTTGAAAATCCAGCAAATTTCTTTGAGCATCCTTCAAATTACTGTGGCCTTGCTGCTGTAAAGTCAAAGAGACTGGCTCAGAAATATAAGGAATTGATGAAATAAAATGAATAAGATTGGCTTTATCGGTATGGGTAACATGGCGCTGGCAATTGCTGGTGGATTTATAGGCTCTGGCAAAATAAAAGGAAGCGATATTTTTGCCTATGCTCCTAATCAGGAAAAACTTCGTAAAAATGCTGAAAAATTAGGTTTTAATGCAGAAGAGTCTCTCATTCAGTTATGCAATAAGTGTGATACTGTTATAGTTGCATGTAAGCCATATCAGATAAAAGATGTTCTTTCAGATTGTTCTTCTGCATTAAAGGGAAAGGCCCTTATATCTGTTGCCGCAGGTTGGGTTCATTCTGCTTTTCAGGCTATACTGGGAGATGACGTACGCATTCAGTGCATTATGCCTAATACGCCTGCTCTAGTAGGAGAGGGTGTAATGTTATTTGAAAAGGAGTCTACCCTTACAAAAGAAGAACTTTCCTGTGCAAAGGAACTATTTTCTGCACTAGGCATTGTGGAAGAACTTCCAACCAATTTAATGGGAATAGGCGGTGCGATAAGTGGATGCGGTCCTGCTTTTATGGACCTTATAATGGAAGCTTATGCAGATGCTGCTGTAAAATATGGCATTGCCCGCCCTACGGCTTATAAGCTTGTCGCCCAGACAATGCTTGGCAGCGCTAAGCTTCAGCAGGTAACAGGAAATCATCCTGGAGTCCTGAAAGATGCAGTATGTTCTCCAAATGGAACTACAATCCGTGGCGTTGA
This sequence comes from Treponema sp., assembly GCA_024699235.1. Lineage (GTDB taxonomy): Bacteria > Spirochaetota > Spirochaetia > Treponematales > Treponemataceae > Treponema_D. The sequence goes on along the minus strand of JAILPY010000180.1, from coordinate 18,264 downwards.
TGCGCTCGAAAAAAAATGTTTGAGAGGTGCGCTTATTTCAAGCATTGATGCAATAATGGACTATAAGGCAAAATAAAAATGATAAAGACGGTTTATACTGCTGCCCTGGTAGGATGCGGACGAATCGGCTATTCGCTGGGACTTGACAAGAAAAGAGAACAGCCGGCCAGCCATACCATGGCCTTAAACGGTAATGACCGTATAAAACTTATTGCAGGCTGTGATACAGACGAAGAAAAAGCTGCGATTTGGCATGAGGCAAATAAAGAATGTGAAGTTTTTGCTTCAAGTTCAGATTTATATGCTTCTTTTCATCCTGATATCATTACAGTAGCAGTAAATGAGTCTTTTCATAAAGAAGAAGCCTTGAAAGCTATTGTTGCTAAGCCTAAGCTTCTGATTTTGGAAAAACCTGTTGCCCTTAACACGTCTGAAGCAAAAGAAATTTATGAATATTCTGTAAACTTCGACGTTCCTGTGCTTATAAATCATGAAAGGCGTTTTGCAGAAGATTATAAGGCTGCAAAAAAATATATGAGCCAGATAGGAGATATTCAGAACATATCGGCATCTCTCTGTTCAAGCATGTGTGTTTATAATTCAGAAGAAGAGTCAACAGGTGCTTACAGTCTTATTCATGATGGAACTCATCTTGTAGATGCAGTAGAATTTTTTCTTAATGACGAACCCCTTGCTCATCCTATTGTTACTGGCGTTTGGCGTGATGAGAATAAATGCGTCCGTCAGCTTAATGCTCATTTTTCTAATGAAAAGTGTCCTGATATTTCAATAGCTATGAGCGGGCGTTCTAAATTTTTTAGCTTTGAAATCATTATAAATGGTACTTTGGGCAGAATTTGTCTTGGAAATGGATTTTTTAAATTGTATAAAAGGGGAGAATCTCCTTTCTATACAGGCTTTTATTCTTTGCTTGCAGATAAAGCTGTACATGTTCCAAGGCAAACGCTGTATTTTGCAAATATGATTCAGAATGCTGTTGATTTTTTGGATGGTAAAGCTTCTCTGAGGTCAACAGTTCAGACAGGAATGCAAGATCTTGCCGTTCTTGAAGATATAAAATCCTGTCTGTTATGACTCGTATTTAGTGTTATTGACGATTCTTATATATTCTTTTATTATATAACGATGAAAAAAAATTTAATGTGCATTGCGGCTTGTTTTATTATGTCCGTTTCTGTAATGGCACAGTCTATTATGACTGCTAATGATTTTTTTAAGTCAGTCAGCGAATATTACGGAACGATAAGTGACTACGAAGCCGACGTTGATATAAGTATTGGAAATTCTTCTGATATGCTGGGAAAAGCTAGCTTTAAAAGGCCTGAAATGCTTCGCATTGATTTCTCTCAGCCAGCGGAACAGACAATAGTTTTTAGTGGCGATACATTAACAATTTATCTTCCTGCCCCTTATTCTGCAATTCTTCAGCAGACTGTTTCTGGTTCCGGGGCTGCAGCCGCAACCCCAGAGGGACTTGCATTGATGAGACGTTACTATACGATATCTTATGAAACTGGTCAGGATCCTGTACCTTTAGAAGAAGGAAGTTCCGAGATGGTAATTAATCTTGTCCTTAAAAGACGTTCTGGTGCGGAAGCTTTTTCACAGATTAAACTGTCTATAGATCCATATTCAAAGTTAATACGCCGTGTGATAGCCGTAACTCCAGCAGCTCAGACTTATATTTTCTATTTTACAAATTATAAAATTAATACAGGGATGAGTGAACAGAGATTTATTTATGATCCTCCTTCTTCTGCGAATAATTATAATAATTTTCTGTTTTCGGAGTGATGACGTATGGAAAGTTATGGTGAAATCCTTCGTCAGGCAAGGGAAAGTAAAAAACTGTCTGTCAGTGAAGTTGCAAAAGTTACAAGTATTTCTGAAGCATATATAAAGGCTCTTGAAAGTGAAGATGTAGAAGTCTTTCCTGGTGAAACTTACTTGATAGGTTTCATGCGTAATTATTCTAATTATCTTGGAGCAGATACAGATGCTTTGATAAAGTATTATAATGCTGCTCAGAGACAGGCGTCTCCTGTTCCTAAAGAACTTCTTGAAAAGCATACGCCTAAATTTGTGATACCTCTTGTTATTACTATATTTGTAATTTTATTTATCCTGTTCCTGTTATTTATGTACTTTTCTGTACTTAAAGTGCCAGAGAAGAGAGCTTTAAAAGAGCTGGAAGCAGTAGAAAGTAAAAAAATCCATCAGTATGAATTCTCAGGAGAGGTTCAGAATGTCCGTCTTTATACGGGAGATCAAATTTTGCTTCCTGCTGCTGACGGCAGTGGAAATGTTGTCCTTACTGTTGCTGATACAAAAGGCCTGTTAGCAGTCCTTACTCCATCTGGCCGCCAGGTTATTGAATTGAGTGAAGAATGCGGCATAGACGTAAATAATGATAATTCTCCGGAAATAATCCTTTATGTAAGTGATGTTGATATGAAGGATGGGGCAAGGGGTGCAGAAGTAAGGATGCTTTCTGTTGGCAGCGGTTATACTGAAACAGTTAATGTAGATGTCCATTCTGAAGATGTCGTTGAAACAAAAGCAGATGAAACTTTTGTTGTTACCGAAGGTGTCGAAGGTGGAAAAAATCATGTTGTAATTAAGGAAGATACCAGAGCATATCCTTTTACAGTAAATATTTCATTCCGTGGGTCATGCGTACTTCGTTATCGTTCTGACAGAAAGGATCCTGTCGAAGATTATTATAAGTCAGGCGATACTGTCAGCGTTTCTTCTCAGAATGGATTCCGAATTTGGACTAGCAACATAAATGTTATGAAAATCCAGGTAATTGCAGGCCTTGGCACTTATGATATCGGTGTCGGCAAAGCAGGTGAAGTTGAAGTTGAAGACATAAAATGGATTCGTGATTCTGACGGCATGTACCGTCTGGTGGTAGAAAAACTTGACTGATAAAACTTTTTTTTTAGATCAGCACGGTTGTGCAAAAAATCAGGTTGACGGAGAACTGATTATTTCACGATTGTCCTCTATGGGAATGAAGCGGACAGAAGATGCTTCTGAAGCTGACCTTATAATAATAAATAGCTGTGGTTTTATAGAAAGTGCTAAAAAAGAAAGCCTCGATGCCCTTATGGATGCAAGGGATGCTTATCCTCACGCAAAAATACTTCTTGCCGGATGTCTTGCCGAGCGTTATGCAGATGTGTTCAAAACTGAATTGCCAGAAGCAGATGGTATTTTTGGTAACGGGGATTTGTCGCTGATTGAAAATACAGTTTCTTCTTTATTCAATGGGGAGCGTCCTGTTGTACGTCCACCTCAGAAAGGTGTCTGCTGTGGTGATAGGAATTTTCTTTTGTCTTTTAAAGGAAGTGCCTTTGTAAAGATTACTGAAGGCTGTGATAATCGCTGTACATTTTGTGCAATTCCTATAATTCGAGGTGCGTTGCGTTCCCGTAACGCTGATGAAATAGTAAGTGAAATAGAATCCCTTGTTGCAAAAGGAATTCATGAGATAAATCTTATAGGACAGGATCTTGCTGCTTACGGCTGTGGTGCAGATGATGATGTTTTTTGCCGTGGAGAAAACTGGTACGATTCTATGTATCATCATCTTTCAAAGCCTGTGATAGAGGATCCTTCTTTTGCAGGCGGAAAGCAATCATTGTTAGCAGAACTCGTTTCTAAGATATCGCTTTTAAAAGGAAACTTTTGGGTTCGCCTCCTTTATATTCATCCAGATCATTTTAATCCAGATATCCTTTCTGTTATGAAAAAGGATCCCCGTTTCCTTCCTTATTTTGACATTCCGTTTCAGTCTGGGGATGATGGTGTTATCCGCCTGATGAATAGAAAAGGTTCATTTGATTCCTATGTTAATTTGATAAAAGCGATTAGAGCTGAATTCCCTGAAAGCTGCATACGCACTACATTTCTTACGGGGTTTCCAGGGGAAACAGAGGAAGCAGCAGAAAAGACTGTTAAGTTTTTGCAGACAATTCAGAGTGACTGGTCGGGGTGTTTTCCTTATAGTAGGGAAGAAGGAACTCCTGCAGACAAGATGAAAGGTCGCGTTCCAAGGAAAGTTGCTGAAAAGCGAGCTTCTCTTCTTGAGTCCATTCAGTCTGAAATTACAGCCAATCGCTTGAAGTCAAGGGTTGGAAAAGAATATGAAGTCTTAATTGAAGAAATAGTACAGAATCCAGAAGAAACTGATGAAGGCCTTGCAATTGGACGTGCTTGGTTTGAAGCTCCTGAAGTGGATGGAAATGTTGTTGTTCGTTATGATCTTGATGATGCCGATGCCGTAAGTGCTGTTATTCCAGGCGCATTGGTAAAAGTTCGGGCTCTTGCTTCTTCTGCAGTTGACATTGACGGAGAATATGTTGGACTCTGATTCTTATATAAGTATTTTAAATCCAGATCAGAAAAAGGCTGTAGTTCATGAAGGTTCTCCCCTTCTTATTCTTGCTGGTGCAGGTTCCGGCAAGACTCGTGTTATTACTACAAAAATTGCATACCTTATTGCGGAAAAGCACGTAGATCCTTTTTCTATCCTTGCAGTAACGTTTACAAAAAAGGCTGCCAATGAAATGAAGGAAAGGGCCGTATCTCTGGAGCCGCGTGCAGAATATGCTCAGATAAGAACTTTTCATTCATGGGGTTCTTATTTTTTGCGTACGCATGCATCTGATGCAGGGATAGATAAAAATTTTACTGTTTATGATGATGATGACATGGTAACCCTTTTGAGTAAGGCTGTTCCGTCTCTTTCAAAGCAGCAGGCTTCTGTTGCAGCCCATAAGATTTCACTTGCAAAGGATTATTGCTATACTCCGGATAGTGAAGACTTATATAAGATTTCTGAAGATCCATCATTCCGCGATATATATGATGCTTATGAAAGGCGTCTGCGAGAAACAGGTAACGTTGATTTTGGAGATTTGATACTGCTGCCTTATCTGGTATTGAAAAATAATGATTTTGTGCGTCATGAACTGCACAGGCGGTACCGTGTAATAATGGTTGATGAGTATCAGGATTCTAACGTCGCTCAGTTTAAGCTGCTTCATATTCTTTCTGGAATTGATGAAAGCGATGATTCTTTTCCTGGTTCTTATGTATGTGTAGTAGGCGATGATGATCAGAGCATTTATAAATTCCGTGGAGCTGATATTAATAATATCCTGAATTTTCAAAATCAGTTTCCTGGAACAGCTTTGGTAAGACTAGAAACGAATTATCGTTCATCTTCAGAAATTCTTGCCTGTGCAGACTCTGTCGTAAAAAACAATGAAGGTCGCTTAGGAAAGACTCTTGTGTCTGCCAGGGGAAAGGGAAAAATTCCGACTCTAGTCTTTTTGCCAACTCAGGATGATGAAACTCAATTTTGCGCTGAAATTATTGAACAGGCTCATAGTAAAGGAATTTCATATTCTGAATGGGCAATATTGTACAGGACTAATGCCCAGTCACTTGGCTTTGAATCGGAATTCCTTCATAGGAAAATTCCTTATTCGATTGTTGGTTCTTTAAAGTTTTATGAACGTGAAGAAGTAAAGGATATACTTGCATGGATTTCTCTTATTGCAAATCCTAAGGATGAAATTGCATTCAGGCGTGTTGTAAATAAGCCTGCACGTGGAATAGGAAATGCTTCGCAAGATAAAATAATTGCATCGGGAAGAGGAATTTCTTTACTTGAAGGCTGGGAGAATGTAAAGCTTTCAAAAAAGTGCATGGAAGCCCTGGCTGATTTTTGTGAGTCTGTTAAGGAATGTCAATCGCTGCTTTCGGAGCAAAGTCAGGAAAAGCTATCTTCTTTTATTGAGAATGTCATTAAAAAATCAGGTCTTGAAGAGCATTATGCGGCTCAAGATGAAATTGCAGGAACTCAGAAAATAGCAAACCTTCAGGAACTTATAAACAGTGCGGTATTGTATCCTTGCTCCATGCAGGGACTTCTAGACTTTATGGATCACATTCAGCTTGACAGGACAATTGAAAATGAAGAAGAGGATTCTTCAAGGGATTGTGTAACATTAATTACCTTGCATAATACTAAGGGACTTGAATTTCCACGTGTTATAATTACTGGTATGGAAAGCGGTATTTTTCCACGAGAAGACAAAAGCGGAGAGGAAATAGAAGAAGAACGGCGTCTTTTTTATGTTGGCATTACGCGTGCTCAGAATGAATTGTATTTGACAAGCTGTGGCTTAAGGCGCCTATATGGAAGAACTAATTATATGAGTCCAAGTCCATTTTTAAATGAAATTGACAAGGATTTAATCCGTGTAATAGGTGAAGCGCCAGTAAGTTTTTCTTCTGAAGATCCTGAATTAGCGTCCATAGTAAAAAAATATAAAAAGGGTGTTTGTGTGTATCACGATGATTACGGCCATGGACAGATTGTTCATGCAGAAACTTCTGACGAAGGGGAATATGTAATCAGCGTAAAATTTGAAACAGGCGGTTTTGCGAAATTCTTGCCTAAATATCAGAGCAAATCTCTTATAGTGGAAGATTGAGAAATTTTTTCTTATTTTACCGAACTTTATGCACTTTTATATAGGATTTTCTTTATCTGCATTTCAAGTTTTTTGCAGTCTATTCCATAAAATATTCAAATTTGCTATAGTATTAAGCTATGAGTGACTCAAAAAGAACTGTAAATGAAGATACACTTGAAAAGCTTCTGTATCTTTCACGACTATCCCCTGAAAGTACCGATATGGCTACTCTAAAAAAGCAGGTTGACGAGATTGTAGGATATTTTGACATCCTTTCTAAATATGACGACAGTGCAAATCCTTATGATGCCTATCCAACGACGGATTCAGAATTATTACGCGAAGACGAAATTGTTGCCGGCCTTGAAATGCATGATGTAAAGAAAGTTAGTGAGCATTTCCTTGACGGATATTTCCAGGTACCAAAAGTTTTGGGAGAAGGTGCGTAATATGCAGACTATAAAAGAAGCCGTAGCTGCCTTGAAATCTGGTGCAGTTACAAGTAAATCCCTTGTAGAAAAATCTTTTACAACATTTGAAAGCGATAAAAAATCAGAACTGCCATTAAATGCATTCATAGAAATGTATGATGATGCCATTGCTCTTGCAGAATCTGCAGATAAAGAGATTTCAGAAGCCCGTAATGCAGGTACATTGGATGACCTTTTTGCTAAAAAGCCTCTCCTTGGGCTTCCTTTTGCCAACAAAGACAACATTTCCGTTCGTGGAAAGCATCTGACTTGTGCTTCTAAGCTTTTGGACGGCTATGTTGCTCCATATAATGCAACTGTCATAAACCGTCTTATGGAAGCTGGTGCAATTCCTCTTGGACGTTGCAATCAGGATGAATTTGCAATGGGTTCTTCTACTGAATATTCAAGTTATGGACCTACGCGTAATCCTATTAACAGAGCTTATGTTTCTGGAGGATCTTCAGGAGGCTCTACAGCTGCCGTAGCAGCAAATCAGGCTTTGTTTGCTTTGGGAACAGAAACTGGAGGTTCTGTACGTCTTCCAGCTTCTTACTGCGGTATTTATGGATTAAAGCCAACCTATGGAGTATTGAGCCGTTGGGGTGTAGTTGCCTATGGTTCTTCTCTTGATCAGGTTGGAATCCTCGGACATACTCCAAACGATATAGCTATTCCTTTGAGTGTAATGAGTGGAGTAGACTTTTATGATGATACTTCTGCTGATTTGCCAGAGAAAGGTTCCCTTAAAAATCTGAAGGCATATAGCGATTTTGCTAAGCTTAAGATTGCAATTCCAAAGCAGTTTCTGGAAAGTAAGGGTTTGGATGCAGATGTAGGGAAGGTTTTTGAAGATACCCGCGCATGGTTTGAATCAAAGGGTGCAAAGATTGATATTGTTGACCTTCCTGTCCTTGACGCCTCAATTGCTTCTTATTATGTTATTGCCCTTTCTGAAGCTGCCTCAAACTTGAGCCGCTTTGACGGAATCCGCTACGGTGCCCGCATTGATAACAATGCAGGATATGACCAGCTGTATGTAGATACAAGAAGTGCAGGCTTTGGTCCTGAAGTTAAGAGAAGAATCATCATTGGTAACTATGTCCTTTCAGAACAGTTTTCTGGTGATACTTACAAAAAAGGAATGACTGTCCGTGCCCGCATTCAGAAGGAAGTTGCAAAGCTCTTTGAAAGCTATGATTTAATTCTGTGTCCTACATGTCCGACTCCATCTTTCCGCCTTGGTCAGAAAGTTGATGATCCGCTTGCTATGTATTTAAGTGACTTGTTTACTGTATTCGTAAATCTTGCTCGCATTCCAAGTATTTCTGTTCCATGCGGTCATACTCATGGCAAAGATGTTGAAGCTGGAATTACAAAAGGCTTTAACGGGGAATTTGCCCGTGCTGCAGCAAGAGGTGACAGTGACAGTATGCCTGTAGGCATTCAGTTTGCAGGTCCTATGTTTAGTGAAGCTAAAATACTTAGCATTGCACAGGCATGGGAAGAAGATCATCCTGGCTGTGGAAGTCCTGTTATGGAGGCAAAATAATTATGGCTATTGATAAATGGGAAATTGTCATTGGCTGTGAAATTCATACACAGCTTCTTACTAAAACAAAGGCTTTCTGTGCCTGTGAAAATAGATATGGCGGAATGCCTAATACTCGAGTATGTCCTGTATGTCTGGGACTTCCTGGAGCTATGCCTAGAATCAGCAAGGGGTATGTTGAACTTGGTGCTGTTGCTGGCATTGCCTTGAACTGTAATATTGCTCGTTTTACAAAGTTTGACCGTAAGCATTATTTCTACCCAGACTTGACTAAGGGATATCAGATTACACAGTATGACATTCCTTTGTGTACAGATGGCTATGTAGATTTGCCTATGGTAAAGTATCCTAAGGACCAGCAGTCAGGCGGTGAAAAATGCCGTCCAAAGAATTTTATTGGCGAAGACTGTATTTTGCAGGATGGAAAGTATCGCCGCGTCCGTGTTGAAAGAATTCATCTTGAAGAGGACGTAGGTAAGTCCCTTCACTTGCAGGGAAAGCATTCTTATATTGATTATAACCGTTCTGGTACCCCATTGATTGAAATCGTTACTAAGCCGGATATGACAAGTCCTGAAGAAGCTGCTCTGTTTATGGAGACAGTTCAGGAAATTCTCCGCTACATGAAAGTAACTAACGGTAACCTTGAAGAAGGCAACATGCGCTGTGATGCCAACATAAACCTTAATGTATGGGAAGACGGCAAGCTTTATCACACTCCTATTTCTGAAATTAAGAACCTTAACTCTTTCCGCTCCATTCGTGATGCCTGTACATACGAAGCTCAGCGTCAGCTTAAGGAATTCCAGGAAGACAGGCAGGAATTTAATCCTGGCTTTAAAGTTACTATGGGTTGGGATGAAGAAAAGGGTCAGACTGTTGTTCAGCGTACTAAAAACAGTTTCGTCGATTACCGCTTTGTCGTAGAGCCTGATATCAAGCCTTTCAGTGTTAGTGATGCACTTATTGAGCGTGCCCGTAGTAGAGTTGGCGAACTTCCTGAAGCTAAGAGAAACCGCCTTAAGAAAGAGTATGGTCTTTCTGATTTCGATGTTGAAACTCTTACAGGTACCAGGGAGCTTTCCTTGTGGTTTGAAGATGCTGCAAAGGATGCTAAAGATGTAAAGAAGGTTGCAAACTGGATTCTTGCAGAACTTCTTGCCGTCTTGAATGAGAAGAATCAGTCTATTTCTGATATTTCAATAACACCTAAGCATATAACCGCTCTTGTTAATGCAATTGAAGATGGTAAGATTTCATCGGCACAGGGAAAGACTGTTTTTGCAGAAATGCTTGCTTCTAATAAAATGCCTGACGAGATTATAAAAGAAAAGGGTATGGAAGTTGTTAGCGATAACAGTGCAATAGAAGCTATTGTTGATAAGATTATTGCTGCAAATCCTAAGGCCGTAAGTGACTTTAAGGGCGGTAAGACTAATGTTATCGGCTGGCTTACTGGTCAGGTAATGAAAGAAAGTAAAGGCAAGGCAAATCCTAAGATTGCCAGTGAGCTTGTAAATAAAAAACTTTCTGCTCTGTAAGCAATAGTTAATGTAGAAGAAAGATGTCGCAATTAGATTTTCTTGCAGAAGAAATTACAAAACGCTATGGTACGGTAAAACGTGCCAGAGGTGTGTTTTTATATACAGCAAAAGGCGTCCGCCTTACTGATATGTATGAAGAAGGCGGACGTGCCATTCTTGGATGGGGCGGAGGCTCTGCTTTTACTCAGCTGAAAAATGTTCTTTCAAGAGGCATTACCGGTAGCTTTAATACTGATTTCATGCCTCGTGTAGGGAAGGCAATTGGAGAACTTTTAAACTCTAAAAGGAAAGCTTATATCTTTCATAGCAAAGAGGAAGCTGTTAATGTTGCACAGGCTTTCTTTGATAAGCAATGGAAGTTGTGGAAGCCATGGGCTGCTGAATCTATTGTCTGGAGAGATATTGCGTGTGTCATTGTTGAGCCTCCGTTACCGTGGGTAGGAGACATAACGATTCTTGCTGTGAAAGACGGCGTTACAGAGCCTGATTCCTTAAAAGGCGTAAGGATTGCAGCCCCTGTTGCGGCAGCTGTTGCCCGTTCTGTATATGATATGCTTGCTGCCGTTCAGGTTAGGGAAGAAAAGCATTGGTTTTTATATGATACAGTGCTTACAAAATACTGGACTCGGAAAGGACCTTATCTTTATCCTAAGGTGAGCAAGGAAAATTATAATGATTTTATTCTGCATTGTCTGGATCAGGAACTTGTAATAAGTCCATTCTATGATGTGCCGAGTATAGTGCCGTTCGGCGTTGACCGAGGCGTATTTACAAAGCTGAAGAACAGGAGTTTTTTATGTCAAAGCAGCGAAATTCATTAGGTTCTGCCATTGTGCAGCTTGCACTGGCAATTTATCTGGTTGTAACAGGAATCTGTCTTTTTGGAGTTGGACGCTCTATTTCCAGTGATGAAATAAAGGGTGTTACAGCATTCTTTAAAGATATTTCCCCTGCAATAAATATTGTAATTGCAATTCTTCTGATTGTGTGCGGAGTTGTCTTCTTGCTTAAAGTTTTTTCTCTTGATTTAGGAAAACTTGATGATCTTATTAAGTATGTAACTCTGATTGTATGGATTGTAGTAACTGTTGTAACGCTTATTACATACATGAAAGAACTTTCTTCTATTCTTGTCCTTCACTGGCTCCTTGTCCTTGCAAAGAACGGCCTTATTATTGGCGGAATCCTTTGCATAAAGGATGGCAGAAATTAATCTTAATTAAATCGATTTAATAGAAAAGACCGTTGCAATGTTAAATAGCAGCGGTCTTTTTTTAGTTATAATTCTGGTTTATTTAACTTTATTGGTCCTGGGAGTTTTTATTTGCCTTAATTTTGCAGAAGATTTTTCGCAATATGCCAACCTTTCCTATGAGCAGCCAGTACAGTAATAGAACGGCTGCAAGAATTGGAATGCCATATATGATTATATACAAGATTACAAAGAAGAACTGTACAAAGAAGTTCAAGACATCCCTTGCAAATTCTCTGAACTTGCTCTTTGCATCCGGCATCACGAATCCCTGCTGAGTCTGGTTTACAGGCAGCCTTGCAGATATTGTTATGGTTGAATAGCTTATGAGTGAAGAAAGTCTGTTTAACTGCCCCTGCATTACTTCTATGTCAGAAGTAACTTCGTTTATCTTAGTTTCTATCTCAATCATATCCTTTACGTCTTTTGCCTGCTTAAGATATGTTTCAAGGCGTTCAAGCATTACTTTTTTTGTTGTAAGGCGCGTATCAATGTCGTAATATTGGTCTGTAACGTCTGATGTATTTATGTTCTTAGAACGGATTTTTCCAATTCCGGAAACTGAATTCATTGCATCATAAAAGCTGCTGCTAGGAATTCTGATTGTAATTGACAGGCCATTACTCCATTCAGATGAATCAGATATATAGCCGCCAAGCTTTTTTACAAGATTATCAGTTGCACTTCGGACATCTTCTAGTTTTTCTACTTCTATGCTTATATCACCGTTTAGTATGAGTTTACGTTCGTAACTTGAACTTACCTGCTCTTTAGGTACTTCAGGTGAAGGCGAATCCATCATGACAGCTTCTGCTTCTTCAATTTCAGGACTTGCTTGGTCAAAGCTTACGCTTTTGCTTGAATTTATAAAGCCGCTTTCGTTCCATGAGTCAGAAGCTTCTGCTGTTGCAAATGCCATTCCCCCGCTTTTTTTTCCACAGCTGGATATAAATAATAAAGATATTACTGTAATAAATATAGAAAATGTTAGTTTTTTCAAAATAAAGCCTCCTTAGCTTATTTTAATGATATCTAAAAAAGGCTTTTATTAGTGAAAAGTTACATTTTGAAAATGGCCATAACTTAATCCGTGAATGTAAGGTCGTCGTCTCCGTGTATGCGGAGCAGGGCGGGCTTTAATTCTTCTTCCCAAAAGCGGTCGTCTATTTTTTTTGCTCCTGAAGTTTCCCCTATGTGTCTGTCGGCCCTGACTTTTACGCCATGAAAGTCGCTTCCTGCTGTAGCAATCATGCCAAGCTTATGAGCCATTTCTTCTAGGCGCTCTGCTTCGGCTACCCGAGCTCCTGGATGCCAGGCTTCCAGTCCCTGAACTCCGCTTTGCTGAATTTCTATGATTTTATCTTCAAGTTTGCCCCATGATACGTACATTGAAAGAGGATGTGCCTGGACGGGAATGCCGCCGCTTGACTTTATTGCCTTCACGGCATCTGTTAAAGATGCTCCCTCTCTGTCTACAAAGCAAGGCCTTCCTTTTGCAAAGAACTGGTCAAAAGCCTGCTGGCGTACCTTTACAATTCCTTTTTCAACTAATAATTGGGCAAAATGCGGCCGCCCTAATGTATTTGCATTAAATCTTTGCTGCAATTCTTCTAGCGTTATGTCGATACCTTCCTGTCGAAGCTTTTCGATCATCTGGACGTTTCTCTGAATCCTTCCGTCTTTTAGAAATTCTATTGTATCCTTCAGTTCTTGGGAAACTTTCTTTAATCCTAACCCTAAAAGATGAAATTCTCCTGTAGGCCATGCAATGTTTATTTCAATTCCAGGTACAAACGTTATTCCTTGAACCTTTGCTTCCTGCTGAGCTTCCATCAGTCCATCTGTTGTATCATGGTCTGTAAGGGCTAGCACCTTAAGTTTTTTTTCTGCAGCATATTTTACCAGTTCTCTTGGCGTAAATGTACCGTCAGAAGCTGTTGAATGTGAGTGTAAATCTATCATATTGTCCTTTTTTTCACACTTATGATAGCATATTTAAATAAATTATGATATAATTTACTAAGGTTAATATCCATTTATATGGTGGGAGAATAGATATGCCAAAAATTGTTCCCTATTCTAAAGGTTCTGTAATCTTCTTTGAAGGTGACAAGGCTGATAAAATATTTATACTTCAATCTGGATCAGTTACTTTAACGACAACTGATATAGTAACGCATGAAAGCATAAAAGAGCAGTTGTCTGTAGGTCAGTTTTTTGGCCTTAAGAGTGTTCTTGCCCGTAAGACTCGCATAGAAACAGCAACTGCTATGTCTGACAGTCAGGTTGTAATGCTTACCCTGCCTGAATTTGAAAAGAATTTCTCTAATAATAAAGCTATTATTTCTAAAATGTTCGGCGTTTTCACAAAAGCCCTTATAGAATGGCAGGGTAAAACCGAACGCTTCCTGAAAAGCGGAAATCTTGATCTTTCTAGAGAAGAGAAGATGGAGCTTGTTGCTAAGAGTCTTCTGGAAGATGAGAGATATTTTTCTGCACAGAATCAATGTGAAAAGATTTTCAGAGATATAAAAGAACCTTGCAATAAGGAGTCTGTAGAAGGATTGCTTGCTCAGGCAAAGGAAAAGCTTTCTCAGCAGGAAACTATTGGAGCTTCTTTTTGGGGATCTGATAAGCCTCCTATTGCAGATTTTTCAGCAGCATTGCTTAAACAGTTTTCGCTTCCTATTTTTGAACGCTTTAAGAAAAGTTTCTCTGATGGAGAAGTCATTATTTCCGAGTTTACAAAAGTAAAGTCTTTCTATTTCATATTAGAAGGGGAAATCTCCGTTGAAAAATATATTAATGGCAAGATGAAGCTTTATGGTATGATAGGTCCTGGAGAATTCTTCGGAGAACTTGAGCTCATAGAGGAAATGTCCAGAAGTGCGTCTTGCATTGCACGTGGAAATGTTACATGCTTAAAATTTGGCAAAGATAATTTTAAATCCGTCGTAGCAGAGAATGGTACTGCAGCTATGTCTGTTTTGAAAACCCTTTCAAGTAAGATTTACAGTCAGCGGAGAGCGTTAAAAATTCTTTGCATAAAAGAACTTAGCGTTCGTGTTGCTGATGTTTTCCTTATGTATGACGAAGATGGCCTTTCCATTAATTCTGACCCTGACTCTGAAAGCTTGGAAAGAAAGTTTTATATTACAGTTAGTGATATGGCCGAATGGGCTTCTATTACTGTAGATGAAGCTAGGGATGAATTAAATAAGTTTGCTTCAAAAAATAAAGTTGCAATCTATGCTGATTATATGGTTGTGTCAAATATTATGGATATGAAGCGTACTGTTGATTCCTATTATTCTAATCTGGATGACGAGAAGAAGAAATAAAGTGAATATAGCCAACTCCCGGACTTGAACCGAGTACCTGCACGTTACGAGTAGCGTGTAGGCAATTATAATTTTGACTTACTAAGGCTTATTTAGACTTATTATATAATTGTATTATAAAAAATTGCAAGTGAAAGAAAAGCTTTCTTTGTCTTATCTGGAAATATTAAAAATAATTCTGTTACATGATTTGTTACATGAAAAATGTTACAGTTTTGTAATAGTTTATTGCTAATGATAATGCTGGTAGTTAAAGATTTTTTTTTAATCATTATGGGGCTTTTGATAATTTGTAAGTTTTTTATCAGCCCCCGAACGATTGTGCTTGCTTAATAGCATTTGTAATATCTAGTGCTTTTGTGTATCTGCATGTAAAATGATTGCAGACATTAAAACGCTCTTTGTTTCCTGTAGTGTTATTTTCTGTTGCCATTACATCACGCATGATACAGGCTGCAAGTGCTGTTTTTCCAGTACCTACATCCCCATAAAGTATAAAAATTAATGTAATCCCTTCTTTAACGGTATTTGCAAATTTGCAGCCTTTTTCTTTGAGTATGCGTTGCTGTTCGCTTGAAGTTCTGAAAGTGTCGAAACACATATTAATGTATCGCTCTCCAATGCCGCATTTTTTGAAGTTTTTAGAAAAAAGTTCTGATTCTTGTTCTTTTTCCCATTTTTCAATTTCTTTCTTTGTTTTCATTATGAACACTCCTTAAAATGCCATTTCATCAGCTGTTGGCTCTCTTGTATATTCAGAGCTTACGGGCTTGTTGCCTGTTGCTGCACAGGCTGCGTTGTTGCGTTCCCATGTCCTAATACTTGATTTCCAGTCCTTCATTTTGCTTTTCCCGACAAGCCAGCCCTTGCTTTCATAGAAATCATAAAACTGTTGCGCGTCTATTGAATTTCCACGCTCCATGCAATAGGCTGCGATTTCTTCAACGCTTGGTTTTTGAAATTGTTTTGCAGAAACTGATTTTTTATTTTTCTGTTTGCCTTTAGGCAAATCCCCCGATTCGTCAGGAACGAGTAATACTAAACTATTCTTGTCTATTCTTCCCTTGTCTATACTATTCTTCGTTACTGTTTCGTTACGAACTTGTAACGGACTGTTTAGGCTGTTAAAAAGTATATAGATTAGAATAGTTTTTGATGACTTCTTTGAACTCATCTTGATAAATAGTTTTATGATAAGGATCTTTTCTTAAAGCGTTGTTTATATTCCAGTGTGTAATGACAATAATTCCACTATTAAACGGAATACGAAAGTTTTAGTAATGAATAGCTTAAAATCATCGTCACTTGCTCCTACAGAACGTTGTATGCTTTTTGGACTATCAACAAAACCGTCATTATCAGCATTCATTCCTAAATGAAAATATAAAGCTTGTGAAGATAACTGTAATGTTTTAAATTTGTCAGTAGATACTATAAACCTTGAAAACATACGTTTATCTGCCATTATAAAATCTCCTTTGCCCCGTAAGTTCGGGGCTTTTTATTTCTATAAAATTATTGTATGTGGTTGGGAGGGGGAGTGAAAACAGCATCATTAGACACGGTTTTTAATATCTTATCCTGCATTGCTCCTAGTTTTTTCCGTTGTGCTGTACGTTACCGTACAGACGCGCCCGTCATGAATCTGCAATTCAACGGAAATGCAGCCCGTATTTTACAAGGCTTGCATTTTGTGCCTGCCTGTCAGCAATAGCAAGGAATCTTTCCTCGTTTCCATTGTTTTAGCATTGTTCATACTGTACCCCCTGTCTTTACGGCCTTTTCTTTAATCCATTTGTCAATGTCTGCTTTTTTGTAGCGTACAAGTCGCCCGAACTTTATATGAGGGATATTTGAGCGGTCTAAAACCGTTGTACAGAATTGCAAATATGCCGCTGCCTGTTTGCGCGTCATAACATCATGATCTTCATTTGAAAAATTGTTCATGGTCATTTCTCCATGCTTAAAAAAATTGAACGTCCATTTTTTACTCTGTGATGCTCTTCCAAAAAAGAAAAGCCATACAATAAGCTTTCAGCGCGTCCGCGGTGCTTTTGTTTGGCTCAATTGTATAAAATAAAACTGGATATTAAAATTTTACATTGATAAAATTTTTTGCAGATTTTTGTAGTCTTTTGATTTATTTATGGTTTGAGCATTTTGAAAACTTTGATATAAGTGTTTTTTAGAAAATAATATTTCAATTTCTTTCCAGTGTACACTGTTATCAGCACATTTCATATAGCCAAAATATACTGCCAGTGACTTAGTAGACTTTAACCATTGCAATTTATCACCGTTTTTCTGCATGTAACTGCTGTCAATCAATACTTGATATTCTTTTTGGAATTGTGGGTATAGTGCCATTACTGCATTTTCAGTAGGAGTATATTGAACTGTAGAAAATGAATGTTCTGGATCTTTTATTTTTGATCCAGATTTAAAGTCTTTTATTTCTTCTTTCAATTCATGGATTGTTTTTAATATATTGTAATTAGGCGACATAGGCACATACTTTTTTTCTTTGGTATAGTCTGCATTTATAGATTGCCTGCAAGTCTTTAATAGATTTCGTGTGGACTCTATTGCTAATTTAGCTGAGTTTGAAAGCTTAGGAATGTTTTTTAATATTGGACTAAGTTGTATTTCTAGAATACTTTTAACAAGCCATTTTTAACCTCTTGCTGTTTAAGTCGGTTGTTTTCTACAGGTGCTTTTTAATGTGCTACCAGTTTTAGAAAATCATCTGCACTTATTGCTTTTATTCTTGATTGTGCGTAATCGTTTACATTCCGTGTGATTATGTAAGAAGCCCCCTATTTCTTCTGCACATTCCGATTGTAAACAATCTTCAAAATCTGAAAAATCTTGTGCTTTTAATGCGCTTACAATCTTTGCATGGTCTATGCTCACTATTGGAATCAATTCTGTAAGCGTTAACAGGATTTCGCGTCGCTCACTGTCTTTAAAATCCTTGCGCAATATATAAAACATATTCGGGATTGAATGAGCAGCCATGAATCCGTTAATTTCTTTTTTTTGCACATAATGTCAGTATTTGTTCAGCCGGGCTGTAATGTTCCCTATGCTGGATGAAGTCGAGCAAGATATTTGTATCAATCAGTACATTCATTTTGAATATTTTTGCTCCCTTGCTTCTGCTAGTGCTTTTTCAGCGTCAAAGTCTGTTGAAAAACGTCCCCTGTATTTCTGCAAGCCGTCAAGCAAAGAAAGCCTTCTGTCAATGTCTTGTTTTTCATCTACCCATGCTGTTGAATCGTCTAGTACTGTGATTATAAGTCGCTGGTTTTTCTCAAATGGGTAAGTCCCTAGTGTTTTTACTGCGTTTCCGTCAAAGTATGCTGGTATGCTAATCATGTGGGCACCTCTCATTGTTTAAGTCGGTTGTATTAATTATATCATAGTTCTTATAGTTTATATATACTTCTTTTGTTGTTGCCAGCTTTATAATAAAAGCTTAGTTGACATTCTTGAATTATAAATAGTTGACAATTCAAAATGTCAATTTTAAATGTCAACTTGAACTGAAAAATTGGAGACTGGAAAAAGGCGGCGACCGCGATTACCCC
>JAILPY010000175.1 GCA_024699235.1 Treponema sp. | reverse complement strand
AATTAACAGCAACTTTGCAAGATGCAAAGAGTACACTACATAAATCGCAAAGAGTACACTACATAAGTCGCAAAGAGTACACTACGCAAGATGCAAAGAGTACACTACGCAAGATGCAAAGAGTACACTACACAAGTCGCAAAGTGGACGCGCACGCCTGCGTACGCGCACGCCTGCTTCACCTGCGTACGAGACAGTTTCTTAAAAGTTACAGCCGTGCACCGGCAACAGTGTACATTGCCCTTGAAATTCAGTAAAATACCAGCATTATGTACAGCGACACGCATTTTCATTTTCATCATCTCACAGATGGAAGCACAGAACAGGGAGCCTCTATCCTTGAAGAAATGGCTCAGAACCGTACAGCCTTTGCAATGGACATAGGAACAAGAGCCGATGACCTTGCAGACAGGCAGGAACATTTTGCAGAAAGCCTGGACTTAATAGAAGATTCTGTCCTCAAGGGACGAGCAGAAAAGATGATTTACTTTACCGCAGGCATCTGGCCGGATCAGGACTCCATACAAGACAGGCTTGACTGCATGGAAACCCTGGAAGAACAGATAGAAGACGCAACGGATGACGGCGAACGCTTTGCAAAGAAACTTGCTGCCATAGGAGAATGCGGATTAGACCACCACTGGAATCCTGACGGAAGGAATGAAGAAGACTTTGACAGGGACATGTTCGAAGGCGAACGGGAACTGTTCATCATGCAGATAAATCTGGCGAAAAAGCTCCAGCTTCCTGTTGTCATTCATTCACGGGATGCCTTTGAAGACACTATTTCCTGCATTGATGAAGCAGGATACCATAAAGGCATAATCCACTGCTATTCTTATGGAGAAGATGAAGTAAAGGAATTCCTTGACAGAGGATGGCACATTGCTTTCGGAGGTGCCGTAACATACACAAAGAAGAACAAGCTGTATGAAATGGAAAACCTTCTGCGCTACGTTCCTGACGACCGCATCCTTTTGGAAACAGACGCCCCGTACCTTACGCCCGTTCCTTTCAGAGGACAGCCTAATACGCCGCTTTTCATAAAATACACCTATGACTTCATCGCAACAAAGCGCAACATTACGGTAGACAAGCTTTGCAAGATTGTAGATGAAAACTGCAAGAAACTTTTTAAGTTTTAAACTCTTTAAGTCCTAGCCCTAGCCTTGGAATATTACTATGAAAATTTTAGTCATAAACAATCAGCTTGAACAAAAGCACATAGACCTCATAAAAAAAACTGCATCTGACATAAAAGCTCAGGTAATATTCTATAATTCTGAGAATGAAATTCCAGCAGAAGATTTTGATGCTGACGTAATATACGGCTTTGCTCCCAAAATAGTAAGCACAAGCAAAAAGCTAAAGTGGCTGTGCATTCCTTGGGCAGGGGTAGATTCTATCATGAAGCCAGGCTATTTTGCAAACGAAGGATGCCTGCTTACAAACTCAGCAGGCTCTTACGGAGTATCCATAGCAGAACACATGATAGCTCAGGCCCTTATAATGATGAGGCGCCTTCCTGAGTTTTTTGAAGGAAGCCGCAACAGGGAATGGCTTTTGCCAAGGCCTCAGAAATCTCTAAAGGGGTGCAGAATAACAGTTCTTGGCACAGGAGACATAGGAAGTAATTTTGCAAAGAGGGCCAAGGCCTTTGACCCTGCAAAGATTACAGGAGTCTGCCGCAGCGGTAAGTCTTCACAACCGTATTATGACGAAGTAATACCTGTAAGCAAGCTTGATTCTGTCCTTCCGCAGACGGACCTTCTGGCAATGAGCCTTCCTGCTACTCCAGAAACAAGAGGAATTCTTTCACGCCCTAGGATCTCCATGCTTCCCAAAGGGGCATACATAATAAATGTAGGCAGAGGCTCTGCAATTGATGAAGGCGCCCTCATAGAAAGCCTTGAATCCGGTCATCTTGACGGAGCCGCCCTTGACGTATTCCAAAAAGAACCCCTTCCAAAAGACAGCAAGATGTGGACGGCGAAGAATCTTTTAATAACGCCTCATGTAGCAGGAAATTTTACAGTTGCATGTACAAAAGACAAAAACGTCGAAATGTTTCTGGAAGATTTACTAAGATTTTCAGATAATGCCCCGCTCCTGCATCTTGTCGATAAAAAACTTGGATATTAATAAAAAAGGGCGGCTGCAAAGCAAAGCCTGCAGCCGCCCCCTAATCATATAGAGTGCTATATTTTATTTTATCATCAAGTCTGAGAATGCCTTAAGGGCTCCATCCATCTTGCCGGAAAGAACTGTCTTTGCAAGAACCTTGCCGAGCTGAACGCCTTCCTGGTCAAAGCTGTTTACATTCCACAGGAATCCCTGGAACATTACTTTATTTTCATAATGAGCAAGCAATGCACCCAAAGACTCAGGAGTTACCTGCTTGCCGTAAATAAGGCTTGAAGGACGCTCTCCTGCAAAGAATTTATTAGGATTGTCATCAGTCTTACCGCAGGCAAAGGCAATGATCTGGGCAACTACATTAGCGCAGAGCTTTGTCTGGCTTGTAGATCCCTGAATGTCAATGTCTTTTCCTGTCTGATTCTGCTGATATGCTATGAACTGCAGAGGAATGATGTCTGTTCCCTGATGCAGAAGCTGATAGAATGAATGCTGGCCGTTTGTTCCTGGCTCACCAAAAATTACAGGACCTGTAACATAGTCAATCTTTTCGCCAAAGCGGTTTACGCTCTTGCCGTTAGATTCCATGTCAAGCTGCTGAAGGTGGGCTGGGAAGCGTGAAAGGGCCTGTGAGTATGGAAGTATTGCAGTTGCAGGGAATCCCTGAACGTTACGCTCATAAACGCCGATTACAGCATCCATAAGGGCTGCATTCTTAGTAATGTCTTTTTCTGTAGCGCACTTGTCTTCTTCAGCAGCGCCGCTTAAGAAGCGGGCAAATACATCTGCGCCAAATGCAAGGCTCAGGATTGCTCCGCCAACGCCAGATGTTGAAGAATAGCGTCCGCCAATATAGTCGTCCATAAAGAAAGCTGCAAGGTAATCAGGACTCTTTGCAAGAGGAGATGTCTCACTTGTTACTGCAATCATGTGCTTTGAAGGATCAAGTCCTGCATCCTTAATGAAATTCTTTACGAAAGATTCGTTTGTAAGAGTTTCAAGCGTTGTACCGCTCTTAGATACAAGAATGAAAATTGTCTTTGCCAAATCAATTGAAGCGATTACAGACGCTGCATCATCAGGATCTACATTAGAAATAAAGTGAGCGTCCATCTTAAAGGTGTTATTTGCCTTTGCCCAGTTTTCAAGTGCAAGATACATGGCACGAGGACCAAGGTCAGAGCCTCCGATACCAATCTGGCATACAGTAGTATATTTTTCACCCTTTTCATTCAAAAGCTTGCCGGAATGTACTTTTTCTGCAAAGTCTGCAATCTTTTTCTGCTGGTCAACATAAAAATTCCTCTTATTTACGCCGTCTGCAGACACATCCTTGCCCAGCTGGCCGCGTGTAAGCTGGTGCAAAACCATGCGCTTTTCACCAGTATTAATAACATCGCCATTATACAGAGCTTCATATTTTTCCAAAAGCTGAGATTCTTCAACAAGGCTCTTGAAAACGCTTATAATCTGCTCGCTTACCTGTTTTGCAGCGTAATTATAGGTAAGTCCGCCGCCCATAGGTATTGTATATTTTGCAACGCGAGCGGCCCCGCCTGCCCCCTGAAGTTCCTTTGCAACAGAAACACTGCCTTTTAGTGACTGAAGTTTTTTAAAACTTTCCAGCTTGTTAAGGTTATTCCATGAAATAGATGCCATAAATGTACCCCTTATGAAAATAAATGGTAAAAGAACTATACCAAAAAATGAATATTTATGCTAGAATATTTCATAGGGCAGTCCTAAAAAGATGCCCCTTAATCTATCATAAAGGAGATTAGATTTATGACTTCATTAGTAGCGCTTATCATTCAGATTTTAATAGGAGCATTCATTGGCTGGCTCGCATGCCTGTTCATGAAGAGCGCCCACGGTTTCTGGATGAGCTGCCTTCTCGGTATCGTAGGATCAGCACTCGGTCACTGGCTGGCAGGATTCCTTAGAATTCAGGCAAGCGGACTTGCTGGATTTGTAGTATCTGTTGCAGGCGCATGCCTTCTCATTGCAATCGTACGCCTCGTAATGGGCAAGAAGTTCTGAAACTTTCCTTCTAAAATTTTAACAGTCCTGCGCATATGAATAAATATTAATATGCGCAGGACTTTTTCATAATTTCATAAATAGCAGTAAAAACATTTCCCTCATATTACCTAATCAAAAGACGATAATTAAAAGAAGAAGTTATAAATAAACTTTATCTATAACTTTTATTTATAAATCATAGCAAAAAATGTCTCATCTGTTATCAACAAAAAAAAGGAGTTCTATATGAAGCAACAGATAGCCTTCTCTTCTAACAAAAATCTTGATCTAGCACTCAAAGAAATTCTTTCTCAGCTTGATGGCAATCAGAATTACACAGCTGTTATTTTCTTTGCAAGCATTTGCTATGATTTTCCTAAGCTTGCTCAAAAAATGAAGGAACTGTTTCCAAGGACTCAGCTGTTAGGAACAAGTACTTCTGGAGAAATAAGTACAAAAGGCTTTACAAAAAATTCTCTTGTAGTCACAACGCTGACTGACTCTTATACAAAAGTTTCAGGAGTTGTAATCGATGACACAGACCAATTTCCTATAGTCCATAAGGAAAAAATTGAAAATGCCGCCAGAAAAGTAGGCATAACATTAAACAGGACTGGTGCAAACAGAGACTGCTTTGCCCTGACGTTCATAAATGGCCTTTGCAATGCCGAAGAAGCATCCCTTGCACTGCTGAATGCTGTAATAGGCGACAAGGAATTCATCATTGCAGGAGGTTCTGCAGGAGATGACCTAAAGTTTAAGCAGACATACGTATGCTATAACGGAGAAGTCGTCTCACGAGGAGCTGCAGTATTATTCTTTAAAACTCAGAAAAAATTCATATTAAAGAGGGAGAATATATTTACTCCATCTGGCAAAAGGCTGCTGCTTTCAGGCGTAAACATTGAAACAAGAACTGTAAATTCCATAAACGGCCAGAATCCTAAGAGAATGTATGCACAGGCCCTCGGAATATCTGAATCAGAAGCAGGAAACGCTGCACTTTCGCACCCTATGGGAAGATCCTACGGTGATGACGTATTCATATCATCAATTGCAAATTTCAACTCAAACGGCTCGATTGGAATGTACTGCAGGGTCCTTCCAAATTCTGAAGTTGAGCTTATGGACCCTCTTGATGCCGTAGAAATTGCAAACAAAACAGGTCAGGAATTCCAGAAAGAAATTACAAATCCAGGCTGCGTAATTCTTATAAACTGCATTTTACGTACGATTGGATTTGAACAGAATAATTTAACCGGAAAAATTGCTGAAACATGGCGGAAGTACTTTCCGGCATTCTGCGGTTTTTCAAGTTATGGAGAGCAGAAAGACCACCTGAACTTTAACCAGACTTTACTTGCACTTGTAATAGAAGCATAAAGAGGACTCATTATGGAACAGAACTATACTAAACAGACTCTTGTAAAAGCAGGATTTGACATTATAAAAGTCCTTATGGATATGGCTGAAACTGAAAACAATGGAAATTCATTTCTAAAAAAATATCTGGACAGCCTTACGTCTGAAAATGGAATTTATAAAAAACAGTCAGAGGCCCTGCAGAATTTTTCAAAGACTAGCAGTAAAATAGAAGACACAACCCACAGTATCCTGGAATCAATACAGAACAGTTCATTGCGGATTGACAGCATTTCAGAGCAGTTTGAGCAGCTTAACAGCAAAATGGAAGAAATTCAGGCAAAACGGCATGAAATGGACCAGAAAATGAAGGAACTTGAAGAATTTATAAAAAAGATCCGTACATTTGTCCAGAACATTCAGAACATTTCTGACCAGACAAACCTTCTTTCATTCAATGCATCTATAGAAGCAGCCCATGCAGGAAGTGCAGGAGCAGGATTCAGAATCATTGCAAATGAAGTTAAAAAGCTTTCAGAGCAGACAAGAACTACGTCTGACGAGATTACCCGTCACATAGAGGACTTAAGTTCAAGAATAGGAACGGTCATTAAAGGAAATTCTCAGTATGACGACTTCCTTAACCAGATAAAGGAACTTACTCAGACTTCAAGCAAGTCTCTTGAAGACATAAAGCAGGATTCTATGAACAATGCAAGGGATACAGAATCAATGTATCAGGATATCTGTACGAATCAGGAAAACATCATGCGCTCATCTCAGGAAGCGGAAGAAGCAAGCATAAGCCAGGTCAAGGAAATTGCAGCCCGATCAACAGAAAATTCTATTACAACAAATGACAGACTGTCTTTCCTTCTGCAAATGAATAAGCTGTTTACATATATTCAGACTCACACTATAGAAGAATAATCCATAAGCAGCGTGACAGCGCAGTTACGGAAGCTTCCGTAACTGCTTTTTTTTATTCCTGTGCAATCATTTCATTATAAAATGCAGCATAGTCATTGCGCTTGTCTTTTGTAAAGGCTATTGCCATGCGTGGATGCTGATTCAAGATGCCTGTTATAAGGTACTGCATGTCATAGCCCCAGACAACTCCGTCTTTCTTTAGCTTTACAATTTCTGTTTCTATGAACTTAAGTACAGGATATATGCTGTATTTTGGATTATGCAGAAGTCCCATAAGGTTTTCCATAGAACAGTTGCCGGCACCTCGTCCCATTCCGTTATATGTAGCATCAAGCCAGTCTACACCGTCGCCAACTGCCTCTATAGTATTTGCAAACGCAAGCTGCTGGTTGTTATGTGCATGGATGCCAAGCTTTTTTCCGTATCTGTCAGCAAATTCTTTATATAAAGAAACAATTCTTGCTATCTGCTCAGGATATAAAGATCCAAAGCTGTCTACAATATAAATTACGTCGACAGGAGACTGTCCCAACATGTCAAGGGCAACTCGTACGTCTCCTTCCTGGGCCGTAGAAATTGCCATGATATTGCAGGAAACTTCATAACCCTTTTTCTTTGCATCTTCAATCATGTCAATTGCCGTAGGCATCTGGTGTACATAACAAGCAACGCGTATTAAATCGACAGGACTGTTTGCCCTTTCCTGGATGTCTTCCTTATAGTCACATCGGCCGACATCTGCCATTACGGCAAGCTTTACTTTTTTTTCAGAATTTTCGCCAATCACAGAAAGAATGTCATCATCGCTGCTGAATTTCCACTTGCCAAACTTTTCAACATCAAAAAGCCTTTTAGAAGCCTTATAGCCTACTTCCATATAATCAATGCCGGCATCGCAGTTTGCCTTGTACAAGGCTCTGGCAAAGTCATCCGTAAAATAGAAGTCATTTACAAGGCCGCCGTCACGCAGCGTTGCATCAAGAACCCTTATACCCTCTCGATATCCCATCAGAGATGAAATCTCTTTCATTTCAATACCCCTTTCATCTTCTTTTTATTTTCATACATGGCGTCATCAGCCCTTTTAAATACATCTGCATACGTCTTATCAAGAGAAGCATCATATAAGGCTAAGCCTCTTGCTATTGAAAGAGTAAGCTTAGCGCCTGGAACCTCTATTTTTTCATTAGACATTGACATATCAAAAGTTTTTAATAAGGCATCCCTGTTGTTATAGTCTGTATTCTGCAAGACGGCAACGAATTCATCCCCTCCAATCCTGAAGACCGGGCTGGATTTGAATATATGGCATATATAAGAAGACGCCGTTACAATAAGCTTATTTCCTGCTTCGTGCCCATACCGGTCATTCGTAGTCTTAAGGTTATTTACGTCAAACACAACAATGCCAAACTCTGTCATTACCTTTGAATCTATTTTAGTTTCATATTCCGAAACAGACCTTTTATACGCTGCAGGATTTTTTATGCCAGTCAAGGCATCTTTATACATATAAGTAGGCAGCATGCGTATCGCCTTTCTAAAATTTTCTGCAAGCATGCCGATTTCATCATTAGACTTGAATGAAATATTTATGTCCATATTGCCGGCGGCTATTTCTTTTATTGCTCCATTAAGTTCCAGGAGTGGATTAATAACGCGTCCAACCTGATATACTGCTATGATGATAAAAATAAGGCCTACAATTAATGTTGCAATTATCATAAACGGAATAATCTGGCGCTTTTCATTGTCAATTTCTTTCTTTGGCACAGCCACAACAAGATGCCACCCATTTGACAGGATAAAAGTTTCTTCCAGAGCATCATCAGCCTTTTCAACCTTTGACCCAAAATTATAGTCTTTATGATAAATTACAGTCTCTCTTTGGTCTAAAAGATAGGCATAACCTGTTTTATATGGATTAATTTCGTTTATTTCCCTCATAATGTAGGAAAAGTCTATGTCCATGCCTACAATGCCGACCAAATTGTTTTTTACGTAAACAGGAACGATATACGAAACCATATATATTCCGACATTCTTATTGTAGTATGGAACAAGCCATGTAGGAGCATGACGCTTTACAGGTATATAATACCATCCGACATGTTCAATATCATCACTATCATAGCCTTGTATGTCGGTACATGGCTCTGGCATAAATGTCTGTGATGCAGATGATTTTAGCCAGAAAAAACCTTCTGTAGATGAAAAGAAATCAGGATTATAGCGAAAATAGCAGGATAATGCAAAATTAGTGTTTGAGACTAGACTGTAAGACAGGTATTCAAGTTCGTCCGTAATTTTCTTGCGATAGCTTTCATCTTGAACAATACTGTTGAAATCTGTAATGTGCCCTACAGTAATGTCTTCCAGATAATTAACAGACTGTTCCAGATTGCTGATAATAACGTTAAGCCGCTGCTTTTCTGCAGAGCCGACAAGAACAAGAGCAGATTTTGAATTATGATTAATGACGCTCGTTACCTTAAATAGTCCTATGCCGCCCAAAATAACTGCTGTCAAAAAAACACAGACAACAATAAGGTAAACAAGCTTTTTCTTTATGGAAAACATAAGTTTCAATTTATTATATTATTATAAATACTGTTTTTCAAGAACAAAATGATTTTTATGCAGTATAATCATATTTATGAAAGAAACAATTACAGAACTTAAGTATAGGGAAACAGCAGAAAGCATGCTCGACTTCATTCATAGAAGCCCAAGCTGTTTTCATGCCATAAAAAATCTGTCAGAAAGCCTTATTTCAAATGGCTTTACAGAACTCAAAGAAGATGAAGAGTGGAACCTAAAAACAGGTAAATGCTATTTTACAAAAAGAAACAGTTCTTCAATTATATCATTTAAGATTCCAGAGACTGAGAATTTCCGCGGTTTTTCAATCACGGCATCACATAGCGACTCTCCCTCCTTTAAGATAAAGGAAAATGAAGAAATGCCTTCCGGAGGCTATATTACGCTAAATGTCGAAAAATATGGAGGAATGCTTTGCGCTCCATGGTTTGACAGGCCGCTTTCTGTTGCAGGCAGAATTGTCTGCGCTGGAAAAGACAGTGATGGAGAAATAACGCTCACGCAGAAACTCGTAGACGTAAACAAGGACCTTTTGATAATTCCAAATCTTGCAATCCACATGAACAGAAATGCAAATGACGGGCAGAAATACAACGTCCAGCAGGATTTATTGCCAATATATGCAGAAGCATCTTCCGGTAAAAAGTTCATGGATATTATTGCAGAAAGTGCAGGAGTACAGAAGCAAGACATTCTGAGCACAGATTTATTTTTATATAACAGAGTCAAAGGAACATTCTGGGGAGCAAATGAAGAATTTATTGCAGCATCCCAGCTAGACGACCTTGAATGCGCATGGACTACATTTCAGGCATTTTTAGAGTCAGAAAACGACAGCAACTGTACAGTACACTGCGTATTTGACAATGAAGAAGTAGGAAGTCAGACAAAGCAGGGGGCAGCATCGACATTCCTAAAAGATACGCTGCACAGAATAAATGCATCACTTGGCAAATCTGACGAACAGTATTATAAAGCACTTGCACAAAGCTTTATGGTCAGTGCAGACAATGCACATGCGGTTCATCCTAATTATGCATCGGTGGCAGATCCTGTAAACAGGCCTGCTGTAAATAAAGGTCCTGTCATTAAATTCAATGCTGCTCAAAAATATACTACAGACGCATTTAGTGCTGCACTGTTCAAGCAGGTATGTAAGAATGCTGAAGTTCCATACCAGACGTTTACAAACCGCTCTGACATGGCAGGAGGATCAACACTAGGCAATATCAGCGGAACGCAAGTATCAATTCCATGCGTAGACATAGGACTTGCCCAGTGGGCCATGCATTCTCCGTATGAAAGCGCAGGAGCAAAAGATCCTGCCTTAATGGTACAGGCAATTCGGGAATTTTATAAAGCAACATGGAACTTTACGACGGAGAATTAATATGACAGTAATAAACATTGCCCTTATAATAGCAGCAATACTTCTATTCATTATTGGAATCATTGGATGCATCATTCCAGGACTGCCTGGCACTCCTCTGTGCTGGGCAGGAATGCTGGTAAGCTCATTCGTTTCTTTTTCAAGCCTATCCTGGACATACATAATAATATGTGCCGCAGGATGCATTGCCGTAGAAATCATAAATAACCTGGTACCTTCTTACTTTACAAAAAAATCTGGAGGTACAAAAGCTGGCAGCTGGGGGTCAACTATAGGCGTGTTTGCAGGCATGCTTACAGGTCAGATTATACTGATTTTTTTAGGGCCGTTCATAGGCGCCTTTATAGGGGAAATGATTCACGACAGCACAGACATAAAGAAAGCCTTCCACTCTGCCTGTTACTCATTTCTAGGATTCATAACAGGCACTGGCCTAAGACTGGTAGCGGCCGCAGTCATTGTAGTAATTGCGGCACATGCTCTATTTTGACTTACTTTTTTAGAACGTAACCGTCACAGCTCATAACATAGAACTTTTCTTCCATATCAATATCCTGCCTGATATGTATGTTTGTAAAATACAAAACCGTTCCATCTTGGGCTGTGTACATCAAAGGTTCCTTTGCATCAGAGTTACCGCTTTTCATAACTTGATGAATGAAATCAGTAACATCAATATTGCCAAGAGCAGATTTCAGGTAAAACTTTCCATCTTTATCCTTTTCAACATTACCATCAATGCGGCACATCTGACTGTATCCTGAAATGTCCAGTACAAAATCATCTCTTACATACAGACTGAAATAGTTACCTTCATCATAAGAATAAAGCTTTTCAAATCCAAATGCTTTTTTAAATGCATCTTCAGAGGAATCTTGAGCCTGAATAAAAGGAATTAGCTTTAGAAGTTTTTTATCTTCAGAAGGATTTGAAAGTGAAATTCCAAAAGTTGAAAAACTGTCTGCTATCTGCTTTTTTTCTTCCTTTGAAAATTCATTTTCATTATCTGCAGGAATAATCTTTCCGTCCTTAAAAAGATTATGAGACTTAAATATTTTTTCGATTCTAGCAACCTGACTGCGAACCGCAAGAGTCTTTATGTTAAAAGGCGTTATAGATGCAATCAGAATAATTGCTGCAAGTCCCCATATTGCATGAAAATTATATTTTCCACATCTTATGACGGACAGAATCAAAAACACTGTACTGAAAATTATATAGTAAAGGCTTGCTACGCGAGTAGTGGTAAACCCATAAGCATGTATTCTCTGAATAAAGTTAATCCACTGTATGAGCACTAGAGGAAAAAGGAAATATGCTCCAATTTTATAAAAAAACTTAGTTACCTTATTTTCAAACGGCCTTAATGAAAACCAGAAAGCAATAAAAAGGGATGTCGCAATAGATACAAACCAGTTCATGTGCGGCATGGTTCGAAGAATAAGGCTCTGAATTATATATATGTAGAGTACGCCCAAAAGGATTACATATAATGGAAGCAGTATATAAAAGCAGATGACTGTCACTGCTTTTGGAATTACAAATTCATCTTTACGGGAAAAATAAGCAATGAAGAACTGTACTGCAAATATATAGAAGGAAGCAATCCAGATGACCATATAAATTTCTTCAGTAAAGTTTTTTTCCTTTAATATCAGATGCTGTATGGCCAATGCTATTATTGTACATCCGCATCCTATGCACCAAGATGCTATGCCTGCTATTGAAAAAGAATATGATATGGCATAAGCAAGAAGATTTTCACCATGAATAAATTTTAAAAGGTAAAATATCCCTAGAATCAATGCAAACAAGGTTCCTAAATAGCATATCCATGTAAATATGCTTTCATTGCTAAATAAAATCCGCATTGGAATCAGGCAGAAAAGAATGCTCAATGACTGAGAGGCTAAGTACAAAACTTTCTTTTTGGGAAAACTCCTGTATGAAGCCAGGCATTCCATGCATAGCTGTAAAAATACAGAAAATACTATTCCCCACGAACAAGTTTTTAAATAGGAAAGAAGAATCTTTTCAGAGGATTCATAATAATCATCAAATATAAGAATAGAAGCAAATACAGAACAGGCTACGCCAAGCAAAAGACTTGCAGGGAACCGCACGACAGATTCCCTGACATTTATATAAATACGTTTAAAAATATTCATAATCTTTATTATTAAAGATTAAGTACAGATTAGTCAAGTAATCTATAAATGCTGCTAAAGATACAAGAATTAATCTGTACAAATAACGGAAATGGAATTGCTAAAAGATTAAAATCCGTATGCCAAACGGAATCCGAGGGCATAAAACCTTGCTGAAGGATATCCCCAGTATTCAAAGCCTATCTCGCAATATTCAGCATAATCATACCAAGAACCGCCCATGCACTTTTTTTCATTAAGAGATGAGTCCCAGCACCATTCCCAGACGTTTCCACACATATCGCAAAGACCGTAAGCATTAGATTTTTTCATGCCTACATCATGAGTTTCCATTTTAGAATTACTGGAATACCAGCCGACTTCCCTAAGTATATTGCTTCCTGAATATGAATAGTTTTCCCCTCCAGCAGCGGCAAAATTCCATTCTTCAACAGTAGGAAGCCTATATCCGTTTGCATGCTCATTCATTTTTATTTCTGCATTAATTTTTTCATCATGATGGGGATTATAATGCCAGTCTTCAACTTCAACGCTGCCATTCACTGAATAAACAGGCTGACGCCCTTCTTTTTTGCTCAGCATATTACAGAACCTGACTGCATCATACCAGCTTACACATTCTACAGGCCTCTTATCTCCTATAAAATAGCTTGGATTTTCACCAGTTACAGACATATACAAATTCTGAGTAACCTCATACATACTTATATAGAAAGGATTTTCCTTCCTATCAATAAATACATAACGGCCGGACAATTCCGTTTTACATAAAGAAAGCCTTTCAAAATCATAAGATTTTTCAGGATTATCAGGCTTTTCACAAACTTCGATCGCATCAGTATATTCTGCTACACATACTGGGCACACATTCATCCCTACACGCTCCTTTCTATCTTTTATAAAAGCAAAATCAACTGCCATTTTTATGACTCTTATATGTCAAAAAAATGATCCAACACTCCGAGTCTATAATAATAGTTAAAAAAAAAGATAAAAAGTGACAAAAATACCAACAATTATTTTTTATTAGCTAAGCTAAGTTGCGGGCCGCAGAAGTTGCAGCAAGTCCACCCCGACCAGTTTCCTTTAAATCAGAACACATCACATGCCCAACTGAAGACATAGCACATACAGTTTCATCAGGAGGAATTTTTGCAGTTATGCCGGCAAGAGCCATATCCGCACAAGATACTGCATTTACGCAGCCTATGACATTTCGCTTTATACATGGAATTTCTACAAGGCCTCCGACAGGGTCACATACAAGTCCCATTAAATTCTGAAGTGAAAAACCTACAGACGTAACAATCTGCTCTGGACTGCCGCCCTTCACCTCAACAAGAGCTCCGCTTGCCATGGCAGAAGCTGTTCCTATTTCTGCCTGGCAGCCGCCCTCTGCACCAGAAATACTGGCATTCATAGCTATAATTTTTCCAATGCCTGCAGCTGTAAAAAGAGCATGGATGCAATCATCTTCTGTAACAAGACTTCTCTCAAACAAAGGAATTAGCACAGCAGGAACAACACCGCAGGATCCTGCCGTAGGACAAGCAACTATACGGTGCATGCAGGCATTAGATTCTGCAGTCTTAATTGCAACTCCAATCATATCTGACACAAGAGAACCGCACAAAGTTTGCTTTTTTTCTGCATAGCAGGAGAATTTATATCCGTCAGTTCCGCTTAAGCCGCTGGAAGACATTTCTTTCGGATTATAGCTCTTTACAGTATCAAGCATGGTAAGCCACCTGGATTTCATTTTCTTTACAGATGCTTCCTGTAAAATTCCATTTTCCTCACAATCATCTTTTAGGACTGCCTTCCAGAACGGAATATTTTCATAAATGGCATAATCAGCAATTTCTTTTAAACTTTTAAAAGCCATTCTTATTCTTCTCCATCAAAATAGGTAACTTTTATTACGCCCTGAATTCTTTCAATTTTTGACACTATGCTTTCACAGACCGATTGGTCTGTTTCAAGGACCATTACGGCATAAGAACCTCTTCCAACACGATAAAGATTCATGGAAGCAATATTTATTTTATTTATGAAAAGCAGGTTTGTTACGGAAGCAACATGTCCTGGAGTATCATAATTATGAACGATAAGAGTATGGGTTTCTCCAGAAAAGTTTACAGTAATGCCATCTATCCTGTTCACCATTATTCTTCCGCCCCCAACTGAAGAAGCCTGCATGCACAGCTTCCTTCCATTTTTGCCTTGAAGATTTATGACAGCAGTATTAGGATGAAAGTCCGTCTGACTATCTGATGAATATTCAAAAAAAACTTTTAGTCCCTGATCTTTTGCAATACTAAAGCTTGACGGGATCCTACAGTCATCGCTTTTCATTCCCAGCAATCCGGCAACAAGGGCACGGTCAGTTCCATGCCCTTTGCCTGTCGCTGAAAAGGAACCAAACAATTCTATGTCAGCATAAACAGGCGTATCTTTCAGCAGCTTGCGTGCAACATAGCCTATCCGTACAGCACCTGCAGTGTGGGAACTTGAAGGTCCCACCATAACAGGTCCTATTATGTCAAAAAGATTCATACATTATCCAAATCAGGCCGCGTGCCGGTGTTTGTTTCCGCACTCATTGCTACAATATCAGGATTCGCTTCCATGTGAAGCTTTTTTGCAATAAGCGGGTAATGTCGAATCTGATACAAATCTGTATCCATTGCCATTACATCCTTGATTGCAAAAGGCCTGAATAAAGGTTTCTGCATCCTGAACTTTACCCAGAAGAATGCATATACAGCAAGAAGCAGCGATACGCCTCCAAAGATTCCAAAGATGATAAGCCTGTTTTTAGAATCAGGAGCTATGTTCCAAATCATGTACATATTTCCAACTACGCCTATAATAGGAATCATAATACCCAGTGGAAGCTTAAACGTCCTAGGAGCATTAGGCATCCTAAAGCGCAAGATAATTACATCAACATGAAGCATTACATAGCAGAAAATCCAGAATGCACATCCCGTATTAATAAGGAAGACAAGTTTTTCACTAGAACTAAGGCCTGTTGCATTGATTACAGACAATGCAAATGTAACTATAATAAGTCCTACATAAGGATTCCCCTTCCTATTTTTTCGCATAAAGAATTTTGGAAGCAAATCAATCTTAGCCATTCCATAGCACAGCTGAGGGATTCCGAACATAATCGTGTTTACAGAACTCACAACTGCAAGAATGGAAACTACACTCATCCATACAGTTCCAGCCTTGCCCAAAAGAGCCGTTCCATATAAAACGTGCGGAATTGTACTCTGAGAAAGTTCATTCCATTCTGTATAATTCTTAAAGCCTATAGTAATAAGAATCTGCATTACAAGAATAATTACAAGGCTCAATACCATTCCCAGTGGAACTATACGGCGAGAGTTCTTTACTTCCGGAGCTATTGGAACAATAAATTCTACACCTATAAATAAGAAAAATGACAAGCCTAATAAAGAAAAGACATCTCCCATTTCTGAAGAAAGCACTGATGGCTGCTCAACAACAGAAGAAGGATTAACTTTTATGACTCCTAATATTCCCATTACTATAAGTGAAATAATCAGACCATAAGCCACTACATTCTGAATCTTTGCAAACATATCTACGCCACGCAAATTCAAAATGCACAGCAGGATAATAAGAACTATTGAGTATGTCGCTCCTGAAACAGGAACGGATGGCAAAACCTGACTTAATGTATTACCAAACATGGATGCCTCAGAACTTCCTAAAATTACCTGGCAACACAAAAAGCCTCCCATGTTCGTTACGATGGTAACAAGAGGTCCACAACTTGCCAGCGTAAACTGAGCCATGCCTCCTGAAATATTAGGCATAAGGGCATTCAGTTCACATATAGAAAGAGCAGTAAGTATGTTAAATGCACATGCAAGGGCCATACTTATTATAAAAGTAGTGCCTATTGTACTAGCCCCTTGTCCGATGGATAACAGGCAGCTTGTAGCTACAATAAGTCCAACTCCAGTAGCTATAACGCTTCCCAATCCAAGTCTCTGATCTTTAGTTGACATAGAACCTCCTGTCTTTATTTAATTATGACTTTTACTCTGTAAGACCCTCTGTCTGAATAACTGCAGACATCTCAATTTCTACAAGCTGAGAAGGCCTGTTAAGAGATGAAACTGTGACTGCAGTGCACAAAGGCATTACATCGTGAAAGAGTTCTGTGTATGCCTTCATTCCAGACTTATCAAAATTTGGAGTCCAGAACATATTCACTTTGTACACATCTTCTTTTTTGCCTCCAGCAGTTTCAATCATTCCAATTTGTTTTTCCAGAATATATTTAACCTGGGCATAAGAGTCACCTTCTCCATAAACAGATCCGTCAGGCTGTACAGAAGTAGTTCCTCCAACAAAGATAAAATTCCCTACCCTTACAGCCCTTGAATATCCCATTTTCTGTTCAAGGGGCGCTCCAGAAGAATAATTTATTTTTTTCATTATTTTTCTCCTGATATAAGCGCTTCCATACCTTCTTCGCCTGTTCGGACACGAACAATATCAGTTATCTTGCTTACGAAGATCTTTCCGTCTCCTATATGTCCTGTATAAAGTTCCTTTTTCAAAAACTCTATAAGATCTGGAACCTCTGCCGCAGGAAGAACAATCATTACAACCTCCTTAGGAAGCAGCTGTATGTCTTTTCTTTCCTCAACTTCAAATTCCTGCGTACCATGCTGCACTCCACATCCCAAAACCTGGTAAACAGTCATTCCTGAAATGCGGAATCTTCCCAATGCCTTTTGGAGGGCTGTAATCTTTGAAATTCCTGTTATGACTTCTACTCTGCTAAATTCCATAGTAATTCTCCCTGTTAATAATTTTATTAGACAACCATATAAGGCTTGTTCCAAAGATTAAGCTTTGTACCGATTCCTTTTGCAAGTGCATTACGGTATACGATTGTTCCCCATGCAATATCTTCTACAGGCATTCCCCCAACAGAATAAATTACAATTTCATCCTTATTTCTGTGGACAGGAATCTTTCCAGTAAGGACATCTCCCAAATCATCAATCTGTTCCTTCTTCATCTTGCCTTCAACAATAAGATCTTCCACTCGGACGGCAGGAATTGGAATTGTATTATATGCATTTGGCTTGTACTCTTCTTCCCATGCTTCATACAGCTTTATATTATCAGCAACATTTCTTGCGCGATTAATGACAAAGTCATCATCAAAACGAAGAGATGCTGTAGTACAAATCATTGCTCCCTTCTTAATCCATTCTTCTTTTATATAAGGGTACTCATCCAAATTTCCTGTCGGAACAGAAGTACTTACATAAACAATATCACTTCCACGAGTTGCTTCTTCTATGCTGTCAACTACAACAAACTCAACCTGAGGATAATCTGACTTTGCTGCAGAAATGAATGAGTCTAGGGATTTTTTTCCACGTCCCTTTACTTTTACAGTCTTAACGCTAGGCCGTGCAGACATTATTGCTGCAAGAGCGGTCTTACTCATAACTCCAGGACCAACGATTCCTGCTACAGAAGCATTTTCTGGAGCAAAATACTTAAATCCGACCCCTGGCACTGCTCCCGTTCTATATGCAGAAAGAATGTTTGCACTCATGTAGGCAACAGGAGCGCCAGTTTCCTTATCATTCAATGTCAGCATGAGTATTGAACGAGGCAATCCCTTTTCGCGGTTTTCTACATTGGAACCATACCATTTCATTCCAGCCATATCAAAACGTCCGCCAAGATATGCAGGCATTGCCATAAAGCGGCGGTCCGGTCCATCTACAGGCATTTCAGGAAATGGAGATGTTGTCGGGAATGTAACCATGCATCCGTGAGAGTTTCCATTTGCTCCACCCATGCGGTAATTACCCGCTTTCAAGAGTTTAAACATTTCTTCCATTGCTTCTATGCAGCCGCCCATGTCTTTTACGCCAGCTGCAATCATGTCTTCTTCATTCAGATACAAAAAGTCAACCTTTGGATATTCCATACTTACACTCCTTGAAACGAAAAAGGCGCCGGGATTTTCTAATTGAAAACCTCAGCGCCTTTGCTGTTTCATATTTGTTTGATAATTCACTTTAGCATTTTATATACAACAGTTCTTGTAAAAATCGGAACATCATATATTAATAATATTATTAGAATAATTCTTTTCATAAACTTCAGTAACATACTCAGAAGGAGTCTTTCCTGTGCAATTCTTAAATTCATGAATGAAATGAGCCTGATCATAAAACTTGTATTCAGAAGATAAGTTTGTTAAAGAACTAGAATTTCCACGGTTTAAGTCATTCAGTAAAAACTGAAATTTTACACTAGAACAGAACTGCTTTGCACTAAATCCCAGTTCACTGTCAAATATAAGATTTATGTAACGTGAAGTGTAACCAGACAGCTTTTCAAGTTCACTAACCTTTATCATTCCCCTACGCTGTATAATAATATTTACTATCTGCCTAAAAAGTTCTTCTCTCGCCTTAATACTTTCACTATGTATAATTTTGTCATAGAATTCAAGAAATACTTTTATGCGGGAATCAAAGTCTTTTTGCTCTTTCATGACAAGGCAAAAGTCTTTTATAAATGGAAGAGTATCCAGAATTATGATTTTCCCAACTGAACCTTTTATTCCTATTTTTTTTATAAAGCCAGAAGCCCCTGGCTGCAGGCGTATGCAAAAATATTCACAGTTTTTTCTTACACAAAATGTACGGGGTTCTATTGTGCTGCCAATAAAATGAGTTCTTACGGACCAGCAATTATTAGCCCCCTTGCAGTATTCAAAAATAATATTACTGCAGCCGTCTACAAAAAGGTTAACGGTAATATCCGAATCAGAGGAATTACTAAAGCTATAAAAATGAGAAATGCCATTTTGAAGCAGAACTCTCTGGCAAAAATCATTTGCATCCAGCACAAAATAAGGCTGAATTGACATGAGATAAGTATTATCTTTCATTTACACAACCACAAAAAAAGGGCGCATCCGAAGTCTTAAGCTTTGGATGCGCCCTTGCATTGAGTAAATGTTAACTGTTTTTGTTCATGATGTCAAGTAAATTTTTATTTACTCGGCTTAAAGCGATTATAGCGTAAAGGACTTATATCCGCAGGACAAGTGCCTTCCGTTATAAGTTCTGCAATATTATATGCAGCTGCCGGTCCTATGCCAAATCCATGACCTGTAAATCCACACTCAATATATAAACCAGGCACTTCATCACAATTACTTACAGTAGCAACGCCATCAAGGCAGAAGTCTCCATAACCACCCCAGGCACGTACAATTTTAGCAGTTTTCAAAATAGGAAAGTAACCTAAAATTCCACGGCAAGTTGCACTTACCATACTGGATCCAACTAAAGGATATGAATCATCAATGCGTATTGGAACTTCATCAAATCCATCAGTTCCTCCCATTACAAAAGAGCCATGCTTTGTCTGATGACCATAAAAGTCTGCCATTGCAGTACCAAGCATCTGTCGGAACATCTGAGGCTCTGCTTCAGTTACAAGGCAAGAAAGGGCATGCTTTTTCATAGGAATGTTTATTCCTACGCTCCTCAAAATCTCATTACTCTCATAACCTGCCGCAACAACTACAGAACTTGCCTCAAATACCTGCTCTGGAGTTACAACCCCAGCAACATGTCCCGCTTTAGTTATTATTTGCGTTACGGGAGCTCCTGTAATAAAATCAGCTCCAAGTTCCCGGGCCTTTTTATAGAAACCTAAAGTTGTAACAAGAGGATTTGCATGACCATCTGTCGGACACCAAGAAGCACCTATAACTTCATCACTCATATATGGATTAATTTTCTTTACCTGAGCAGCATCAATCATTTTTACATCAACGCCACATTTTGTAGCTCCGTCTGCCAGTTTTTGTAAAATCTTCATATGTTCTTCCGTCTTTCCAAGACGCAAGTTTCCACCTTGAGTATATTCGGTATCTACTCCAAGTTCCTCACTTAAATGCGGCCAAATATTTTTTACGCCCCAAACCATAAGAGGAAGTTCTTTTGGATTTCTGCCAGACTGCCTTACGCCACCGCCGTTTCTGGAAGATCCTCCATTGCCAATAAAATCTGATGCTTCAAGAACAGTTACAGACTTACCTTTTTTTGCAAGATAATATGCCGTTGCATTTCCAACAATTCCAGCTCCAATTACAATTACATCAGCTTTTGTCCGCATATCACAATTCCTCCTTAGCAAGAACATTCATTTCTGTAGGACGGATTGGTCCCCTGCTTGTTGCCGGAGTAATGCCAGCGGGACTTACTTTTTGTTCTGCAGCAACAATTCCCTTTACAAGCCTTGAACAGGTCTGCCCCTGACAAAGTCCCATTCCACATCTTAAATACCTTCGGATTTCCTGCATTGTCCACATTCCTTCGTGAACAGCCTTTCGAATTTCTCCTTTAGTAATTTCTTCACATCTGCAAATAATCATGTCATCATCTGGACCAGGAACAAACGGACCAATATCTCTAGATCTATCATTCATCATCTTTTTACCCCTTATCCACGCTTCCAGAATCTTGCACTATCTGCAAAATCATTCGGG
Organism: Treponema sp.; assembly: GCA_024699235.1. Classification (GTDB taxonomy): domain Bacteria; phylum Spirochaetota; class Spirochaetia; order Treponematales; family Treponemataceae; genus Treponema_D. The sequence goes on along the minus strand of JAILPY010000175.1, from coordinate 78,034 downwards.
ACTTTCATTGTAAGTAAATGAGTCTTGTCAAATGCTGGAGAACTTTTTACTTGCAATATTTCTGCATCACACAAGACCTGCCCGCTTCTGCTCAAAGCCTTTCCTTTTTCACCTTTTTCAGGAAGAGGTAAAAACTCATAAGGCATCGTTATGCTAGTAAAACCAGGTTCAAAGTCTTCTTCAACAAGAAAGATTGCCTGACCAGAGCAGTTTGCAACGCACATCCCGCATCCCATGCACTTTGCATCTTTATCAACACATGGAAGGGCAGTAATGCATGAACCTATTTTTATGCAATGCTTTTTGCATGCATCCTGACAGGGATTGCAAGGAATATTCTGCGTACATTCAATTACAGGATGCAGCCCCTTATGCCTTGTAATTCCAGGAAAGCGGGTTATTTCGTCATCAGCAATAAAACCTTTTGTAAGAAGATTTACAGACACAGGGATTCCCTCATCTGTCTTTTCAATAAACTTTCCTTTATTGCCGGGAGCGAACATTCCCTGCCGTAAGCTATCTAGGTCTGCTGCATATATCGATTCCGTCTTTGACATCATACCTTCATCGGCATAACCTAGTTTATATGCAGCACGAAGGCCCGCCATTCGGCCTTTTATCATGGCAGAACTAGCTTCTTCAATTCCACTTACATCCCCTGCCGCAAAAAGACAAGGTATAGAAGTTTCTCCATATTCATCAACGATAGGAACCTGTCCTCCGCGACGGGGATTATCTTCCATTTTACAGCCAGTCATCTTCAAAAGCTGGCTCATTGGTGAAAGTCCTACCGCTACACAGACTGTATCTACATCAAAATGCATCTCTGTTCCTGGAATAATTTTGAAATGTTCATCAACCTTTCCTATAGTTACGCCTTCGACCTTTTCTGTTCCGTTGACATTCTTGATTGTATATCCCATATAAAATGGAACACCTGTACGGGCAACCTTAGCGGCATGAACTCCATAACCGCCTATTCTTGGAGCAGCATCAACTAAGGCAACAACTTCGCAACCAGCCTGCAAAAGCTGAAAACTCACAACAAGTCCTACATTGCCAGAACCAAGCATAAGTATCTTTTTCCCAGGCTTAACGCCATGCAGGTTCATCAAAGTCTGTGCAGCTCCAGCACCAATTACGCCTGGTAATGTCCAGCCTTCAAAAGGAACCATATTTTCTGCAGCTCCAGTCGCAATAATTACAGAATCTCCCTTATAATGATGGATTGCTCCATCATGATTTACTGTTACTTCCTTATTCTCAAAGATGCCTGTTACAGTAGCGTCCAGCTTTACAAGGACGCCTGCATCAGAAGCTTCCTTTAAAAGTTCTGTTCCAATATTAAATCCACGTATTTTTGCCTTATGCTCTTTTGATCCAAAAAATTTATGAATTTGCTTAAATAACTGTCCGCCAGGCTTGTGGTTTTCATCAAATACAATAACGGACATTCCCCGTCTTGCAGATTCTATGGCAGCACTAAGTCCTGCTGGACCTGCACCTACAACTATCAGACTGTACCTTTCCATATTTTACTCCTACCATGATTTTTCAGCACTGCAACCATACTGAGTCTGTACTTTCATTCCAGCCTTTAAAGGAGTTATACAAGTTCTCGTATTTGGCACAGAATCAACAATCATTACACAGTCAGTACATCTTCCGATAGCACAAAAAATTCCTCGAGGCTTATGAAGTTTTGAAGTTTCCCGATGCTTTAATATTCCTGCGGCCTTTAAAGCAGCTGCTATAGGTTCTCCTTCATATCCCTGCAACTCCTTGCCATCTAATGTAAATGTAACCAATGCACCTTTTTCAGGAACGCCTAAAATAGGATGCTCTATAATTCTTTCTGATTCCATTACCGTCACTCCTGATAATTATTTATTTTACGCTTACCATAATAAAAGCATAATAAAAAATTAGATTGTAAAAACAAGAACTGAAATGTAGATAGAATTTTAAACATTAGTTCAGATTCCTCGCATTGCGAATTCGGGCAAACAGACTGATTCTATATCTATAAAGAAATTCAGGAGGAATACCATGAAAAAAGCATTAAAGAAATTTATTTCCGCAGGATGTGCCATTATTGCAGCATCTATTGCAATATCTTTTGTATCTTGTGGAAAAAATAAAGAGGAACAGGCAGCAATTGATCCATCACAGCCTATTGAATTGACAATATGGACTCATGAAGACCAAAACCGTACGGAATTAGAACAGACTCTTATAAAAGAGTTCCAGCAGGATAATCCTAACATCACTGTAAATTACGTAACATACCCATCTGGAAAAATCAAAGACATCCTTGTCGCAGGCTTTGCTGCAAATCAAGGACCTGATATTTTTAATATCGAAATAAATGATGAATATCCTTTCATAATCAACGGCCGCGTAGCACCTGTTGATGTTGTTGCTGCTGGTTATAAAGACCAGAAAGAACTTGTATCATCTTACATAGATAAAATGCTTGATCCTGTAACTGTAGACGGAAAAATATATGGACTGCCACTGGAACTTACAAACTGGTGCATATACCTTAACAAACAGATTTTCAAAGATGCAGGCCTCGATCCTACTGCATATGCTCCTAAAACATGGGAAGACATTATGGCAGTCTCAAAAAAAATAGCTATAAGGGACGGAGAAATAATCACACGACGAGGTTTCGACTTTAGATATCCATATTACCTTATAAGCTGGATGCCTATGGTAGAGCAGCTTGGCGGAAAACTTGTAAGCGATGACGGAAAAAAAGCAATCATAAATGACGAGGCGTGGCTTAAAGCATTGCGTTATATGAAAGACTTCGGACCTTCTGGAGAAAACCTTGGCTCGCCAACTTACACAGCTGCAAGAAAAGTATTTGACAATAATCAGAATGAAATTGCAATGTCATTAAGTGGATTATATCAAGAGCAGAGAATGGCATCAAAGAATCCATCATTTTTTAACAGCGATGACTGGATGGTTATTCCTTATCCTCAGTGGAAAAATTCACAGCAAACAGTACCTTGCCACTACTATGGACACTACTACATGGTTAATGCCCAGAAATCCCCTGCACAGCGTACAGCTGCATGGAAGCTTCTTGGATTCATGCTCAGTCATAGCGAAGAGTATCTTAAAAAGGTTGCCATCGTACAGCCAACAAAAGCCCTTTTTGAATCTGATACATTTAAACAAATGCCATATTCAGATGTATTTAAAACAGATCTTGAAAAAGGAAGTGTAGTATATTATGCAGAGAACTCCCCTAAAATAGATTCTTTACTCAAAAATGCTGTAGAATCAGTCATGCTGTCCGGCACCTCCCCGGAAGCAGCACTAGATGATCTCAGAAAAAATGTTCAGGCTGTTCTAGACGAGGAGTAAAACAACCCCTTGGGGCTGCCTTAGGCAGCCCTTTCTATCTATATAGCTTATATAGCAATTATTTATATTTATGGAGAAAAGTATGTTCCGACAAAAAAAAATATCTTTTGAACAGAAGAAGGCTCGATGGGGCTGGTATTTTACAATGCCAGGACTTATATTTTTTGCATTGTTTTCATTTTACCCTATTATAAATGCGATTATAACAAGTCTATATAACAAAAAACTTCTTTCCCTTAAAAAACCTTCATTTGTAGGACTTTCAAATTACATTAAAGTACTTTCCAGTCCAGATTTTTGGAATTCAATGAAGGCCACTGCAATATTCACAGTGGGATGTTTTGTACCTCTAGTCATTATCTGTCTGCTTTTAGCAGTACTTATTTCAACCCGCAGCAGGGCTAAGCGTTCAATGCAGATGATTCTATATTCGCCAGCAGTACTTTCCTCTGTTGTCATAGCACTTATCTGGATGATACTGCTCGATCCGAGGGGCATAATGAATCAGTTTATGAATATGATTCACGGTACTACAGGCATAGATTACAAATGGCTGTCAGATTCTAAAATGGTAAGGTTCTCAACAATACTCGTATACTTCTGGAAATATGTAGGATATTTTACAATACTTTACATAACGGGAATAGGCAAAATTCCTACAACAGTATATGAAGCCGCAACCATTGACGGTGCAAGTAAATTCCAGCAGTTCTGGACTATAACAATACCGCTTCTTAAGCCAACTATTGTAATGGTATCGATTATGGCCATGATACAGTGCATAAAAACATTCAGTACACAATATATGTTTACTCAAAGCGGTGCACCCCTAGCTCCTATAAACGTAATAACATTGAACATATACAACACTGCTATGAGAGACCTTGCAATAAGCAGAGCAAGCGTAATGAGCATTATACTGTTCCTTATAATGCTTACCCTTACATGCATACAGTTCCGCTTTTCAAAGAGTGACGAAGTTTCTTATTAATATACTTTTTTTACTAATTCAGTTATACTAAGGAGTAATATATGAAAAAAGATGTACGGGCTAAAAATGCAGACCTTATAATATGGGCATTCCTAATACTATTCTGTGCCCTCACTGTAATTCCTCTCTTATTCATGTTGACTGCAAGTTTCATGAAAGCGATTGATATCATGAAAATGCCTTACAGATGGATTCCAAAGCCATTTCACTTTCAGAATTATTTCAATGCAATCGCAGGAAATGACCATTCATTTATATACTTGAGAAATATCTTAAACAGCCTTATTGTCGCTATAGCAGTTACATGTACCACAATAATATTGGCGTCACTTGTAGGATTTGGCCTTGCTAAATATAAATTCAAGGGAAGGAACATTGTATTCCTTGCAATTATGGCAACAATGATGATTCCTTTTGAAACAATAATGGTTCCTTTGTATATGGTTGTTATGAACATGCACATGCAGAATACATACGGAGGACTTATTGTTCCTTTTATGGTAAATGCATTTGCAGTATTTCAAATGAGACAGTACATCATAACATTCCCTGAAGACATGCTGGATGCAGCCCGCATTGACGGAGCCTCTGAAATACAGATTTTCTTAAAAACAGTCCTGCCAAACTGCACTCCTGCAATTGCAACGCTTGCTGTACTTACATTTCGCCAGCAGTGGGACAATCTTTTATGGCCTCTTCTTGTTGCACAAAGTGAGAAGATGAAAACTATTCCGGCTTATATCGTCAAGTTTGCTGCAGAAAAATATGCCGACGAAGGAATAATGATGGCAGTTGCTGTCATTGCAAGCATTCCAATATTCATACTGTTTTTCAGTCTGTCAAAATATTTTGTTGGAGGTTCTTCAGTTTATTCTGCAGGAAAAGAATGATAAAAAATTTTATTAAGGCAATGCATCTGTTATTAATTCTCCCATGGATACTTTTTAGTGCAGCACTTCTTTCATGCTCAGCACATAATAATAAAAACAAAGTACAGCAGCAAAATGCATTGCCTGATTTAGTAATATATTCTCCACATCCAACAGACAAAATTGAATTCATTATCAGGGAATTCCGACAGAGAACAGGTCTTTATGTAAACGTCATTCACGGAGGAACAGGCGAATTACTTTCGCGGCTTAGGGGTGAAGAACTTTCAGAAATACCTTCTGCAGATGTATTTTGGGGAGGAGGGGTTGAGTCATTAGAATCTGCAAAAGAACTTTTTCAGCCATATATATCTACTGCAGCAAAAAACATTAAGCCTTCATATATTGATGATGAAGGCTTATGGACAGGTTTTTCAGTCATGACAATGGTTATTGTTTACAATGGGACTCTAGTTCCTGAAAATAAGATTCCCAATCATTGGTCAGACCTTAAAGATCCCTTTTTTACAAGCAGAATAATAATACCCGATCCTGAAAAATCAGGTTCTGCCTATACAATACTAAATGCCATACTTCTTACTTCTGAAGGAGAAAACTGGGATTTACTTCGTAAAATAAAGCATCAGAGTATTCCTGCAGGGTTAGCATCATCATCAACAGATGTACACCCATCTGTAGCATGCGGAGAGTTTTTTGCAGGCCTTACTTCTGAAGATGCAGTCCTTTCATTTGCACATACGGAAAACAGTCTTTCAATAGTCTATCCATCTGATGGAACAGTTGCAGTGCCAGATGGAGTCGCACTTGTAAAAAATGCAGAACATAAAGAAAATGCCCAGGCTTTTATAGATTTTGTTCTAAGCCATACAGTGCAGGAGTTGATTGTACACAACTGGAACAGAAGAAGCGTACGTACAGATATAAAACTTCCGTCCGGTGCAAAACCTATGGAAGACTTAAAAATATTGCCATATAACATAAATGATGCTGCACGAAAAAAAGATAGATTACTGCAGGCATGGCGTTCATTATAACTTTTGACTATCCCTAAATTCCTTTGGAGTTACGCCAGTAAGCTTTCTGAATATCTGACTGAAATACCTGGCATCTGTATAACCTACAAGATCTGCAACCTCGTATATTTTCGTAGCAGGGGAACGCAACAGTTCTGTCGCCCTTTTTATGCGATAATAAGTTAAATAATCTACAAAAGTATAACCTGTTTCCTGTTTGAATATACGACTTAAATAACTTGCAGAAATAGACATTTTTTCTGCAGCAGACTCTATCGTAATGCCTCCAATATAAGACGAAGCTATAAGTTCGATAGCCTGCTCAACGTATCTTGCGTTAGGAGATTTTCTTTCTCCAAGCTGGTATTCCTTAAAGAGCATAAGCATGCTTTCTGTTGAATCAGACAGCTTTCTTTTTAGAGTATCATCATTTTTATGAGTTTCAATCCGTTGCTTAGCCCTTCGTATAGCATTTGCAAGTTCTTCATCATCAACAGGCTTTACTAGATATTCCTGTACTCCAGAACGCATTGCCTGACGGGCATATTCAAAATCACTATAACCAGAAAGTATTATGCACTCGCAGAAATACCCATCCTCAGAAACAGCGCACATTTCCGCAACAATTTCTATTAAGTCTAATCCACTCAGGCCAGGCATTCTTATATCGGTAATAATAATTTCAGGTTTCTGCTCCTTAATAAGTTCAAGCGCCTGCTTGCTGTCTTCGGCACCACCAATACATACACAACCTAGCTCTTCCCATGGAGTTGTAAGAACTAAGTCCCTTCGGACAATAGGCTCATCTTCAATAACCAGAACTCGCATCATGACGCAAATCCTCCGGTATGCATATTATTACAGTAGTACCCTCTCCTTCCTTAGAACTGATAGAAAGACCATAGGGTTCCCCATATAAAAGTCTTAACCTAGAATGTGTATTTACAAGTGCAATTCCGTTACTTCCAAGTCGCTTTGATCTTGTAATAGTACGTAAGTTTTCCTTAATTTCTAGCAATGTCTTCTCATCCATTCCAATGCCGTCATCCTGAACTTCTATAATTATGTCACGATTTCCGTCTTCTCGCTTCTTAAAGAATCCCCTGACAAACAAAGTTCCTCCTTCGTTTTTTTCTTCAAGTCCATGAACAAGAGCATTTTCAACGACAGGCTGAATAATAAGCCTTGGAATAGGATAAGGCAAAAGTTCCTGATCAATTTCTTCAACAAATAAAAATTTATTTTCCCATCGCATAGATTCTATATCAAAATAATTCCTTACAATTTCAAGAGAATGCTCTATTGAACAGAAATCACCTTCAGAAGCAAAGCTATCACGTAAAAGCTTTCCAAGATTCGTAACCATCTTTGCTATTTTGGAAGCACCTGCAAATTTAGCCATTGATTTTATAGAATTAAGCGTATTATAAAGAAAATGCGGGCTTATCTGAGCCTGCAGGGATTTTACTTCTGAAACCCTTAGCAGCCTTTGCTGCTCGACACGGTCATCCGTCAACTGAGAAATTCGTTTAACCATTTTATTGAACCTCTTGATGAGAAAAGTCATGTCTCTATCTGCAAAAGGCTGATCTGGCTCAGGACACTGAACATCGAGTTCCCCTGCTTCTGCCCGTTGCATTGCACTTGCTAGAGTTTTTACAGGCTGGGCAACTGAACGAGAAATTACAGCAGAAATCAAAACAGCAAACAATGCTGTCAACAATGCTGTTTTTAGCGTTAAATGACGAAGTCCCTGAACAAACCATAAATTTTCATCTGCAGGAAGAAGGCCGCACACACACAGAGAAGAATCTAAAAAAGAAAAAGATACCGTTTGACAAACAGGCTGTAATTTTGATTTGTTCAAAGGCCTTTGAACATCTTGAATAAAAGAACCTTCCGCCTCTGCAGAATAACCGCTGTAAGCAATGCATCCGCTAGAATCGAACATATAGAACTGACTGAATATGTTAATTCCTGTCAGTTTTGAAAGCTTTGAAGCAAAGCCGCTTCTAAGTATATCAACAATTATGCATCCTGTATTTATACCATCAACATTAACTACAGGTACGCATACGGCTGCAATACACTTTCCTATAAGATGATGAGGCTGAACAAACAGAGTGCCTGATCCTTTTTCCTTAATGCGATGAAATACCCCCCAATCTGAATAAGCTGACAGATTATATTCAGCAGGAACTATTTCTCGAGAAATAGTACGTTCGGTTTCATACGACACAATATATACCTGATAGAAATTATCTTTATTTCGCTGAGCAATATCTTGGAATAAGTTTGAAATGAGAACGTTATTTTCCAGAAAGCCTTTTTCTCCCTCACTGTGCAGTCCTGCACACCAGTCAATTACAAAGGGAGAAGAAGCAAGTTCTTCCGCCAAAGAAAAGGCTCCACCAACAGTTTCACTTGCAGTTTTCGCAACAGAGTTAATTACATCATTAGCCTGACGAGCAGAATTCCTTTGAAGCATCCACTGACTTATTTCCATAAATACAAATGAAAGAAGAAAAAGAGGAACAATGCTACTCATAATAAAAAGAAAGAGCAAACGCTTTGAAAAGGAAAGGTTTGTCAAGAATTTAAGCAAATTACAATTAATATGCATGGAATTTTAATTTATTCTTATTATACCATGAGTTTTATATGTTGCAAAGAATAATTTCAGTAATACAGTATTCAAAATAAAAAAGGCTAGGTTTTATACCTAGCCTAAAAGCGCCCCCTGCAAGGATTGAACTTGCGACAGACGGATTAACAGTCCGTTGCTCTACCAACTGAGCTAAGGGAGCATTCGCCTTAACGTGATTAGTATCATATACAAAATAGATTTTATTGTCAAGCACTTGCATGATAAAAATTAAATTTTTATCATATTGCAGAAACAGGCAAATCGAAATATTTTCAAGCGAGGAATGGTTCATGTCTTAATTCTTTGTACTTGCTTGAAATCAAGTACATACTTGAAGCACACTCTCTTCTATAATATAATCCTTGCATCGAGGAAAACATGAAACTAAACTTACAACAATTTATTGTAAAGAATTTCTGGAAAAAATTCATTGTAGTAGCATCCGCAATATTTTTTATGGGTTTTACACTTTCATTTTTGATTGAAGCAGCATGGGGAACAGATCCATGTTCATTTATGAACATTAACATTTCAAATAAAATCGGATGGACTCTAGGAAACTGGCAATTCACACTTAATTTGATCATGCTAATATTTACAATTGCATTTAATCCACGGCTTATAGGTGTAGGAACAATACTTAACATGGTACTTATAGGTTACACAGCTGATTTTTTTACTTGGCTGTGGAAAAATATCGGCTTTCATGCAATAGTAACAAATCCTGATTTTTTCTATATCAGAGTAATTGTATTCATTGCGGCGATAATATTTTTTGTAATTTCTGCAGCAGTATACATGAACTCAGAAATGGGACTTTCACCTTATGATGCTGCAATAAAAATAATCAGCAGCAAAATAAATAAGATTCCTTACTTTATCATCAGAATTATATATGATTTGCTAGCCATAGTAATAGGACTTATTGCAGGAAAACTTGCCGTAAACGGAGTACAGGGATCAATGTTGGGCTCAACAATAATGGCATTCGCAATAGGACCTGCAATTACTGCCGTCGGTAAATTCATGAAAAAACATATCTCAATATTCAAGGAGTCATAATGAACACCACATCAGGAATCGTCATAATGGCCGTAATGGCCATTCTCTTCTTTATAATTTCAAGTTGGAAGAAAAAAATGATCAGAGAAACTCTAGAACAGTTCAAAGAAAAGGCAAATTCTTACACGCTTGTCATTGAAGGCTGTGACTGGGGACCTGTAATAAAAAAAATTATCGTAAATACAGATTCAATTTCAAATTTTAAAGATAACGACATGTCTCCTTCTATGTTTTCTGTAACAGCAGAAGGCAAACATAGAGAAGTAACAGAATGTTATTTCTGTGATTTAAACGGAAATCAATTAGAAAATTCCAAAGAAAATGATCACATTGCCCTAGAACTTTCAGTACATCCTTTACATTCAGAAGAAAGTCCGTTCAGCTGGAATGAAAAGGCACAGCTTAATGAATGGAAAACAGAATATCCATACATCATTTCACATCCAAAATTTGAAAATCCTATTACGGTCTGCAATGATATGTTCTGTCCACAGACAACGGCATTTAATGACATAAAGACATTCAACAGACTTTCTGCATGTTATTATGCACCTCCAACATATGATGATGGAAATAAGCATCCTTTAATTATATGGCTGCATGGAGCTGGCGAAGGCGGCAATGATACAGAACTCGTTCTTTTAGGAAACAAGGTAACTGCACTTGCAGAAGATAAGATTCAGGCATACTTTCCTGAAGGAGCATACGTACTGTGCGTACAGAATCCTACAGTATGGATGAGCCATGAAACTAATTATGACATTACAAAAGACGAAGTCTTAGACAAGTCTTCTCAGTATACAGAAGAATGCATGCATGTCATAAAAGAATTTGTAAAGAAACACAAAGCTATAGATCCTTCAAGGATATATCTAGGCGGATGTTCTAACGGCGGATACATGACAATAAACCTTTTATTGCATTATCAAAATTACTTTGCCGCTGCATACCCTATCTGTGAAGCCTATAATGACAAATGGCTTTCAGATGAAGATATAGAAACATTAAAAAAGACGCCTCTATGGTTTGTTGCTTCTGAAAGTGACAAGACTGTCATTCCTGAAGAACATATTATTCCTACAACAAAAAGACTTCCCAATGCAAAAGTTTCTTTGTTTAAAGATGTACATGGAGAAGACGGAACGGAATACAACGGTCACTGGTCTTGGATTTATCTTTTTAATGACAAATGCAGTTACACTGACAGTTCTAATAATAAACAGAGTCTGTGGAGCTGGCTGGCTACACAGACTCTGTAGGAGAAGAAAAGTTTTTATATTCCTCCCCTCTTCATCTAGGGGAAGGAATACTTATAACAGCCTTCAGGCTATAATTCAATCTAAACTCTAAACAGAAGGTCTTCGTATGAAGGGAATGGCTTATAGTTTTCCCCAAGAAGAGGTTCTATCTGATCTGCAACAGCACGGGCTTCTGTCATTGCTGGTATTACAGAATCAACATAAGCACGGGCAATAGTCATTGGATCGTCAGAAGTCTTAGCAGCAAGATGAGCCTTACACAAAGCCTCTTCCTTTACAGCAAGTTCATTTACAAGACCATCAAGTGTTGAAAGAAGTGTTGTCTGAGCAGTTGCCTTTGCAGAAGGAACTACAGCCTTCAAATCAACAACAGTCTTGCTTACGTCACGAATATACTTATATGCAGCAGGCAAGATGTCTTTATTAATCATTTCAAGCATTGTCTGAACTTCAATGTTCAAAACCTGTGCATACTTTTCAAGTTTAATCTCATAGTGGCTCTTCATCTCAACTTCTGTGTATACACCCATTTCTGTATACAGCTTGATGTTCTTTGCATCAAGATAGTGAGCCATTGAATCTGGCAAAGTCTTCAAGTTAAGCAAACCACGCTTTTCAGCTTCCTTAACCCAAGAAGCATCATAACCGTTACCGTTGAATACAATTCTCCAGTGTGCAGTAATTTCTCTCTTAATAAGAGACTGCAAAGCTGAATTAAAGTCTTTTGCCTGTTCAAGTTCATCTGCAAACTGCTTAAGAGTATAAGCAACAATTGCATCAAGAGCTGTGTTAGGACCAGCAATTGAAAGGCTTGAACCGCATGAACGGAATTCAAACTTGTTACCGGTAAATGCAAATGGAGATGTACGGTTGCGGTCTGTAGAATCCTTTGGAATAGGTGGCAGAACATCAACACCGATTGTCATCTTTTTATTTGACTCACTGCTATAAGGAGTTCCATCTTTTATAGATTCAAGAACTGCATGCAGCTCATCGCCAAGGTATACAGAAATAATAGCTGGAGGAGCTTCGTTTGCTCCAAGACGGTGATCGTTTCCAGCACTTGCAACAGAAATGCGGAGCAAATCCTGATTTTCGTCTACGGCCTTAATTATTGCTGTAAGGAACAAAAGGAACTGAGCATTGCTTGCAGGTGTCTTTCCTGGTTCAAGAAGGTTTTCACCTTCATTTGTAGACATAGACCAGTTGTTGTGCTTACCAGAACCGTTCAAACCTGCAAATGGCTTTTCATGAAGCAGACATACAAGTCCGTGGCGTTTTGCAACTTTCTTCATTACTTCCATTGTCAACTGGTTCTGATCTGTAGAAAGGTTTGTAGTTGTAAAGATTGGAGCCATTTCATGCTGAGCAGGAGCAACTTCATTATGCTCAGTCTTTGAATAGATTCCGTACTTCCACAAAGTCTCGTTCAAATCTTCCATGTACTCTACAATTCTTGGGTTAAGAGCTGCAAAGTACTGGTCATCCATTTCCTGTCCTTTAGAAGGTTTTGCTCCAAAAAGAGTGCGTCCTGTCATAAGAAGGTCTTTGCGTCCGTCAAACAGCTTTTTGTCTACAATAAAATATTCCTGTTCTGGACCTACAGTTGTAGCAACATGGCTTACCTCTTTGCCAAACAGTTTAAGAATACGTTTTGCCTGAACATTCAATGCTTCCATTGAACGCAGAAGAGGAGTCTTTTTATCAAGAGCTTCACCTGTGTATGAACAGAATGCTGTTGGAATACAGAGGGTATGCTCCTTTATAAATGGATATGCAGTTGGATCCCAAACAGTGTATCCGCGAGCTTCAAATGTAGCACGGCGGCCTCCAGAAGGGAAAGAAGAAGCATCAGGTTCACCTTTTACAAGTTCCTTTCCGCTAAAAGCCATTATTACACTTCCATCATCTTGAGGAGTAATAAATGAATCATGCTTTTCAGCTGTAATTCCTGTCAATGGCTGGAACCAGTGAGTATAATGAGTTGCACCTTTTTCAATAGCCCATTCCTTCATAGCATGGGCAACTTGATTTGCAATGTCTATGTGAAGAGGTTCTCCATCATCTAAAGTCTTTTTGAGAGCCTTAAAAGTTTCTTTTGGCAATCTGTCTTTCATTACTTTCTGGTTAAAAACCATACTGCCAAACAATTCAGGGACATTAACAGCCATACATATCCTCCGTTAGAATATTTGCATAGTAAATAAAAAAGGCGATGTGAACAGTTGCTTTAATCTCCTGAAGTCAGTCAGAAACCTAAAAAAACTATTCACATCGCCTTTGATGTATTATTTATTGAACGATATAATATTACAGAAAAAAAGTCAATAGCACAAAAAATAAACTATTTTATTTTTTTTCAGATGCCAAGGCTTTTTCAGCATCAGACTTAAAGTCTGGGCCTACCATTACCCACCACTGACATGGAGCATCAACCCAATACTTTTTAAACACACTTACAATCTGATCAGCAGTAACATTTTTTACCTGAGCATCAAGTTTTTTATTATAGAACATATCTCCATAACTCATCTGGTTATAAATTATATTTGCAGCAACACTTCCTGAAGTCTGTTCTTCGAAATATGTAGAAATATAATATTTATTTTTATAGCTTTCCAAATGGTCCTCAATATCAGTAATCCTATAAGATGCGTTCTTATTTGACGGTTCTACAAATTTTCCTTGAGCCATATAAGAACGGGCCTCCTGCATATATTTTACAAAATTAACAGGATCAGAAAGATTATAAAGATATTCAATCCCAAGTGGAGCCTTAGAAATAGGAACGAACGAAGAAGGAGTATAGCAGGCCCCGTAATGTTCCCTTACCAGATTGTATAAAATATCACTGTAGATTTCCCCTGCCAGAACAGCTGGAATATAATCGTCATCAGAAGGAACAGGAGAAGTAAATACACGAGAAACATATCCCGTACCTTTCGCAGAATCCATAGTAAGGACATGAGTATCATTTTGAATCTGCAGAATAGGAATATCCTGTTCAACATACTTAGACTCCTCATCCCATTCAAGTTGACCAATACTCTTATTTAATGCAGAAACAAGTTTCTGACCATCAAGACTACCTACTGCAACTACGAATATATCAGCAGCATTCAATATTTTTGAATGCAAATTCTTCATATTGTCTATAGTAATATTCTTCAGGGACTCAGGCTTTACGCTAGCCTTTGTTTTAAATGGATGATCCTTATACAGTTCCCTATTCATTTCATAAGAAAGGAATGAAGAAGGACTGTTAAGCACGGACTGCACAGACTGTTCATAATCAGTCATCATATTATCATATACACTTTGTTCAAAAGAAGGATGCAAAAAACCATCTGTAAACACAGGAAGCACATCATACAGATAATCATCAATTACTCCAAGCGTAAGTGCCGTTCCTGCAACTTTTGAATACACCCCAATTCCTGCCTGAGTTTTATGCTGAAGAATATCACGGGATGCCTTATCATATTTTTCAGAACTAGAAGCCATCATATTAAAAAGAGATGCCTCAAGGCCAGAAGTCTCTTCTGTCAGATGTGAAATACCCCCTCTTACAACAATATCAACAGAATCAACTTTATAAGAAGGATTATATTTAACATATACAGGTATACCGTTTTTAAGGGCATAAGAATTTACATCCGAAGTTTTTCCAACATCATATGAATCTGCATTTGATTTATCCAGAGGGATATAAATTTCCTGCTTGAGCAAATCTTTTTCTTCAGTTGCAATCTTTAAAGGATCAGGAGAAAACTTAGGATCTTTCCACCAGAATGCATTTTCAGATGTTATTACTTCATAACCAGAAGATACAAGTTCATTACTTACAGACTCATAAACAGAAGGATTTATAAGCAAGAGGACAAGAGGCTTTTTACCTTCAAAATAATTAGATACAAATTGCTTTACCTCAGATTGCTTTACATGAGAAACCCTTTCATTGTATGAATAATAATATTCAGGTGACGTGGCATTCCACCAAAAGCGGACAGTATTTAAAAGTCCTGCTGCAGTTTGTGAAGATATGGTATCAGAGTTCTTAAGTTTCAATGCAATGTCTTTAACCTTTGAACGAGAGTACAAGGACTTATCAGAAATAATCTGAGGAAGAATCTTTTCCTGTACAGCAGAAAGGAAAGAATTAACGCGCGAAGAAAGATTCTCCTGAGGAGAAAGCATCATACCGCCAAATTCAAATAGTCCGCTTGCTCGTGAAGTATGATAACCGCTCCAGACATAATCAATATCTGGAATCATAAGCCCTTCATCTTTTACAAGCGTTGTTTTATAAATTCCATCAGGTTCATCAAGTAAACTGCACAAATAGTCAGCAGCATACGTATCTTCAATGTTAAAATCAGCATCAGGTCCCCTAAAGCAAATAGCTACTTCTGCAACCTGAGGCGAAATGCGGTCATAAGGCATAACAGCATAATGAACAGAATCAAAAGGTGATTTCTCCTGCTGCCGTCCTTCAGAAGGCCTTTCATTGCCGTTATTACTCCACGTACCGAATATTTTCTTTACGAGTTCGTAAACCTCATCACTATCTATATCACCGCCAACAAAAAGAGCTGCATTCTTTGGAATATAATATTTAGACTGAATGTCACGAAGCTGAGCAACTGTAGCATTCCGTACAACATCCGTAGAACCACTTGGATCTGTACGATATGGTTCATCTGGAAAAAGCTTATACCTCAAGTAACTGCTGTATATCTGATTAGGCTCGGCCTCATCGCCCTGTATTTCAGCTAAAACAACTTTTTTTTCATTTTCAAGCTCTTTTTGATCAATAAGAGGGGTTCGTATTGCGGCATTCCAAAAAGCAAGTCCTTTTTCAAGCTGATCTTTAGGTATTGTAAAAAAATAATTTACACAATCTATGCCCGTTGAGCCATTCTGAGAAGCAACCCCCATATCATTCTCTGCACGGCTAAAAGAAGCAGCATCTCCATACAAAAGATTACCCTTAAACATCATGTGTTCATATAAATGGAATAACCCTGCAGTTTCAGGAGACTGAGCAACAGCTCCACATCTAAAAGCTATCTCAATATATACAAGAGGGACAGAATCGTCTTTAGCAGTAAATAGGGTAAGACCATTATCAAGGTTGTACTGCCTAAGATTTTCTAAAGGCTTAACTTTTGAACCAGAACAGGCAGTTATCAGCAAGACAGGAATCAATATTGCTGTAAATAATACTACAACATAATTTAATAAATGATTTTTTTTTCTATATAAAAAAGTAGTCATAATATATTATAACGAACAAACATGCATATTCGTTACAAAAATTTAAGATTTAAGAAAAACTCCCCTCCCATTAATTTTTACAAATTATTTTTTTTCAGCAAAAATCAATGAAAAATCTTCAACAACCATTTCCTCATAAAGCTTTTCTATCTTTGTTCTTGCATTCTTAAATGATTCTATTACAGAAGGATCAAATCTTTTGCCAGAATACATGACTACAGCATTAAAAGTTTCATTAAAGTTTGATTTATGCGTTTCCTTATAATGCCTGAAAGAAACATTGTCAAAGACATCAGCAACGGCAACAATTCTGGCAGAAAGAGGTATTTCGTATCCGGTCAATCCTTTAGGATAACCTTCTCCATCCCACCATTCATGATGGTATAAAGTAATTTCTTTTGAAAGCAAATAAAATAAATCTTCTGGATTATTAACAAAAAGGGAGTCTATTACTTCTGCACCGCTTAAAACATGACGCTGTACATCTACATCATTTAAAATAGAAAAAGTATCGGGCACCGTAACAAGCCCTTTATCTATCTTAATTTTACCAATATCATGGAGAGGAGAAACTTTTGTCAGCATTTCAACATAACGCTCTGTCAATTTGTTACTGTATTTTCCATCTGCAAGAAGCTGCCTTGCAATTACATTCGTATAATTACTAACCCTTCTTATATGACCGCCTGTATCTTGATCAGAAGAATAAATAAGCTGCATAAGACCCGATACAATTTTGCTCTGAATACTTGAAATTTCATTCTCATAATATCTTAAAATCTGCTTTTGCTGTGCATTTCTCTTTTCAAGCCTAAGAACAACATCACTTTGGGCTGTTATATCTTTAAGTACGACTGTATATCCATAGAACCTATATTCAGATTTTATTGCAACACAATACCCTTGATACTGCTTGCCTTCAACTTCAAACGAGTTATTTTCAGAATCTATGTCATTCTCTGTATTAAAAACTATCTGAAGCAGCAAATCATTTGCTTTTACCGGTTTTTTCAGCATTTTACGTACTTCCAGATATTCAGGAAACATTTGTACTGCCAATAGATTTGCATCATGAACCATAAGTTTATCATCAAGAATAAAACAAGGTCCAGGAACAGCATTTTCTACAACAGCAAGAGCCTGATCCGGTAAGTTAGAAAATTTATATCTTAAAACAAGAACCGTTACATATATTATAAATACAGATAAAGCATAAGAAGGCAAAATAAAAAATATTTTATTAACATGTATAAAGCAAAGAGATGAAACAGGCAGAATGCAAATGCAAAACATCCTTATAAAAAACAGACGCTCATTCTTAGGGCATGTTATCATACGGAATATAAATATTGCAAAAGTAAAAACAGAAAGGCTTATAGTATATAAATAATATAGCGTTAAAGTTGAACCTGACAGAATATTAGAAAATTTTGCAGAATCATATGTCAGGATAAGTAAGAAAAATACTATCACTGTAAAGCTTGTAATAACAAAAAACAGCCTTCGAGAAATCCTTATGTTAAAAAGCAATGAATCTATCTGAATAAAAACAGGTAAACTTGCAATTGCCGATGCATATACAATTTTCAATCCAAGAAGACTTATTGGCGTAAAGTTAGAGTCAAAACATAAGAAATACCCAAATGAAAAAAACATATTTAAAAATGAAATCACCAAAGCATACTTCTGTTCCGTAGAAGGTTTTCGACCCATCATTAGCAAAATACATAAACTGCTCAACACAAGAGGAATAGATATAACAATCTTATCTAAAGAAAACATTTTTCAACACCTTTTTTCTTCTATATTACTCTAAAAAGAAAGAAAAAAGCAATATCTAATATAGAAACAATAAAATCCTAATGCCAGGACCTGACATGCAAGTGAATTCAAAAATTGAAAGCGTGGTCAATATAAAACAACATCATATTATTGAACTGCCAATAAATTGCCAGGCAAAAGCCAGACAATTTATCAGACAGAAAAAAACTGTAAAAATTATTTTATGATAGCTGCATTACAGGCATCAAGCTCTTTCTGAACATCTGCACCGTCCCAAATGTTCTTGCTAGCATTATCCATTGTATCCCAGAATGCTGACATTTCAGGAATTGAAGGCATTGGAAATGCAAATTCAAGCTGCTTCAAGAAACCTGCCATGTACTTGCTGTTAACATTCGTATCAATAGAAGGCATCGCTCCTGTCAAATTAAAGCGGAGCTGCTGCATTTCAGGAGTAAGAAGGAAGCGTGCAAAGTCAGCAGCTTCTTCAGAATGGTCTGTATAAGAACTTACAAACATAGCGCGGATGCCGCTGAATGAAGCCGCAGGATTTTCTTCTCCAGGCAAAGCCGGCAAAGGGGCAACACCAAAATTAATGCCTGCATCTTCAAAAGATTTAACATTCCACAATCCTGTAATATACATTGCAGCATTTCCAGACTGGAATGCTGCATCACAGACAGCTGTAGAAAGATCAGATGCAGGAACATCAATTATTGAATGCAATGACTGGAAAAATTTCATACCTTTTACGGCAGCCGCATTGTTAAGGTATGATTTTGTCGTATCAGTGCCAAAAGAACCGAACAGACGGTTATTTTCTGACGTAGTAAAGATAATTGTATAGTAGCCACTGCCAACATCCATAATAAATCCAGACTTTCTTGGATTTCTTATGTTAAAAATCTTTACCCATTCTGCCAAAGACTCCCATGTTTTTGGAACATCATTTTCAGAAATAAGATCCTTATTATAAAACAATGCATAAGTTTCTGCACTTATAGGATATCCAAACATCTTGCCTTCATAAGTAAGAGCCTGAGAACAAGTTCCAAGAACTTCCTTAGAAACCTCTGCAGGATTTACCGTTTCAACAACATGCCCACCTGTTACAAGCTCTCCCAGCTTATCATGCGGTGCTGCAAATAAATCAGGACCAAAACCAGCAGGACCGTCAAGAGCAATCTGACCAGCTGCATCGCCAACTTCTACATTTACAAACTCAATTTCTACATTAGGATGCGTCTTTGTGTAAGCAAGTCCTGCCTGCCTGATAAATTCATCAGGACCGTTTACAGATTCCCATACAGTAAGAGTTACTTTTCCTTTAGATCCGGAGGCAGAAGGAGCGTCCTTCTTTCCACACCCAGAAAAACCAATCAGAACAGCACATACCGCTGCTAGTAAAGCTGCCATTTTCTTCATTATTTCCTCCAAAATAACGATTTTTAATATTCATGCAATAATATCCTTGTTAACAGCCTTCGTCAAATGGATTCTTAAACATAAAGGGATATTTATGGAGGATTCATAATATTTTAGTATTTTTCTAATAAAAATGTCCTATACGCACTGAAACTTCAGACGTATAGGACAGAGGAGTATAAAATGTATGTATGATTACTTATTTAAGGCAGACTATTTCTTTGCCTGTCCATAATAAGCATTAGGACCATGCTTACGCTGATAATGCTTGTCAATGATATAAGAAGGCAGGGATGTTGCTCCAGGCTGAATCATGACTGTATTCAATGCCATATGACTGACTTCTTCAAGAACAGCAGCATTATATACAGCCTTATCAGCAGTAGAACCCCATGCAAAAGGACCGTGACCGCCAACAAGCACCATATTGACTTCATTAGGATTCAAATGATTATTACGGAAATGACTTACAATCAGATTTCCAGTTTCCCTTTCATAATCATTCTTTACGGCTTCTTCCGAAAGATATGGAGTACAAGGGACTTCAGTCTGAATATGGTCGGCATGAGTCGTTCCAAACAGAGGTACAGGGCGAACTGCCTGAGCCCAGCTCACAGCATAAGTAGAATGCGTATGAATGATGCCGTTTATATTTGCACCGTCATTTACGGCAAATTCTTTATAAAGAACAACATGGGTTGGAGTATCGCTGGAAGGCCGCAAATCACCTTCAACAACTTTACCGTCAAGGTCTACAATAACCATACTTTCAACTGTAAGCTCAGGATAAGGAACTCCACTTGGCTTAATTGCAAACACACCGGCAGCCTTATCAAAGGCAGAAACATTTCCCCATGTATACAAAGCAAGATGCTGTGCAGGAATCTGCATGTTAGCCTCGTAAGCCTGCTCCTTTATAGTCTGATATTTAGACATATCTTTATCTCCATTAATTTTTAGTCAAGATTTTCTACTGCTGCACGCTCAACGGCAAGACCTTTCTTATAATTGGCAAAGAAAGAATTAAAGCCATCAATGTCAGCCTTTTCCGGCTGTACAGTTGAAACCTTTGCATTGGCAAAAGCCTTTGCCTGCAGCCAGTCAGCAAGTTTTGCACCATTTCCATTTACAAGGAAAGAAGCAAGGAGTGCCATTCCCCAAGGACCGCCTTCTCCGGCTGTACTCAATGCAGAAACAGGAGTATGCATAGCAGCAGCCATGACAGGAAGACCTACGTCTTCAGCCTTAAAGAATCCACCGTGACCGGTCAGACGGTCTATCTTTACATGCTCGCTGTCAAAAAGAATATCCATACCAGTACGCAAAGCTCCCAAGGCAGTAAACAACTGGGCGCGCATAAAGTTCTCAAGAGTAAATTTAGCATTCTGAGTACGTACAAACAGAGGACGGCCAGAAGCAAAGCCTGTCATGCTTTCTCCTGAAATATAATTATAAGGAATAAGGCCTCCGCAGTCTTTGTCGCCTTTCATCGCACAGGCAAGAAGCTTATCATACATTTCACCCTTGCTGAATTTTGCACCAAGAAGCTCAGCTGCAGCACCAAACATCTTAATCCATTTATCATATTCACCAGTACAGTTATTTGCATGAGCCATTGCAGTAGGCTTTCCGTCAGGAGTTGCAACAATGTCAATCAATCCATTATAAGCCTTTGAAAGAGCCTTTTCCAAAACAACCATTGCAAATACAGAAGTTCCTGCAGAAACATTACCTGTACGAGGTGCAACAGAATTTGTAGCAACCATGCCTGTTCCTGCATCGCCCTCAGGAGGAGCAAGAGGAGTTCCAGGTTCAAGAGTTCCTTCTGGATCAAGCCATTTTGCACCTTCAGCAGTCAAAGTTCCTGCACTGGCTCCTGCAGGCAGGCACTTAGGCAATATATTGCTGAGCTTCCATGCAAAACCGCAAGGAGCAACAAGATCTTCAAATTTAGAAACCATGCCCTTATCATAATCACCGGTTGCAGCATCTACAGGGAACATACCAGAAGCGTCTCCAACGCCAAGAACCTTTTCACCAGTCAGCATCCAATGTGCATAACCGGCAAGAGTTGTAAAGAATGCTACATCCTTTACATGACTTTCTTTCTTAAGGATAGCCTGATACAGATGAGCAATGCTCCAGCGCTCAGGTATAGGATAGTTAAACAGGCATGAAAGCTTTTCTGAAGCTTCGCCTGTAATAGTATTTCTCCAAGTACGGAAAGGAACAAGAAGCCTATCATCTTTATTAAAAGCCAAATAACCGTGCATCATTGCACTTATGCCCATAGCGCGCAATTTTGTTAATTTTACGCCATATTTCGACTGAACGTCTTTTTTCATATCAACAAAAGCAGTTGATATTCCGTTATGGATTTCATCAAGAGAATAAGTCCAAATACCGTCAATAAGTGAATTTTCCCAGTCAAAAGCTCCGCTTGCTATAGGTTCATTCTCAGAATTAATAAGAACAGCCTTAATGCGCGTAGAACCAAATTCAATACCAAGAATTGCCTTTCCTCCGGCAATTTCCTCTGCAATTTTTTCTGTAGTCATAACAAGATACTCCTATATCCATCATCTATTATCAGTTGACTTTTGAAAAATTGCAAGTATTTTCTTATTTTTTTTGGTATTTATCCACTAAAGTTGATATTTTAAAATAATTAATGCAAAAAACGGCGACGTAAACATATAAAAATATTTACGCCGCCATGACAATTCAAGACTCTTTCCGATTAATCCAAATGTCATAATTTATATAAAGGCAAAACTTTTTCAATAGACATGCAGAAACTATACAAAAGTAATAATCTACTGAAAAGAGTGCAACGCACGAATTTGTTGTGAGTATCATAAGTTTTCTTGCAGTAAAATAATACCTTCTGTATAATAACTGCATGATTACAGAAGTTTCCATTACAATCAGTCCAGAAAAAGAAAAAGATGAAAAATTCATAAGGCAAGAAATACTGCAAGCATTAAAAAAACAAGGAAAACAAGCTGATTCAAATGCCATAACTCTCGTTTTCGTAAAAAAATCCATAGATGCCCGCCACAATTCCGTAAAAATTGTACTGCGTTACAAAGTTTACATAGGCGAAAAGCCAGATTCAAATCACGACAGCGTTCCTGAATGGCATTATGCAAACGGAAACAAAAAAGTAATCATAATAGGTTCAGGCCCAGCAGGCCTTTTTGGAGCATTCACGCTTTTAGAGCATGGCATTCAGCCAATCATCATTGAACGCGGCAGTGCTACAGGGCAAAGACGCAGGGACATTGCAGCAATCAGCACCAAAGGCACGGTAGATGAAGATTCCAACTACTGCTTTGGCGAAGGTGGAGCAGGAACTTTCAGCGACGGAAAGCTTTACACAAGAAGCAACAAGCGCGGCGACATTCCTTCAATTTTAAGGATATTCTCCCACTTTGGGGCAGATAAAAAAATCCTTACAGATGCACACCCGCACATAGGCACAGACAAACTGCCGGCAATAATAAACGCCATGAACGCAAAGCTGAAAGAACTTGGTGCAGAGCTTTACTTTGACACACGCTGCACGGACTTTATAACTGACAGTGCTGAGAACATTACAGTAAAGGGAGTTAAAACAAAGAACACAAAGACTGGAAAAGAAAAAGAGTTCATGGCGGATGCAGTTCTTTTAGCAACAGGACATTCTGCAACAGACATATACGAAATGATTGCACGGACAGCACCTGATGCACTAGAAGCAAAGACTTTTGCGGTTGGTGTCAGAGTTGAACACCCCCGCCATATCATAGATGAAATACAGTACCACGGAAACAGAGACTCACACCTTGGAGCGGCAGAATACCGACTTACAAGCCAGCAGGACGGCCGTGGCGTATACAGTTTCTGCATGTGTCCTGGAGGTTTTGTAGTGCCTAGTGCAACAGGACCTGAAGAAATTGTAGTAAACGGAATGTCCGCGGCCGGACGCAACAGTCAGTGGAGCAATGCAGCCATTGTCGTTGAAACCCGACCAGAAGACATTCCTGCAGAATTCACAAGTCCCATAGCACCTGCACTCAATGGTCTTGCGTGGCGTACTTATATAGAAAGAAATACGTTTAAATGCGGTAACGGCCAGCAAGCCCCTGCACAGCTCATGCAGGATTTCATTGCAAAAAGGGTAAGCACAGATCTTCCTAAGACGAGCTACACCCCAGGCATCGTAAGCAGGGATTTACGGGAATGCCTTCCACCGCAAATAACAGAAAGGCTTGCTTCCGCCTTCAATTATTTCAACAGAAGCATGAAAGGCTTTGTCTGCCCCGAAGCACTGCTCATTGCAAGTGAGACGCGAACAAGCACTCCTGTAAGGATATTGAGGAACAAAGAGACTGGCGAATGTACGGCAATCAAAAACCTGTATCCTGCTGGAGAAGGTTCTGGATATGCAGGAGGCATAGTAAGCAGTGCAATGGATGGCGTACATGAATGTGAACTGATAAGCAAAATGCTTGGAAGCAAAGCCATTTAATAAACTGCTTATATAACCTGCTTCTGCTTCCACTTGCCCCGTACAAAGCGAACAACAAAAAAGGAAGAGCGTACTATCCAGTCTACAATCATGGAAATCCACACTCCAACAGAGCCAAATGATACTGGGAGTCCAAAAAATGCAACAAGGCCAAATATGCCTGTAGCCTTAAGAACAAAACTCAAGCCAACCCGTACAGTCCACATGCTGACCATAGATACAATCATTGTAAAAGAAGAATCGCCTGCAGCGCGCAAGGCATTTGGCAAAGAAAAAGACAAAGGCCATATGAATATTCCACATATGCCATGAATCAGCGTCATATACCATCCCAACCGAGTCGTCTCTTCTGACATTCCGTAAAAAGACAATATCCTGTATGAAAAAAGCAAGAGGGGGACATTAAGCACAAGAAATCCCAGATATGCAGCCGTCATCATCTTTTTGGTATAATTCACCGCCTGACCGTATTCCTTTGCCCCCATGCACTGCCCTACAACCGTAAGCATTGCTATGCCAATTGCATTTCCTGGAAGAACCTCAAAAGAAGCAAGCGTATTTGCAGCAGCATTTGCTGCAATAGCAGAAGTTCCATAAGAAGCAATCAATGACAGCACAAGAATCTTACCAATCTGAAATGTAGAACCTTCAAGCCCATTTGGAATTCCAATGCGAAGAATGCGTCCTATAAGGTGAAAGTCTATATGAACATGGAATATTCCTTTTATGCAGACATCACTATCCCTGTAAAGGCACACAAAGAGAACCGCTGCTGCTACAGTCCTTGAAACAAGAGTAGGAACGGCAACTCCTTCAACGCCCCAGTGCAAGCCGTAAATCAAAATAGCATTGCCTCCAATGTTGATAACATTTACAAGGGCTGCAATCCACATGCTTATTCCAGAATTCCCACGGGAACGGAATATAGCTGCAGCAGCATTATAAATAGCAATGGAAGGAAGCGCTAACAGAGTTATAAGGAAATACCTGCGGCTGGCAGTCATTACATCCTGCTCAACATTGCCAAAGACAACCGAAAGTATGCCTTTATGAAAAACAGTTCCTGTAACGGCTAAAAAAACAGCAATAGCAGTAGTTGCATATAAAAGCTGCATTGCAGTCTTTTGAGCCATGGAAAGACTTTTTCTTCCTATGTATTGAGAACATACAACAGCCCCTCCTGTTGCAAGGGCTGCAAATATCTGAACAATAAGGATATTCAGCTGGTCTACAAGAGAAACACCACTTACGCTAGCCTCACCCAAGGACGAAACCATAATTATGTCTGCCATGCCAAGGGTAATCTGCAAAAGCTGCTCAACAAGCAGAGGCCATATCAATTGCCATAACGTACGGCTTGAAAACAGAGGTTCAGAAACCGCAGTGTCTTTATCATTTGAGCAACCTGTTAAGAGTGGCATCTTTCTGCCTCCAGTTCTTATCAACCTTTACCTGAAGGTCTATGTCAACGCGGTACGGAAAAATCTTCCTGCATTCTTTTATGGATTCGACCCTTATAGTCTTTATCATGGAAGCGCCCTTACCAATCACAATGCCTTTCTGGCTTTCACGTTCAACGCACAGACTGGCACGTACTTTAAGAAGATTAGACTTTTCCATCTTCATGTCTTCTACACGTACATAGATTGCATGAGGAAGTTCCTGTTCCAGACGGTTTATTGCCTGGCCGCGAATAACTTCAGCAATGCGGAAGTCTACTTCCTGATCAGTATAAAATTCTTCTGGATACAAGTGAGGTGCTTCAGGAGCCAGATCATACAGGGCTTTCAGTACATCGTTTACGTTTACGTCATCCTTTGCACTCATTTCAACAACCCGTGAAGAAGGAAAGCCTGCAAAAGTTTTCTGAATGAACTCATGCGCTAAAGAAGGATTTGCGCGAGGGTCTTCAGTCTTGTTGATAGCTATAACAAGTTTGTCTATGTACGGTTTTATCATTGAAGCAATCATTTCTTCTTCAGAACCGTGATCTCTGGTAGAATCTATTATATAAAGGATTGCATCACAGTCCTTCATCTGATCAGCCGCAATCTGAGTAAGAATGAGGTTCAGTTTTTTTTCGCTTTCATGGAGACCTGGAGTATCTATAAAAACCAACTGCCCCAAAGAAGTGTTTACAATGCCACGAATGGCATTACGTGTTGTCTGCGGTACAGAAGAGACTATACTTATTTTTTCTCCGCTTGCAGTATTCAAGAATGTAGACTTGCCTACTGACGGACGGCCTATAACTGAAACCATAGCCGTCTTAGGTCCGACTGGCGGCAATTCTTCAAATTGCTGATCCTGCACTGTCTGTGCCTGTTCTTTTATATCCATAAGCTTCATTATAAAACACAAAAGCATTGACGTGCAACAGCGTACGGCACTACAAACGAGTACCGTACTATGTGCAATCCGTTAAGATTAATCTACTTATCTATTTCTTAAGCTTAAGTCCGTCTTTAAAGGCAGTTCCTGCAACTTCTCCAAGACTTAAATATTTATGGCTTACAGGATCATAAGTTATAGGATTAACTTTTGCAACATCTATCTTTCCGTCCGTAAGAACATTTTCTTCTGCGCTTACATTTACAATGTCTGCAACCATGTAGTCAGACTTTTCGTCATAACTTACAAGAGTACATTCAAGGCACATAGGAAGTTCATTTATTATAGGAGCATCTACATTAGGACTTTTTGTTACCGTCCAACCTGCAATCTCAATTTTATTGCTGGTATCATTTCCAGATACAACTCCGACATAGTCGCATGGAACAACATTCTTAACATCAGCCATACTTACGGTAAAAGCCTTCTTTGCAAGAATATTCTTTACAGTTTTATGCTCATGACTAAGACAGATTCCAATCTGATTAGTGTCATGAATTCCTCCCCATGCAGCATTCATTGCATTTGGAATTCCATTTTCATCATAAGTTGCAATAATAAGGACAGGCATAGGGAACATATAGGTCTGCTTTCCGAAATCTTTTTTCATGTTAATACCTCTTATATATAGAATATTCTTTACATTCTGCCAAGTCAAGGAAGATTAATATACGCATGAACAGTCCTACTTTTGCAATTATCCCTTTCATGCTACACTACATAGCATGAATTTGTTATCTGTAAATAATTTGACAAAAATAGGAAGGGAACAGCCTCTTTTTACCGGCGTAACATTTGGCATTGACGAAGGTAACAAGGTTGCCCTTATAGGACGAAACGGAACAGGAAAGTCTACGCTGCTGAATACAATAGCAGGAGTCCTGCAGCCAGATGACGGTACTGTAGTCATAAACAAAAGTTCAGGAGTTTCTTATCTTCCTCAGAATCCACAGTATAACAGAGACGACACTATAAAAGCTCATATATTCAAATCAAAATCTCCAAAACTTGAAATTATCAGACAATATGAAGAAGTCTGCTCTCAAATGGAACAAGGCATAAATGATGCCCTGCAAAAGCAGTTCGATGCCCTGACCATTAAAATGGAAAATGGGGACTTATGGAATTATGAGGCACAGGTAAAATCCATCCTTACAGTCCTGGGCATTCGGGACATGAACAGAACTATGGGTGAACTTTCCGGAGGAATGATAAAAAAGGTTGCTTTGGCACAGGTTCTTGTAGAAGATACAAAGCTTTTGCTCATGGATGAGCCAACAAACCATCTGGACATAACAACAATAAGCTGGCTTCAAGATTATCTTGCAGAAACAAAGAGAGCAGTTTTAATGGTCACTCATGACCGATACTTTCTAGATGCTGTATGCAATCATATATATGAACTTGCCCGAAACAAAGTAAAGCTCTATATAGGAAACTATTCACTCTATCTGGAAAAGAAAGAAACAGAAGCGGAAATAGAAGCAAATACAGAACGAAGGATAGAATCAGTGCTTCGCGTAGAACGAGACTGGCTTATGAGGGGACCTTGTGCACGAGGAACTAAGGCAAAAGCCCGCATACAGCATGACATGGCCCTTATTAACAGGGAAAAATTCCAGGCAGACAAAGGCTTTACTTTTGAAGTAGAAGGAAGAAGGCTGGGTGGAAAGATTCTTGAACTGCACGGAATCACAAAAAATTTTCAAAAAGGATATGCCGAACAGGCTGACGGGAAAAGCTTTCCAGTACTGAAAAATTTCAGCTATACATTTAATAAGGGCGAAAAGATTGGAATTTTCGGGGATAATGGAAGCGGCAAATCAACACTGCTAAACATTATTACCCAGTCTATGCAGCCAGACGAAGGCTCTATCGTAATGGGCCAGAATACATCCATTGCCTATTACCAGCAAAACCCAGCATTTAAAGATTTAAATCAGACTGTCCTGGAATATGTAAAGGAAGCGGCAGAAGTGATGCAGATGAATGACGGAACAACATTGAGCGCTACTCTCTTCCTGGAACAGTTTGGCTTTGAAGGGAAGATACAGTACTCGCCCTTAAGCAGCCTTAGCGGAGGAGAACGCAAGCGTCTGTTTTTGGTGAGGCTTTTGCTAAGCAACCCAAACTTCTTGATTCTTGATGAGCCTACAAATGACTTTGACATTTTTACAATGAATATCCTTGAGCAGTTCCTCATGGGATTTAAAGGATGCCTTTTAATTGTAAGCCACGACCGTTATTTTATGGATAAAGTTGCAGATACGCTTTTTATTCTTGAAGATGACGGAAGCGTCTCAGGGTATGTAGGCAAATGCTCTGAATACATTGAATACCGTAAAATGAGGATTGCAGAAAAGGAAGCTGAAGAAAGCGCAGCAAAAGCAGAAAAGCAAAAGGAGATTTCTGAACAGAATGCAAGCCGCAATGATAATAAGCCCCGTAAGAGAACTTACAAAGAGCAGAAAGAATTTGAAGCCCTTGAAGTTGAAATTGAGGAGCTTGAACAGAAAAAATCTGTCCTGGAAGAAGATATGGGCAGCAGCGATTATGAAAAAGCAGCGGCAGCAGGAAATGAATACAAGAATATAAGCAAAAAACTGGAATCTGATTATGAAAGATGGGAAATACTTGCTGAATTATCCTAACAGTCAGTATATTATCCTAATATAAGGAGGTCATTATATGTCCAATTCTACAAAAAAGGTTATGCAAACTGCATTAAAACCTTCTTCCATAATAGCACTTTTAATTGCTGCTATTGTTGCAGGAACATTTTTTTCCAGCATGTTTGTTGTTGATCAGGCAGAACAGGCTGTCATAACAAGGTTTGGAAGATACTATAAAACTTTAGGCCCTGGACTTCAGGTAAAATTACCGTTTGGCATTGATAAAAAATATATAGTTCCAGGAAACAAAGTAGTACAGACAGAGCAGTTTGGCTTCAAGACTACAAGGTCAGATGTTTCTTCACAATATCAAAACAATATTACAACAGAATCAACAATGCTGACAGGAGACCTAAACATAGTTGATGTAGAATGGATAATTCAGTACAGAATTGTCGACCCTCGGCAGTGGCTTTTCTCAGTTCAGGACAAAGAGCGAACAATACGGGACATAAGCCGTTCTGTAATAAATGAACTTGTAGGAGACCGTGCCATCCTGAATATAATGGGAAGTGAACGTGCCAACATTGAAAACCTTGCAATTTCAATGATGAATGATCAATTTAAAAAACTTGAGCTTGGCATAAACGTAAGCACTGTAAAACTTCAGAATATAGTACCTCCAGCTGGAGTTCAGGATGCATTTGAAGACGTTAACAAAGCCATTCAGGATATGAATAGATTCATTAACGAAGGAAAAGAAAGCTATAATTCTGAAATTCCTAAGACACAGGGACAGGCTGACCAGCAGATTCAGATTTCACAGGGATATGCTGCAGAAAGAATAAACAAAGCAAAAGGTGATGTAGCCCGCTTCAATTCTGTATATTCAGAATACAAAAAAGCACCTGACATCACTAAAGAACGACTTTATCTTGAAGCCATGGAAGAAATTTTCCAGGCATACGAAACAAATAACAGAACTCCGGCTTTAATAGACGGAACTATGAAAAATGTGCTTCCATTCAAAGATTTAAATGGAACTTCAAAAAGCAACTGACAGTGAGACGGGAGATACATTCATGAAAACTAAGAAAAATTTTTACATATCGCTTTTTATAATTGCAATATGTCTTATTGCATTCCTTTCAGCCGGTCCCCTGTACATTATCAACGAAGGAAATCAGGCTGTAGTTACAAGATTTGGCCAGATTGTAGAAACAAGGACTCAAGCAGGCCTATACATCCGCATTCCATTTATTGATATAGTCACTACATATCCAAGCAGAACCCTGTCCCTTGACGGAGACAGCGAACGCATTCCTACAAAGGAAAACCAGTTTATAATCGTAGATACAACCAGCCGATGGAGAATAAAAGACCCTGCCCTTTTTTATCAGTCTTTTAAAACAGTCAGCGGGTCTTATTCAAAGTTAAGCGACATAATAGATTCTTCAACAAGGACAATAATTACCAGAAACCGTTTAAGCGAAATTGTCCGCAGTTCAAACATTATAAACGACCGTTCTTCAGAAAACGAGACCGCTCAGCTGGAAGGAATGGATGAAAATGAAACTGCAGAAATTGAATCTCTGGTAAACGTAAATTCTCAGAATGAAATAGTCTTAAAAGGAAGAAGCCATCTGTGTGAAGAAATGGTAGCAGAGGCACGGAAAATGGTTGCTGAATATGGCATTGAATTGATAGACATAGTACCGCGCCAGATAAAATATTCCGATGAACTTACAGAAAGCGTTTACAATCGCATGATAAAGGAAAGGAATCAGGTTGCACAGGCCTACCGTTCCCTTGGAGAAGGTAAAAAGGCAGAATGGCTAGGTAAGCTTGAAAATGAAAAGAGAACAATCCAAAGTGAAGCTTACCGCATAAGTGAGGAAACAAAAGGTAAGGCTGATGCAGAAGCAGCAGCCATTTACAACGCAGCCTACAGTCAGGATCCTTCATTCTATGAATTTTGGAAAAGCTTGGAATCTTACAAGCAGACAATGGATTCCTTTGACCCTACATTCAGCACAAACATGGATTACTTTAAGTATCTTTATAATTCAAACGGGAGACGGTAAAAACAAATGGAAAGAAAGCTGGTATTTTCAAAGAGCGGCAACATATATCTAGATACATGCATGACACAGAGTGCCTTTTCCAAATCCAGGCTTTCTTTGCGTCTTACCGAAAATGGCTTCATAGCTACAAAGAATGAGAACGGATGGTCTTTTTCGAACTGGTTCTTTACAGGAAGCAAACTAAAAGAAGAAGGTTCGGAACAGGACTCTGTGTTACTTGAAGGCTCTGGATTCAGCGGACTTACGCTGCTAGATTTTTTTGAAACGCAAGATAATACGCGCCAGTATTTCGCAAGCACTCTTGTGTGCAGTGCCATAGAAAGTGCCATAGAGCAGAATGTACCATTATACGCAATCGGAGCCGGTGGAATTATAATTTCATCAGAATTCGAAAGAATCATATTCATTCCTTTTGGCTTATATGAAACGGCATCTCAATGTGCAGGAACTGAAGTCTATGCTCTTTCAGAGGGAATGTACATAAACAAGAATTTAAAGAAGGCTGCAGCCTTAAGGTTTACCCAGGCTGCAATTACTTACAAGGTACTGACTGGAAACCTGCCGTTTACACAGCAGGACGAAGAACTGAGGGAAGAAGATTATAAGGATCATAACTATATTCCAGTATCTCAGAAAGTATGGTCACTTAATCAAAAACTTGCGCAGGCCGTTGACAGAGCCCTCCAGGCAGAGCCTTCAGAAAAGCGGGGTTCATCTGAAAAATATAATTCCGACAGGCCTTTTCCTATAGATGATTTATACAAGGAACTTGGAATAACTCCTGAAGGACACCCTGCAGAAGTAATAAGAAAAACAAATATTTCAAATGAAAAATTTGAAGAAGATGTAAGGAAAAAGCAAAAGCTATTTCAAAAAAAGTTAAAAATAAAGAGATGGATGCGGCATAATAAAACCGGAATAGGAATTTTTGCAATAGCGCTTGCTGCAGTCCTTGCCATTGTCGGAACAATAGTACAAAGCATGATGCAGCAGCCCACAACAAAAGGACTAACATCTTTTGAAACCGTAGAAATGTTTTATAGTGCTGTAAACAATACAGACACTGCCAGCGTTAAGTCCTGTGCAAAATGCAAAAGCGCAGATAATCTGGTAGACATGCTGAGTACTATATATGTAGCTTCAAAGACTAGAAGCGCCTACAATTTCAAAGAAAAGACAGTTTCTCCAGCAGAGTGGTTTCAGTTTAATTATGATGGCAGCTATACAATGTATGGACTGACACAGTTTTCAATCGGAACAGAAAAAGGAAGCCTGTTTTATACTGCTCCGACTAGGAACAGCTTTCCAAAATCAATTACAGAAGAAAATCCTGACATAAAAAACAAAGATACTCAAAATCTGACAGTATCATATTACCTTGCATACAATGAAGGTGA
Organism: Treponema sp.; assembly: GCA_024699235.1. Taxonomy (GTDB): domain Bacteria; phylum Spirochaetota; class Spirochaetia; order Treponematales; family Treponemataceae; genus Treponema_D. The sequence goes on along the minus strand of JAILPY010000175.1, from coordinate 45,310 downwards.
CGGATCCCTTTTTGCAGAAGAAAAAGAAGACCGCATAACACTTACATTCCTTAATGATAGATGGATTATTACTAATATCCTGCAGAATACAGTCAAGTCTAATAAAATTGATTACAAGGCATTCGTTGAAGAGTACAAAAATGCCATGAACGCTGAAGGAAGCGACATCCTTAAAGCTGCAAAGGAACTAAGAAAAAAATATGCTTGGATTCCAACAAATTCAGAACTCCTTGAGGCAGATAACAAAATAAAGGCTCAGAACGACAGTTTTAACTGACAAATATACAAATTTTGTCATATTGACTATAAAAGCGAATGTTGTTACAATCCAAGTTATATGGCAAAGTACACATACAATCTTGAAAAACAACACGCAAAGGGTAAACTTCATGCTATTGAACGTATAAAAGCCCTCTGCGACAAAGAAAGTTTTTACGAAATATACTCCTCTGCACACCATCAGTGCACAAGTTTTGGAATGGATTCAAAGGAAATTCCTTACGATGGAGTTATTACTGGATTTGGCAAAATAAATGGCAAGAAAGTTGCTGTCTATGCACAGGATTTTACAGTACAGGGCGGAAGTCTTGGAAAGGTACATGGTCAGAAAATTGCTGAATTGATGGAAAAAGCCATAGAATCAAGATGTCCAATAATTGGAATCAATGATTCCGGTGGAGCTCGCATTCAGGAAGGAGTTGACGCACTGTGCGGTTACGGAGAATTATTCTACCAGAATGTACGGGCCAGTGGAACTGTTCCTCAGATAAGCATTATAGCAGGCCCTTGTGCAGGAGGCGCCGTATACTCACCAGGAATTACAGATTTCATTTTTGCCGTTGATAAAATAAGCCAGCTGTTCATCACAGGACCTAAAGTTGTCAAGAGCGTCCTTTCCCTTGATATTTCTGCAGAAGACTTGGGCGGAGCAAGCATTCACGCTCAAAAAAGCGGCGTAGCACATTTCCGTAATGAAACTGAAAAAGAATGCTACGAAAACGTTCGCAGGCTTTTAGATTACATTCCCCACTATTACGGAGAAGAAATCGTTGCTGCTGCAAAATACAAATTTGATGCACACAAAAAGGCAAAGAAAATAAATTCTGTCCTGCCGGAAGAAAGCAAAAAGGGATATGACATACGTGATGTCATTGACTGTGTGGTAGATGACAATTCTTTCTTTGAAGTAATGAAGGAATTTGCAGAAATGGCTGTCGTCGGATTTGCAAAGATTGAAGGCAAGTCTGTAGGTATCGTTGCTAACAACCCTTCTGTCTGGGGAGGACTTCTTAACTGCGATTCTTCAGATAAGATTGCACGCTTTGTACGTTACTGTGACAGCTACAACATCCCGCTTGTTACATTTGTTGACGTACCTGGATTCCTGCCTGGACCAGATGAAGAGCAGAAGGGCATCATCCGTCACGGTGCAAAAGTAATCTATGCTTACAGCGAAGCTACTGTACCTAAAGTTACAGTCATTACACGCAAAGCTTACGGTGGAGCATATATCGCAATGTGTTCAAAGCATTTGGGAGCAGATTTTGTATATGCATGGCCAAAGGCCGAAATTGCTGTTATGGGTGCAGAAGGGGCTCTTGAAATTCTTTATGCAAAGGAAATGAAAGATCCTACACAGGCAGCATTTGTAGCAATGAAGTCTAAGGAATATCATGAAACAATCATGACTCCTACCATTGCAGCACAGCGTGATTATATAAGCGAAATAATTGAGCCACAGGAAACAAGGGAAAGGGTTGCACGAAGCCTCGAGTTCCTTGAAAACAAAAAGCAGGATGTTGCTCCTGCAAAGAAGCACGGAAATATACCTCTATAAGAGTAACATTCTTACAATATTTACAGCGGCCGTCTTAAAGTGTTTTTAAACATTTGGACGGCCTTTTTTATGCAGTCACATCCAGCTATTGCAGTTATAGAATATTTTCAATAAAATTAATGCAATAAAATGTAAATTCTGGAGGTAAAAAATGCTTGCTCAGAGGTTAAAGAACCTTCACCCCTATGTTCCAGGGGAACAGCCAACAGACAGAGAATATATAAAACTAAACGCAAATGAAAATCCTTATCCGCCACATATCAGCGTTGCCGAATCTGTAAAAGCTGCGGCTGAGACTCACAGGGAAAAACTAGGATTATATCCAGACCCTGATGTTACAGACTTAAGGCAGTCAATTGCAGACATGCTTAACTCTACTGGAGGGGTTTTTTCAAATACAGTCATAACAGGTACTTCATGTAAGCCATCTGATAAAAACAAACTGCCTTTCGAAATTACAAAAGACATGATTTTCTGCGGTAATGGCAGCGATGAAGTCCTTAGCTTTGTGTTCTACACTTTCTTTGACAGCGACAGGCCTCTTATACTGCCAGAATTTACATATAGTTTTTATCCTGTATACTGCGGTTACTACAATATCCCGATGAATCCAATTCCTTTAAAATCTGACTGGACTTTAGACGTTCAAAAAATGCTCAATGAAGCAGATAAAACTGACAGCAGCATTATATTCGCCAATCCAAATGCACCTACCGGAATTGAGTTGACCCGAAACCAAGTAGCAGACATCCTCAGAAAAGCTCCTAAAGACAGGATTGTTGTAGTAGATGAAGCATATGCAGATTTTGGCAGCGAAAGCTGCATTCCTCTTTTAAAAGACTTCTCAAACCTTGTTATTGTACGTACATTCAGTAAAAGCCTGTCCTTTGCAGGAATGAGATTGGGATACATAATATCTTCCCCTGAACTTATAAAGGCTGTCTTTACTGTAAAAAATTCTTTTAACCACTTCCCTGTTGATTTTCTTGCAAAGACAGCTGCTAAAGCATCCTGCAAGGCAGCCTGGTACTATGCCGAAAATGCAAAGAAAATTGTTGAAGAAAGAACAGGCTTTATTTCATTCCTAAGAAAAAAAGGATGGTTTGCAATTGACAGCTCTACAAATTTTGTTTTTGCAAAAAAAGACGGCATAAGCGGGAATGCCATATATGAAGCCGTAAAAAAGGAAGGCATCCTTATCCGTCATTTTAATACCCCTGGCATAGAAGATTTTGTACGCATAACCATAGGTACTCATGAACAAATGGAAGCTCTCAAAAAAATAATGGAGGCTATATAATGAAATTTTTAGTAATAAGCGATATACACGGAAACCTTGAAGGACTTGACAAGCTTGATGACTGCTTTAAAAAGGCCGATGGCGTTCTGTTTGCAGGAGACTTTGCCCGTTTTGAACATGAAGAGACAGGCCTTCCAGTTTTGGAAAAACTCTGCTCTAAGCATGACACCATTTTTTCAGTTCTTGGAAACTGTGATAACCCTTCGTTCATTTCAGAAATTGAGCAGAAAGACATATCAGTTCAAAACAGTCTTGCAAGTTACGAAGGACTTTCTTTTACAGGAAGCGGCGGAGGCAGCAAATTCACAGGAACAACGCCTTTTGAGCGCACTGATGAAGAATTGGTTTCTGACCTAGACCTTATAAAAAATCAGGGGGAACAGGAATGGGACAACCTGATTGTACTTATGCATAATCCTCCTAAAGATACAAAATGTGACACAATTTCAAATGGCATGCATGTCGGAAGTCCCCTATTACGGGAATTTATAGAAAAATATAAGCCATTGGCCGTCATTACCGGACACATTCATGAAAGCGCAGGAATAGACCAGATAGGCAATACTACAGTAATAAATCCTGGAGCCTTACTAGAAGGAAACTATGCCTGGCTAGAAATAACAAAGCAGGGAGGGGCATTCAAAATAGTAAGTACATCTCTTGAACACATAGACTGAATTAAAACAGCCTATAAATTACTTACAATTATTTTTGCTTACGACGCTTTCTGCGGGCCTGTTTCTTATTGGAGCGGGCCTTTCTTTTTCTTAATGTTACTATAGGATCTGCATACTTTGATGTTTTCATAATGACAAACCATCCAAATAATGCAAGTATAACGCAGATTAAAGAAATGGAAGTCATTCCAATCCAACCGGAATGCATCCATGGCAACGGAATATTCATACCAAAAAAGCTTGTAATAAATGTCGGAATGGTTATGACGATAGAAATGATAGTCATGCGTTTCATGACAATGCTCAAATTATTTGATATAAGGGAAGCACATGCATCATTCATCTGAGCCATGATGTTTGTGTATGTGTCAGCCATTTCCATAGCCTGACGGTTATCGATGTCAACGTCATCAAGCCAATCCTGATCTTCTTCGTCAAGCTTAAGAATTCTTGTTTTCCTAAGCTTTTCCAGAAGCAACTGATTGCTCTTAAGCGATGTCTCAAAGTAAACAAGAGATTTTTGAATGTTTAAAAGCTGCAGGAATTCCTGATTTTCTACAGAACGGAACATTTCGTTCTGTATTGTAACGGCGCGCCTGTTAAGTTCTTTCAGATAGCGGAGGAAAGTTGTATCAGAGCGAGACAGAAATCGAATGGTAAATGCAGTAAAATCATTAAGAGAAAGTTCTTTTATTCTGTTTGCAGCAAAATCTTTCAGAACTTCACAGTCAGTCCAACAGATAGTTATAAAAAATTTGCCTGTCATTATGATGCCCAAGGGCGTACAAAAATAACTTATGTCGTCACTTGGAGAAAATACGGGAAGCCTTAAAATCGTAAGGATATAGTTATAGCCATCCCCGTCATTTTTTTCTATACGTGAAAGTTCATCTGGGTCAAGAATATCAAGAATATTCTCAGGGTCAATATGAAACTTTGTCTGCAAGTCATCTACATCATCACTTGTCACACATCGAGCATCAACCCATGTATTTAGAGCCGGATTTAACTCATCTTCATATTTTTCTATTAATCTACCATGTTCTTGCTGCCAGAATGTAATCATAATCAAATCCCGTTATATAAGATTATGCCGACAGTCATGTATTTTCAGAAAATTAATGCTGAAGGCATTTTATTTGTACATATCAAAATGTACAAGCGTTGATAATAATTGGGATAACTGCCGCCGTCCACAAAATGCCTCCTTTATACTTAGACTATAATGATAAAAAACAGACCCTTCTATCAAGAAGGAGGTAAATTTTTCAAAAGCTTTATCATATACAACTGTATATAATGCTTCAAAGCCGGATGATTCTTTATTTTCATAAGGCTAGGACTTTCTTCCAATGACTGAGCAAGGCTTTCAATTCTTTCTTCAGACATATTTTCAGTCTTTAAAGATTTCAAGACTTTCCTCAAATAATCTCTGATAAGGTTATTTACATCCATTGTAAGGTTATCATAAGAAGAACCGTCAAGGCGGTCATTCCATTCTGAAAGATAAGCCTTTAATTCTCTATCCAACGTACTATTTTCCGGCACAAGCCTCTGCTCTGCAGAAGAAGCTATATTTCGGAATGCCTTAGAACGGGAACGAGGTCCCTTATCCTTTGCCTCAAGATTCTTTACCCTTTCTTCAGCTGCTGCCTTTTCGGAATTAATCGTTTCCTCTGTAGCAGTCTGATAAATTTTCTTTGCACGCTTCTTTTTGGGCTTCTTTATAAAGAGTGAAACAAGCCATGAAACTACAGGAATTGAATACCAAACCGGCAGTTTCATTTTTGCGTTTAAATATATTTCCTGACGGCTTACCAATAATAATTCACTATATGGAACTAAAAGTCCGTTACGATATAAAGTCATGCGTCCAGGAGTATTGTCTTCAAAAGCTACAACCGGCAAGAATGATGCATGAAGCAAAGAATACAAGATTGGCTGCGCTGCACGCAATTCACGATCAAGGCACTTTTCAAACGGAACAGACTCTTTCATTTCCGGTAAAGTTTCAAATTCTAGTAAGGATTTAAACCACGTACGGCTCAAACTTTCACGAATTACAGAAGAAGCTTCATTGCAAAGACGTATAATAAGAGGCATGATTTTATCTTTCATAATAAAATATCCCTCTTTTTCATCAACCCTGAATATAAGGAGCGGAGGAAGACTGTTACCGACAGTTTCAGAATGCATAGCATTCAGCCTATCATTCAAGGCTTCCCTTGAATACTGGCCAAGCAAAGACTTTCCATGAGAATCCTTAAATTTTTCAATGTCAGATTTTGTAAAATAATAAGGAGGAGAGGATATAAGCCGGTCAAATTCCTTAAAGGCACTTTCCGTCTGGCTGCGCTCTGCTGCGCGAGACTTATAGAATGCAGTTGAAATTTCAATGATTGAAATGCATTGAAGGGTATTTACTTCGTCAGCAGTGTAATCCTTTCTCTTATTATAATCCTGACGTACAAAATAACACAGCTGAGACCAATAGTAAAAGTTATCTCCATTTGTCCTGACGGCTTCAAAAGCATCTTCCGGACGAGCTACAAGAAGAGTAAAGAAATTCTTCATGGAGAGCTCTTTTCCAGGATTTGAGATAGTAAGTTTTTTCAGGAAATAATCATGATACTCTTCTTTTCTCAACATATCCTGAATTTTTTTCAGGGTAAGCTTTAAAAGAAGCGTTACAGAAAGAGATGAAGGGAACAAAAGCCCCGGAATGCTCTTGTCAAATTCAAGACAGTATAATATATGTGCATCAGCAGATTCCTTTTCAAGACGTTCATACAAAAAATCTGCCGCCTGAACTTTCGTAACTATATCTGTAGGAACATTTTTAGGCAAGTCATTTATGTTAGGAAAAGGAACACCTACATTCAATTCAATTTCTTTATATTTTTCTGAATAAGTTTCTATAAAAGATGGAACAACAAATATAAGCTGCTTTCCCTGAGACACATTAGTAATAACAATCTGCCTAGATGAAGCAAGCTTTCTTAATTCATCCTGCAGGGTATCGTCTGTAGTACCAAGAAAAGCTCCAAGCCATCCTTTTTCATTTACATGATGCTGTGCATAATGACGAATATAATCAGCGAACTCACCAAATTCAATACTGACAATTCTCTGTTTCAAAGAATAATTCTTTAGTAATTCAAGAACGTTTGATGTTACTTCCATAAGAGTTCATTATATACAAAGTATTACATGAAAACAAGTGCAAAATAAAATATAAAAATAATAAAATTTAATTTTTTCTTCATGATTCAATACAAAATTGACATATCAGGAAAACTACATGCTATAGAAGATTATTCTTCTAAGGAGATTACAATGAATACTTTAAATCAAATCATTCTAGAGGGAAATGTAGTACGGACACCTCTGTCAAAAGTCATGCCAAATGGAAAGGCTGTATGTACAGTACCTATAGCCGTTAATTTTAAATATAAAAATTCAGAAGGAACTTTAACAGAAGAAGTATCTTATTTTGACGTTGATACGTTTGGAAAGCTTGCAGAAAGATGTTCTGAATGGTGCCCCACAGGAAGATCCATAAGAGTCGTTGGAAGAATAAAGCAGAACAGGTGGAAAGATGACGAAGGAAACGCCCACAGCAAGGTACACATAATAGCAGAGCATGTCGAATTCCTAAAGCTTCCAAAGCGACTGGCAGACGGACTGTTTACAAAGAATAAATCCGACAATGCTGTAAGCAATGCCATAAAAGCTGCCACAACAGCAGCTTCTGAGCAGGAAGACCAACTTCCTGCATTCTAACGGCGGCCCTTCTTTTTTGCTCCCTTTACAGGAGCAAAGTTTCCTTTCCTACCGGCAGTGTCCTTGCGTGCCTGTGCAGCACGGGCATTGCTTGCCTGATAAGCTTCCATTTTTTCAGGATCATAAAAACCGTCTTTCCAGTTAAATTTTGAAGAACCTTCAATATGCATGCGTTTATTAATAAGCGTCATCAAATCTTTCAGATCAGATTTAGAAGTTTTAGTCTTTGAAAAATCAATTAAAAGGCGCTTCCAGCCTTTAGACTTCAAGGATTCCATCTTTTCTATAATGCTGAAAGGCGCTTCAGGCATTACAAATGAACCGTCAGAAGTGGAATTTACTTTAAAGCTCATGCCTTCTTTATCAGAAAAGAATGTAAAGTCATAATCTTTAGGCAATTTAAAACGCATCCTAAATAAAGTAGGATATGCAAACACAGGAATCAATACGCGGGAATGCTCTACTGGAGATTCAAAAGTTTCGGAAAGATTCTTTTCACTGTTTTCAAACGGCATCTGCACAGCCATAATATTCTGGTTTTCAAGAAAACTAACAGCCCAACGGTTAAATGTATACAAATAAGGGCCTGCTACAAGGTGAACATCTTTCTCATTGCGCAGCATCTCTATCTGGGCAAGGTTATTTACAACAAAATTTTTATATCCATGCTCAAGCAAAACTGAAAGAGTGTCTTTCAGTTCACCGAAAGTTCCTTCTGCCACAAATGGATCAAGAGCAATAAAAATCATTTTTTTGCTAAATGGGAGCAAAGGTTTTTCAGCAGAGTCTTTATGCAAAAAGTCATAAGAAGTTTCGCTATTCAATTCAATAATAACGCGGACAGGATGAAGCATCTGTATGTTATGGGCATCAGATACAGTCGATACCTCTACATAAATTCCCTCTGGGAACCAGTCCAGTTCTTTCTTTGAAAGAGGCGTCAAATCCAAAACAGGAAGCTTTTCCGGTCCTGGCTGCTTCCTATAGCGAGATAAATCCTGAGGGAGAACTCTCTTATATCTTTTAGACATTGCTTTTGTCTGCAAAAGATAAACAGAATCTTCCTGAGTAAAACCGTTTGGTACGTCAATCCACCGGCGACCCTTTTCATCAGTTTTTACGAGACGGACTTTATGGCTTTCGCGGCCAGTATCATCTTTTTTATGCAGGCGAATGCTGTCTCCGGGATCAGGATCATAAGACCCGCCTTCCAGCAGAGCCATCTGAATGGCTGCATCCTTTACTCCAGAAGGATCGTCAGAAAAAGACTTTACTATAGAAGAATATTCCTTTTTTTCAGAGACAGTTGCTTCACGAAGAATCTTTATACGCCCCAGATAAATTCCTGTACCGCCTGCCTGGTTTGGATTCAATATTTTCTGTCCTGCATTATCAACACCAGATGGAATTTCATTAAATCCATACCAGTAATCAGTTTTAGTACGCGCAAAATCCGTACTCAAAATGCGATGGCCTTCCGCTATGGAACCTTTACGGTCAGATTCCCAATGATCCATAACATAGCGATATGCAGCTGTAACAGCTCCTACATATTCAGCACTCTTCATGCGGCCTTCAATTTTAAAGCTGTCAACGCCGAGTTTCATTAAATCAGGAACATGGTCAATAAGCTGCAAATCGCATGGAGAAAAATAATAGCCGTGCTTTTCGGCACCATACATATCTGTATTATAAATACGCCTGCAGGCCTGCGTGCACATCCCCCTGTTTGCAGACTTTCCTCCTAAAAAACTAGAAAACTGACACAGGCCGCTTTCACTTACACATAGCGCACCATGAACAAACATTTCTATTTCTGCATTTGTATTTTTCTTTATTTTTTCTATTTCAGGCAAGCCTAATTCCCTAGCAACAACAACACGCTTAAGCCCTTGGGATGAAAGTAAATTTGCAGCGGCTGCACTTGAAACATTCATCTGAGTAGAAGCATGAAGTTCCAGCTGCGGAAAAAATTCCTGGCACATCCTGACAACTCCAAAATCCTGGACTATCAATCCGTCAGGACCTATTTTATTTAAATAGCCGAGAAACCTGTAAAGACGCTCAGTTTCCCTTTCCTCTGTAACTGTATTAACAGTTACATATATTTTTCTTCCCATTTTATGAAGACTTTCTACTGCTGCTTCAAATTCTCGCCATGCAAAATTGGACGAACGGAGGCGTGCATTAAATGTTTTTAAGCCAAGATATACGGCATCAGCTCCTTCCCCAATTGCTGCATCCAGAGCCTCTACGTTACCTGCCGGTGCTAATAATTCTGTCATACCACAAAAACCTCCAGTATATTTCTATCATTTACAAGGAAATTATGCAAGGAAAATACAGCAGACTTTATTTTACGGGATTCAGGATTTATCCGTCAGAAATTACTTTTCCATATCATCAAGCTGAATAACATAATCTCGCTCTACATTAATAACCCTACTGTCAGCTGACAAAAGCCTTATTAAATCTGAAAGTTCAGTTTCAGAAAGTTCTTCAGAAGAAGAAAGGGCGCACATATTAAACGAGCTATAATTATAAGTGACAAGAAGATTATAATCTTCTGCAAGATCCTTGACTTCCTGGTCAGACATTTCATGGGCAAGCGAAACTATAACAGTTTTCATCGAATGCTCCTGACTCCTAGGTTTTTCAACAGGAACATTATCAGACGTTCCTTTTTTTACAGCACCTGAAGACTTGCACCCAAGCATTACCATACAGAAAAAAATTAAAATCAAAAGACAAAATTTCATATGCAACCTTTCAGAGATTAAAAAACCTTACAGCTAAAGAGCCGTCCATCGTATTTTCCTGAAAGGCCTTCGCCAGCGCTTGTTATAAAAAGACTGTCTTTTTCTGTACCGTAAAAGCAACAGGAAGAAACCTGTTCTGCAGGAACATTCACCCTAGCAAGAAGGCTTCCGTCTACAGAACTGTGACATTCAATGCGACGGCCTCCCCACACTGCCAGCCAGACATTATCATCTCCATCAATGCACATGCCGTCAGGAACGCCGTCATCTACATGAAAAAGTTCTCGCCTGCCGGATATATTGCCTGTCGAAATATCATAATCATAAACAAAGACACAATGTTCCAGGGAATCTGAAAATAAAAATTTCTTTTTATTCTTTGTCCATGCCATTCCATTTGAAATTTTTGTATTTTTCTGAAGGATTCTGACAGTTCCATCATCATAGCAATACAAATTTCCGCCAGGTTCATATTCATTATTCCAAGTAGAAGAACCAAAAAACAGCCTTCCTGCAGGATCACACTTTGCATCATTAGAGCGCCTGTACGGTTCATATATATTTGACAGATCGAAAATGCAATTTACATCCTTTCCGTCAAACAAATAAAGGCCGTCAGTCATGGCAAGCATATACGTTCCTGCTTTTTCTGCAGGAACTGCAGCTCCAACCATCTGCCCTACATCATAAGATGAACACTTTCCATTTTTATCAATTATGTAAAATGCATGGCTCATAATGTCGACAAAAGAAAGATTTCCTGTTCGTTCGTCATAAAAAGGCGATTCTCCCAAAACAAATTTCTTATCTGCTACGCTACAGTCAGAATAACAGCTTTTAGAATCAGAAAAAAGCTGTGCCGTAAATTCCTTTACATTTCCAAAACTAGATTCAACCATTTCTGAACTCCTCAATTTCTTTCCATATATTCCATATTATTAATAAGTTCTTCCATATTAGATATGTTTCTGCTAATTCCATCAGCAGTATTTGCCGTAAGAACTATTAAAAAACAGACATTTTTGAATCTAGTGTAAGCGCAAAGCTCAGCACTTCTGCCTGTCTCAATACTATAACAGTCTATCCGCTTATCTGTAACGCCTTCTAATTTTACAGCCTTTACAGAAGCACCTTTTTTTTCATACTTGCCTAAATCTGATTTTATAAATCGCTTTAAGGAAGCATCCGTATCTCTGCTCAACTTTTCACTATTTACATATATTATTGGAGTAGAGCCTCCCAAAGCCTTTCCTTCTTCATAAAACAATCCAGAAATGCCATACTGCGAAAAGCTTTCCTGATCTAAAACCCATCCATCAGGAGCTGAAATTTTGCAAGCCCAACATTCGCCTTGGAGCATACATGAATTTACCTTTTCCTGAGCAAAGCAAAAATTAAAGGCAAAAATCATCAGAATTGTTAAAAAAACAATCTTCATTATGACTAGACTCCATTTTTATACAGGATTATCATTAACATTGCTTCCGCCAGAAAATGGGCAGTTATGAAATATCCTTGAAATTCATTCTGACGCATAAACTTATTCTGGTCAACGTCAAAAATAATTTGCATATACTTTTTAGAAATTTTGCTTTTTAACATTTAACTGCATAGCAATGAGTTAAACCGCACAGACCTTGAGTCTGTATCGACTTTGAACTTTTGTTATGTGATTATTTTACTTCATATTGAGAGGCTATTTCTTGCCATCTTGGAATGTCCAATTTAACACCATAAAATTTTCTATAACTATCAACAAAATTCTTTTTCCAAGTTGCAGCAGATTCATGTGTTTTGGGATTTTGATATACAGCTTCTTCAATTGCGGAAATAAAATGTTCCATACTTTTGAACATAGGAATATTTCCCGGTCTGTCGCTATACCAAACTCCTGGACGAATTTTATGTACAACCCCTTGCTTTACCTGCAGGTTTATAGACCAACCTTCCATTCTGCGGGTAATTTCCCAGACTTTTTTGAGCCATAAATCTCTTATTGTTACAACACCATCATCACTCATATCATAACCAAAAATAATATAATCGACATTGAGCATATAAGGTTTTTCAATAATTTCTTCTTCGTACATTCGAAAATCTGCAATATCAAATCCCGGACTTGCAGATCGGTTAAAGGCTTTTACTTCAAGCAAATCGGTCGTTTTATCTTTTGGATTTAAAAAAAAATCTGGAGGCATTTGAGTATTGTCATTTAAAGCATATTCAATTCCCCGTTTATCCATCCAGCCTTGCAACCACTCTTGAATTATATTTCCAACAACATCTTTTTGTTTGACGATTATATCTACATCACCCAAGAAGAATTTTATTTGCCCTTCAATTTCTAGCAATTTATCTTCATCAAGCAATTTTTCAAATACTTTAAGCGCATTCACTTTCATTCTTTTTCTCCGCTGCACAAATTTTTAAAACTCGAAGAGCAACTTGCTTTATCACAGGAACTACAACTGTATTGCCAAGCAAGTCATAACCGTCTTGTTGTGACACATTAAATTTAAAATCATCTGGATAACCGAAAAGCCGTAAACCTTCTCTTAATGACAATTTTCTAATTCCACCATTATCGCCAACAAACAAATGCTCCATATCCATTGCTACAAGAGTAGGAGCAATTCCGTTCGGGTCTAAAACCTTTGCGACTTCATAAGACATTTTGCCAGCAACAATATTATAACCAAGCGGTAAAGATTCATCTTGAACTCTTTTGTTTCCTACTTTCCTTTTTGGATGCTCTTTCTTGAGATATTTTTTTGAAACTAAATCTTCAAGCATGACTTCAAGATTGTTGGGATTACAGAAAGTACGAATCATATCGATTGTAAGAGGCATACCGTCCATCCAATCTATACCATACTCAACAGCCCATTTCTTTTTTCGTCTTTCTTTTAAAAGTAAGTTTAGGAATTTTTTCTCCTGTTTTGTTGTTTTACCTTTGTAATCGATATCCCAACTGTGAATATTATTTTCTCCACCTCGTTTATCCTTTATAGACATTCCATAAAGCTGGTTTACAGAATAGTGTGAGAGAACAAGATTTACAAATTTACTGTTAGACACAGGCAAACCATGTTCAAGGACTTCCGAAAGTGTTGAATTTACCGTTTCAAAATCTTGTAAGTCAGGAATTTCTGAAAATGTTCCTGTAATATAAATACGTTTTCTATCTTGCGGAACACCAAAATCTTTTGCATTCAAGACTCGCCAATTAACTTTGTAACCAAGAGCCGTCAAATGTTCCAAGATTATAGAAAGTGTTCTTCCGATTTTATCTTTTGGATTCTTTCTGTCGTGGTTTACTAATCCTTCAACATTTTCAAGAATAAATCCTTTTGGTTTTTTATCGCGAAGGATTCTTTCGACTTCAAAAAAAAGAGTTCCTCGAGTATCTTCAAATCCAAGCCGTTTACCAGCTGATGAAAATGCCTGACAAGGGAAACCTCCAAGCAAAAAATCAAAATCTGGGATTTCGGAAGTTTCTATTTTTGTAATATCACCGTTAATACATTCGTTTGGATGATTTTGTTTTAATACATCGACTGCATAAGTCTTTATTTCAGATGTAAAAACACATTCTGTTTCTATACCAAGGTCTGAACATGCGAGTTCAAATCCTTTACGAATTCCACCGATTCCAGCGAATAAATCTATAAATTTAATAGATTTGGTAAAATGCATTTTCCCACCCAAAAATAAATTTTATAAATAAAATATAGCATTTTTTAGCGTTTTTGACTATTAGTTAAAAGAGAGGACTTATATTAACCAAACCATACGGAGAATTTTTACTAAAAACAAGCACCCCAATATGGGTGTCCACATAGCAAGAACAAAAAAAGGTGTTTTTTAGCAATATAAAAATTTGCTCAACGACTTTTTCGATTTACCACAGTGAATTTGATAATTTTACGCACTGCGTTAAACGATTATATGCACTGTGTTAAACGATTATATGCACTGCGTTAAACGATTATATGCACTGCATTAAACGATTATATGCACTGCGCTAAACGATTATATGCACTGTGCAAGATAATTTTAGCAATAAGACAGGTGAAATTGCTTACAATGAAAATTTATAATTAGCAGCTCAAGTAATTTTTACAACGTTGAGCAGACAAGCAGGCTAAACTCTCCTTGCTCATTTTAGGGATAACTTTCAAGTATTGAAACAGCAACTTTTATTCTATATAATGTTTAAAATTTTATTCCATAATTATTCGAGGTGAACTGATGTTCGCAAAAATCAATTCTATCCTAGGAGTCATTGATGACTTCGTTTGGGGATTACCGCTAATAATCCTCATTCTGGCAACAGGTGTATTCCTCACCATAAAGTTAAGAGGAGTCCAATTTGCACAGCTCAAATTTGCAATAAAGTCTATTTTCCGCAAAAGTGAAGCCGGCGCAGACGGAGAACTTTCAAGCTTTAAGGCTTTATGTACTGCTCTTTCAGCAACAGTTGGAACAGGAAACATTGTCGGAGTAGCAACAGCCATTGCATTAGGCGGTCCAGGAGCCCTTTTCTGGATGTGGCTTGCAGCCCTTCTTGGAATGGCAACTAAATATGCAGAATGCTTGCTTGCAATCCATTACCGCGAAGAAAAATCAGACGGCCATATTTTGGGCGGACCATTTTATACCTGTGAAAAAGGAGTAGGTGCAAAGTTTCCTACACTTGGAAAGCTGCTGGCAGTCCTCTTTGCAATTTTCGGAACTATGGTAGGACTTTTTGGAATTGGAACATTCAGTCAAGTCAACTCAATAACAAATGGAATCCAGACTTTCGCAAAAACAGCTGCAGGAGAAGCAGCTCTTTCTACAGTTACAATACCAGGCATTGGAAACTATTCAATGGTTGTCGTAATTTCGTCTTTTATACTGGCAATTCTTGTAGCGCTTGTTGTCATAGGCGGCCTTAAGAGAATTTCCAATGTAGCAAGCGTTATCGTTCCATTTATGGCAGTTATATATGCAGTATTCGCAATACTTGCACTGCTTTGCAACATCTCCTATCTGCTTGCCGCATTTGAATCTATTTTCAAAGGTGCATTTGGATTCAAAGCCGCTGCAGGCGGAGCAATAGGTGCAATGATTGTTGCCATGCAAAAAGGAATTGCACGCGGAATATTTTCAAATGAAGCAGGCTTAGGATCAGCTCCTATAGCAGCATCCGCTGCAAAAGTAGACCATGCCGTTCAGCAGGGAATAATATCCATGACGGGAACTTTTTTTGATACAATCGTAATCTGCTCTATGACTGGCCTTACAATAGTTATCGGACTTTTGATAAAGCCAGAAATTTCAAATTTGACTGGCTTTGAAATGACAAACGCAGCATTCCAGACTCTGCTTCCAAGAATTCCTCCTGTTGTAATTTCATTCATCCTTATGATTTGTCTTGTTCTTTTTGCATTTACAACCATTCTTGGATGGGACTATTATTCAGAACGCTGCATTGAATATCTTTCAAAGGGTAATATGACCCCTGTAAAGCTATATCGCTATCTATATATAATAGCAGTATTCATAGGACCTTATATGACTGTAAGCGCCGTATGGACAATAGCAGATATCGTTAATGGCCTGATGGCAATTCCTAACATCATTTCTCTGCTGATTCTTTCAGGCGTTGTCGTAAAACTGACAACTGACTATTTCTCTGGAAGAAGAATGTATACAATAGGCTATGACTTTACGAACACCCCTCTAAAGGTTGATGAGCAGGGAAACGAATAAACTATTACAAAATATAATACAGAGAATAGATTTTAATTAAAACTCATGGTAAAATGCACATGCAACCGTGTGCATTCTACCTGGAGTTAAAATATTGAAAAGTATTCTAGTTTTTAATTACATAGCTGTTTTCATTTATATGGCAATTTTAATTTCCATATATTACAGGAAAATGCTAAATGGCATAGAAAACAAAACTTTTATATGGGTTGTATGGATTTGCCTTATAGCAACCTTTATGGATATATTCATGGGGTGGTCCTACAGGTTATTACCCGTGTTTAAATTCGGCGTTGTAATTTCATATTTTTTTGGGTACTGCTACTTTTTATCCAGACAATTCATGACACTTGCGTATACGGTGCTTATATTTGTCCAGACAGACAGCATATACAAGCTTAAAAGAGCATCATATAAAATTTTCATAATACTTCCAATAACAATATCATGCCTTTTCATAATGTCAAATCTCTTTACGCATCAGATATTCACTATAACCGTAGAAAATGCATACAAACGCGGACCTTTAATGCCCACGCTTTACATTTATTCAATAATATATGGCATTTTCGGCTTTATATACTTAAGCATAATGAGGCGGTACCTAGGCAACATGAGATGGCTCGCAATGGTTTCTACATACCTGCTGCTATTTGGAGCTGCAATTTATCAGTTTTTAAATACAGGATACCTGCTTGAAATGCTGTCAACAGCTTTCACCCTCCTTATGGTACATTTAATCTTATACCGTTCTGAAGAAACTTTTGATGTTGACACAGGACTGTATAACAGGCTGGCATTTGAAAAGCAGCTAACATGCCTTATGCTTTCAAAAAGAGCAGCTTCCATTCTTCTCATCAATTTTGCAAATGTTCATGAAACCAGAAATAATTTTGGAGATGAAAAATTCTTTACTTTTATAAAAAATACAGAAAAGAAAATTGAAAGAATCATAGGCATCCTGAATGGATATAAATTATATTACCATTCTTCTGGAAACATGCAGATTATATTCAACCAAGAAGGCGTTGACATAGAACGAGACTTTCCAAAACTCATTGACATGTGGACAAACTTTCGTGAAGACAGTTACATAAGCATTCTTGACCCTAAGATTTGCATAGTCGACTTTCCTAAAGACTTTTCAGATGCTAAAAAAATGGTAAAATTCAGCCTGTTTTTTCAGCAGTATTTAAAACAGGGACAAAACTTGCTAAAAGCCAGCGAAATAATAAATTCTGACGCCTTTAAGATCCAAGAAAACATTTCTGATATCATTGCATCAGGACTAAAGCAGAATAACTTTGAAATGTACTATCAGCCAATTTTTGAGTTAAAGACAAAAAAATTTGTTTCTGCAGAAGCCCTGATACGCCTGCATGACCCTAAATACGGGCTTCTTTCACCTGGAACCTTTATTCCTGCCGCAGAAAGAACCGGACTTATCCTGCCAATAGGCAATTTTGTTTTAGAAAGCGTATTTTCATTCGTTACAGACAAGGAGCTTATAAATGCAGGATTGCATTATATAGAATTAAACCTGTCAATGGAACAGCTGCTTCAGAAAGACCTTTTAGACAAAATCAATCAGTTACAGAATAAATATGGAACTCCTCCAGAGCGAATAAACCTTGAAATTACAGAATCTATGGCTGGAATGCATTCAAAAACAGAATTTAATAACGTAGAAACTCTTATAAAAAATAACTTCTCATTTTCATTGGATGACTACGGTACCGGCTATTCAAATATAAAAAGGGCAATTGACTTGCCGCTCAGCCTTGTAAAAATTGACAAAAGCATTGTTGATATTGTAGAAACGCCTACGGGAAAAACAATCATAAGGAATACAATTTCAATGATGCATGACGTGGGATTTAAGATTGTATGTGAAGGTGTCGAAACTGAAAGCCAATACAGGCTTCTTGAAAAAATGGACTGTGATTACATACAGGGCTTTTATTTTGCAAAACCTATGAATAAAAAGGATTTCATTTCATTTTTACAAGAACGCAATAAATAAAAACATTTACAGCATTTCCTTTTTATTATGCTGAAATTATGTTATATTTTATATATGGGAAAATTTTTTAAAGCATCATCAGACTCAGACATAAACAGAGAACGAAAAATAGTTCGTACAAGTTCTATTGGAATAGCAACAAATATATTTTTAGCTACATTTAAAGCTTCTGTAGGAATACTTTCACATTCAATTGCAATCACGCTGGATGCCATAAACAATCTTTCAGATGCAGCATCTTCGCTAATCACAATAGTAGGAACTAAGCTTGCTGGTAAGGCACCTGATAAGAAACATCCTTTCGGTTACGGAAGAATCGAATATTTAAGCGCAATGGTAATTTCAATCATTGTATTATACGCAGGCATAACATCACTAACAGAATCAATAAAAAAAATAATAAAGCCAGATATTCCAGAATACACTTCTGTTTCACTTTTCATCGTAGGTACAGGCGTCATAATCAAGATCCTATTAGGTCGGTTCGTAAAAAAAGTTGGAATCGAAACAAACTCTGCATCTTTGGTAAACTCAGGCGAAGACGCAACTTTAGATGCAGTCATATCTGCTTCAACCCTTGTAGCAGCATTTCTTTATATATGGAAAAATATTTCAATCGAAGCATGGCTAGGAGCAGTTATATCGCTATTCATAATAAAAGCAGGAATTGAGATGCTGCATGAAACAATTTCAAAAGTCTTAGGTGAACGTGCAGACCCAGACCTTTCATCCGCTATAAAAAAGACAGTCTTATCTTTTAAAGATGTAAGCGGAGCTTATGATTTAGTACTTAATAATTACGGCCCAGACTCATTTAACGGTTCTATACACATAGAAATTCCAGATACATATTCTGCAGGAGAATTAGACGAACTTATAAGGGCAATTACAAGTGAAGTATATGAAAAGCACAATGTAATTTTAACAGCCGTCGGAATATATTCAGTAAATACAAAAAATGACAGCAGCGCCCAAATGAGGGATAAAATTTTCAAGCTTGCATTGGCTCATGAACATGTACTGCAGCTGCACGGGTTTTATGTAAGCGAAAAAAGCAAAACCATACGATGCGATATAGTAATAAGCTTTGACGCTCCTGACCGAAGACAGGTGCAGAAAGAAGTATGCAGTGAAATCCAAAAATTATATCCTGACTATCAGCTGGAAATAGCAATAGACATAGATTTCAGCGAATAAAAATTACAATACAATTCTTTTAAAAATAGGGCCTTGCAGAATATTTCTTTAACTGCAAGGCCTTAAATATCTATCCATAAAGTAAATTTCTCTAAAAATCAAAAAAAAAGAAAAAAAAACATTGACATACAGAATGTTCAGTGTATAATGTAACTAGTTACATGAAAGCAGTTTCATAACAAAAGGAGACAGTGGCAGATATGAAAACAGCAAAGCCAAGCACAATTTATGACGTAGCCCGCCTAGCTGGAGTCAGTTCTGCAACAGTTTCTAGAGTCTTGAACGAGCCTGATAAAGTAGGAGAAGACAAAAGGCTCAAAGTTTTAAATGCAATAAAGGAATTGAATTTTGTTCCTAAGGCAGATGCCGTTGCAAATGCAAGGAAATCATACAGGAAAATAGGTGTAATTGCACCATTTTTTACCCAGCCGTCATTTATGGAACGACTAAGGGGCATAGCAAGGGTTCTTGCTCCTGAACACTATGAATTGGTCATATATTCCATAGATTCAACAGAAGACCTTAATAATTACGTCAGTACAATGGTAACAACGAGACGCGTTGACGGATTAATATTCCTGTGCGTTCATCTGGAACGATTTGTATTAGACCTTTTGCATGATGCAGAATTTCCAGTTTGTTTCGTTGAGAACGATTTAGATAACTTTGACTGTGTAAACATTCATAACCTTTTGGGAGGCCAGAAAGCAGCACAGTTTCTGTATGAGCAAGGATGCCGGCGTCCAGGATTTATAGGAGAACAGTCCAGGCTTTCTTACGCCGTCTCAGCCACAGAGGACCGTTTCAGAGGCTTCAAATTTTACTTTGCAAATCAAGGCATTGTAATACAGCCAGAACACGTGTGGATTGGAGAGTTTACTGATCAGCAGCTAGATAAAGGCATTGCAGATTTTCTTGCAGCAAAAACTTTACCTGACTGCGTATTCTGCTCAAGCGATCTGATTGCAGCACGTTTTGTGCATCTTGCACGGGAAGCAGGAATCCTAGTACCTAAAGACATAAAGGTGCTGGGATTTGATAATGTAGATATTTCTGGATATATCGGTCTAAGTACCGTAAATCAGAATCTGGATATGTCAGGAAAGGCAGCAGCTGATCTTGTCTTGGCAAGGATGAAAGAACCTTCAAGGCCAGTCGTAAACATGAATGTTCCACTTGACATTATAGAACGGGAAACAACCAGATAAATATGGTTTCTATTAAATTGTCCGTACATAAACAGGAGGTATCGGATGAAAAAGTGTACAATTGTAAAGACCATGGCAGCAATTTCTGCTGCTGCATTGGCCGCACTTTCTATGGGTTGCAGCAAAAATGATGCAACATCAACAGGCGCTTCAAGCACAGGAAAAGCAGAAGACAAGACAATCCGCATTGAGGGTGCTTTCCGTGGAGAGGAAGAAGCTCGTTTCCAGGAAATCGTAAAGATTTTCAATGAAAAGACTGGCTACAATGTAGTTTATGCAGGAAGCCCTGACTTTGAAGTTCAGATTCAGGTTGAAACTCAGGCAGGCACTCCTCCTGACATCGCAGCCCTTCCACAGCCAGGAACAATGAAGCGTTTTGCAGAAGCCGGATATTTAAAGCCCCTGCCTTCAGAAGTTATTGCAGCAATAGATGCAAACTATGCTTCAGTATGGAAAGATTTAGGTTCTTACAAAGGACAGACATATGGTATATTCCATCGCGTAAATGCAAAGAGTTTTGTTTGGTACAACAAGAAAGAATGGGCAAAACGCGGCTATACAATTCCTACAACATGGGATGAATTGCGCAAGCTCGAAGACAAGATGGTTGCTGACGGAATTGCACCATGGTCAATTGGCTTTGAATCAGCAGCAGCTACAGGTTGGCCTGGAACAGACTGGCTCGAAGACATGATGCTTAGAACAGCAGGTCCTGATGTATATGACAAATGGGTAAACCACGAAATTGCTTTCAATGATCCAGCTGTTGTAAAGGCACTTGAATATTGTGGTGAAATTTTCTTGAACAAAAAGTATACCCTTGGCGGTCCTAATAACATTATTGCCCAGAACTATGGTGACTGTGTAAAGCCATTGTTCACAAATCCTCCAACAGCTATGATGAACCGTCAGGGTAACTTTATAACTGGATTCATGCAGGATGAGATTCAGGCAAATCTTGAAGAAAACGTAGGTGTATTTGCATTGCCAGGAGTTGATCCTCAGTGGGGAACACCAGTTCTTGGCGGTGGAGACCAGTTCGTTGCATTCACTGAAAAGGAAGGCGTAAAAGAATTCCTTACATTCCTGACAACATGGGAGGCATGTGCTCCATGGGCACGCATCGGCGGTGCCTTGTTCCCACACAAGACTCAGAACTTCGATGACTACGGAAACAGCCTTGAGCGTGACATTGCAAAGATTCTTGTAAATGCAACAGTATTCCGCTTTGACGGTTCAGACCTTATGCCTACAGAAGTTGGCTCAGGTTCATTCTGGACTGGAATGGTTAACTATGTAAGTGGTGCTGAAAGCGCAGAACAGTGCTTGAAGACAATTGATGAAACATGGCCTCGCTAATCAAATAGATGATGTCTTGTTAAAGTAACACATTAAGGCTGAAGGTAAAACCTTCAGCCTTTCATAAAAGGAGGATGTATGTCTGAGACAAAAGCTCTGAAACAAACGGTCTCAGCCCCCGATTTAGCAAAAACAATTTCAGTTGTTACCATTACAATCCTTGTTGCTATCGGCGGCTTTCTTCTGCTGCGGAATGATAATTTCCCACAAATCCTTACAACCATCATTGCTATCGCATGGGGTGTAAGCAGTGTCGCCCTTATCTTTTATTCACTTAACCTTTTGGCTCAGGCTTTTCCTACAAAAACATATAACAAAATAGTGCCTTATATCTTTGTAGGACCTGCTGTAATTATCCTTGCATGGTACCTGCTTATTCCAACAGTCCGTTCTCTTGCATTCAGCTTTATGAACAGAGATTCAAGTAAATTTGTAGGACTGGAAAACTATATTTACCTTTTCACAGACCGCTCCATGCTAATTTCCATACGCAATACAATTATATGGCTTTTGTGCGGAACAGCATTCAGCGTAATATTAGGTCTCATAGCAGCAATTCTTGCTGACCGAAGCTATATAGAAAAAATTGGAAAAACATTTATCTTTCTGCCTATGTCAATTTCATTGGTTGGTGCAGGCGTTATTTTTAAGTTCATGTATTCAGCCAAATTTGGAGGAGCTGAACAGATAGGCTTGTTAAATGCACTTGTCGT
This sequence comes from Treponema sp., assembly GCA_024699235.1. GTDB lineage: Bacteria > Spirochaetota > Spirochaetia > Treponematales > Treponemataceae > Treponema_D. The sequence goes on along the minus strand of JAILPY010000175.1, from coordinate 22,697 downwards.
AGTCTGCGGGGGGGAACCTCAGAACTGGCTGCAGAATGCACCTTGGAACAATCTCTTTTTAATTGCAATATTCGTCTGGCTTCAGACTGGATTTGCCTTAGTTGTTTTATCGGCAGCATTAAAAGCAGTTCCTGATGACATGATAGAAGCAGCCCGTATAGACGGAGCTGGAGAATTCCGCATATTGATGCAGGTTATCATCCCTAATATCAGAGGTTCCATAATAAGCGTAAGTACGACAATCCTGCTTGCAGCGCTTAAGTGCTTTGATATCGTTTACTCAATGACTAACGGTATGTTTGGTACAGAAGTTTTAGCTTCACAGCAGTACAAACAGATGTTCACATTCCAAAACTATGGAAGAGGTTCTGCCATCGCCATTCTGATTTTGATTGGTGTCAGTCCTGTAGTTTATTATAACCTCAGAGAATTCCGCAATAGGGAGGCATTCAAATGAAAGAAGCAGATAACCGTAAGAAAACACCTGCAAGAACAATAATTACTGTAGTTCTTGTTTTAGTCTGTATCATGTGGACCATTCCTACGTTAGGTATATTCATAACATCTTTCCGAGCTGCAGATTCTGTAAATGCAACAGGATGGTGGAAAGCATTCTCTGACTTGAAAAGCTTTACGCTTGACAACTATAACCAAGTCCTTTTTGGACAGCGATACAATGTTGGTAATGCAACAGGAACTCAAGCAGTTCGTGGAGCCACAATGCTCAGTGCATTCCTTACTTCTATTACAGTCACCCTCCCTGCAGTAATCATACCAATCTTTATTGCAGCAGCTGCAGCATACGGCTTTGCATGGCTCGACTTTAAGGGAAGGAACATAATGTTCGGAATGGTCGTAGCGTTACTGGTTGTTCCATTGCAGATTTCCCTTATCCCTATATTGCGTGACTACCAGAAGATACACCTTAACGGTACATATCTTGGAATCTGGCTTGCACATGCAGGTTTTGGACTTCCTCTTGCAACATACATGATGTATAACTACATCTCAACGCTGCCACGTTCAATTCTTGAATCAGCATTTATAGACGGTGCCAGCCACTTTACAACATTCGTAAGGCTAATCCTGCCATTAAGCGTTCCAGCAATAGCTTCATTTGCAATTTTCCAGTTTATCTGGGTATGGAATGACATGCTTGTATCACTTGTATTCCTTAGCGGATCAAAAAATATGGTACAGGTTGTTACCGTACGCCTTATGAACATGGCCGGAACGAGAGGCACAGACTGGCACCTATTAACAGCAGGAGCATTTGTTTCTATGGTTCTGCCTCTTATAGTCTTCTTAGGATTGCAGAAATTCTTCGTACGCGGACTTCTTGCAGGTTCAGTAAAGGGTTAATTATGTATAAAGAGCAGCTTGAACAGAATATGGCGGAACTTACATCCCGCCTCTATGATTTGTACGGTTCACGTTGGGATTTTTATAAAATCCTTGGGAGACTTGAATCAATAATGAAAAAAGCTTCATCTGAACGCACTGAATATTTAAAGCAAAATGATGAGGATGCTATAAGCGAAAGTACAGCCCGCCCATGGTATTTAAAAGAAAATACAGTTGGCATAATGCTGTATGTTGATTTATTTGCAGAAAACTTAAGGGGTCTTGTAAGCAAGATTCCTTATCTGCAAGAACTAGGCGTAAACTATGTACATCTCATGCCTCTGTTTGACTGCCCTGACGGCGAAAATGACGGCGGTTATGCAATAAGCTCATACCGCCGCGTACAGCCAAAACTTGGAACAATTGAAGATCTCCGATATGTCGCACAGGAATTCCATAAAAATGGAATACATCTTGTGCTAGACTTTGTATTTAATCACACAAGCAATGAACATGAATGGGCAAAAAAAGCCCTGCGCGGAGACTCTAAATATAAAAACTTTTACTTTATGTATAAAGATAAGTCAGAAGTTGACTCTTGGAATGCTACATTGCGAGAAATATTTCCTACAGTCAGAAGAGGGTCCTTTACTTATCTTGAAAAGCAGAAGAAATGGGTTTGGACAACCTTTAACTCATTTCAGTGGGATTTAAATTATTCAAATCCAGAAGTATTCCTCGCAATGTGCGAAGAAATGCTTTTTATAGCAAACCTTGGCGTAGATGTACTTAGGCTAGACGCACTGGCCTTTGTATGGAAAGAAAAAGGAACAGTATGCGAAAGCCTTCCAAAGGCACACACAGTCATTCAGGCATTTCAGTATGTTGCACGAATAGCTTGCCCTTCCCTTCACTTTAAGAGCGAAGCAATCGTACATCCAGATCAGGTCATACAGTATATTAATCAGGATGAATGCTGCCTAAGCTACAATCCGCTCCAGATGGCTTTATTCTGGTCAACCATAGCAACAAGAGATACTCGCCTGCTGACACTGTCATTAAAGAAAAGGTGGTACATCCCTAAAAACTGTGCCTGGATAAATTACATTCGCTGTCATGATGACATAGGCTGGACTTTCAGCGATGAAGATGCAGCACAGCTTGGAATTAACGGATATCAGCACAGACAGTTCCTTAATAAATTTTTTACAGGACGCTTTGACGGAACTTTTGGAGCAGGAGAGCCTTTCCAGCTTAACCCTTCCACAGGAGACTGCCGCATCTGCGGTACAATGGCAAGCCTGGCCGGCCTTGAACAGGCAGAAAAGAGAGGCAACTTTGACTGGCGGTTAATGGCAGTTGCACGCATAAAGATGATGTATGCAGCCCAATTTGCTTTGCCAGGAATTCCCCTTTTATATGCAGGCGATGAAAAAGCAATATTAAATGACTACTCATATAGGGAAGATCCTACAAAACGAGATGATTCCAGATGGGTGCATAGAATAAAAACAGACTGGAATCATTCTGCTAGATTTGCATCACAGAAGGAAATTGCAGATTACTTAAAAGACATTATAAAAGTACGTCAGAGTGAACCTATGCTGGGAGGAGAAAACATAACATTCTATGACGTACAGGACAGCAGAGTATTTGCATTCAGAAGGGATACTATTCATGTAGTAATAAATTTCTCTGACAGTCCCGCCCGATTCATGATTGATGCCTGGTCAGAAAACAGTACTGATTTACTTACAGGCAGAATATTCGATAACCATCTGGCCCAGGAATTAGAACCTTATGAAGTCCGTTGGTTAAAAGAAAACATACAATAATTCATAGAGGATTATATGAAATTTTCAACAGATAGATTTAGAAAAGCAGATACTTCAAGAAACGAAACTCTGTTTACCTTGGGAAATGGCAATTTAGGATTTCGTGGAGATACTGAAGAAAAAAACGGTACAAGTCATAAAGGAACATATATCAATGGCTTCTATGACAGCGAAAGCATCTTATATGGAGAAAATGCATACGGATATGCAAAGAACCATGAAACCATACTGAATCTGCCAGACCCTAAGCGTATAGAATTAACTGTAAACGGACACAGCTTTGACATGACAGGAGAAGAAGGTGAGGTTACGTCATTCAATCTTGAACTTGATGAAGACGCAGGAATTCTTACACGAACAACATCATGGAACGACAGGCAGGGAAGTTCCATAAAACTTATAAGCAAGCGTCTAGTTTCATTTATTCATTCAGACTGTGCTGTAATAAGTTATTGCGTAACAAATACATCTCAAAAAAACGAACATATAAAGCTTACATCTTACATAGATACTACAGCAGAAAACATACTTGCAGAAGTAGATCCAAGAATAGGCGCAAAATTCCGTCATAAGCCTCTTATAATTGACAGTGCCAACTGCATTGAAAAAGATAAGGAAAGCATACAGAGCTTTTCTGCCCATACAGCACGCAGCGGCTTATTTTTAAGCGGAATGGCAGTAAACAAGCTTACTGTAGCGGAAGAAAAAATAGGATGGACATTCTCTTTTACAGAGGAAAACGTTCCTCAAAGCGTCTCTGAATTCGACTTAAAGGCGGGGGATTCCTTTACACTATTAAAATACATTACATATTCATGGGATAAGACATCAGAAGGACTGGAAGAAAAGGCAAAGAATGAATGTACAGACTTTGCCAGCGGTGGATTTGAAAAAGTCTGCAAAGAACAGAAAGAATTCCTTACAGATTTCTGGAATGTTGCACGCATTAATATAGAAGAAGCTTCTGAACGCAAGAAAGGAAGTTCTACAGCAGAAGAAGCCCTTCAGTTTAACCTTTTTCACTTGCTGCAGTCAGCAGGCAGAAGCGGAAAGGTAAGCATTGCAGCAAAAGGACTTACATCAGAAGGATACGAAGGCCATTTCTTCTGGGACACAGAAAGTTATGTATGTCCTGTATTTACATATACGGCACCATCTGTAGCCAAAAAGCTGCTAGAATACAGGGCTTCAATCCTGGACAAAGCAAAGGAAAGGGCAAAGGAAATGAGCCTTAAAGGCGCCCTCTATCCATGGAGAACAATCAGTGGAGAAGAAACCAGCGCTTACTTTCCAGCAGGCACAGCCCAATATCATATAAATGCAGACATAATGTTTGCATTAAACAGATATTTAAATGCTCATGAAAAAGACGAAGGGTTTGACAGCGATACCGTTCAGGAAATGTCTGCAGAAACAGCAAGAATGTATGCATCACTTGGAAGTTATACGCCTCACAAGGGAGGTGCATTCTGCATAAATGACGTAACCGGACCTGATGAATATACTGCAATCGTAAATAACAATGCATTTACAAACTTAATGGCCCGTGAAAATTTAGAAATATCAGCAGCAAGAGCAGGAACTTCAGCATCAGCAGAAGAAAAAGAATCATGGAAAAAAGCAGCAGAATGCATGTACATACCATTTGACAAAGACAGTGCCGTTTACCCGCAGGACGACAGCTTTATGGATAAGGCAGAATGGGATTTTGAAAATACCCCAAAAGAAAATTATCCATTGCTGCTGCACTACCACCCTCTCGTAATATACAGGCACAGAGTCTTAAAGCAGCCAGACTTTGTACTAGCCCAGTTTCTGCTCAGCAGAAGATTTACACTCGCAGAAAAAATCCGAAACTTTAACTTTTACGAGCATTACACAACAGGAGACTCTTCATTATCACACTGCATAATGAGCATAATGGCCGCAGAAACAGGTGACAGGAGCAAAGCCCTTGATTACTTTAACAAGACGGTCCGCATGGATATTGACGATGTAAATGGAAACAGCAAGGACGGCATCCATACAGCCTGCATGGCTGGCAGCTGGATGGGCATAGTTTACGGATTTGCAGGTTTCAGAGATTATGGAGGCATTTACTCCTTTAATCCTCAGCTTCCAAAAGAATGGAATAAAGTAAGTTTTTCTCTTGCAATAAAAGGATGCATCATAGATATTGTTCTTACAAATGAGAGTGCAGCATACACTTTGAGAAAAGGTTCAGGGCTGAAGTTGACACACAGAAACTGCACATTTACACTTGCTTCCGGCGAAAGCAAGACTTTTAGCCTTAAAAAGAAACTTGGAGCTGTACTGTTTGACCTTGATGGAGTAATAACCGACACTGCCCCATTGCATTTCCAGGCATGGAAAGAAATGGCAGATGCAGAAGGCCTAAAGTTTGACAAAGAGATGAATAAAAAACTTTTAGGCATTTCAAGAGAAGAGTCTCTTGCAGTAATTCTTTCAGAAAATAAAGTTGAGTGGACTGCAGAAAAAAAAGCAGAACGCTGTACACAAAAAAATGAAAGATACAAGGAACTTCTAAAAGGTCTTACAGAAAAAGACATTCTGCCGGGCATCCTGCCACTTTTAAAAGAGCTAAAGGCTCACAACATTCCTGCAACGCTTGCTTCAAGCAGCAAGAACGCTCCTGCAGTGCTTGAATACCTTGGCATAAGTGAATACTTCACGGCAATAGCAGACGCTGCGCATGTACAAAAAGCAAAGCCAGAAGCAGACATTTTCCTTGAGGCTGCAGAAAAGTCAGGAGCATGGTATAATGATTGCGTTGGAATCGAAGATGCCGAAGCTGGAGTAGAAGCCATCAAAAAAGGAAGCCTTACTGCCGTGGGAATAAGTCCTGATAAATCGCTTACAAAAGCAGACATGCAGGTAACTTCAACAGCAGAACTGACGTATGAAAGATTAAAGACTTTAATGGAGAACTAAAATGAAAAAATATGATGTTGTCGCACTAGGAGAAATCCTTATAGATTTTACATATTCCGGAACAAATGCTGACGGAAAGAAATTATATGAAGAGAATCCGGGAGGAGCTCCTGCAAACTGCGTATCGGCAGTTGTCAAATTAGGAGGAAAAGGCGCTTTTATAGGAATGACAGGCCATGATTCATTTGGCGAAGACATACGTGCAGTTTTGAATGAACTGAATGTTGACACAAGCGGAATGCGTTACAGCGACACCCAGCACACGACGCTGGCATTCGTAAGCCTTGCCCCGAACGGAGAAAGGACATTCAGTTTCTGCCGTAATCCAGGAGCCGATACGCAGATAAAGCCAGAAGACTTAGACACAGCTATGCTGGAACAGGCAAGAATACTTCACATAGGCTCTCTATCCCTTACAGACGAACCTGCAAAGAGCACGACAATGGCAGCAATAGAAACTGTAAGAAAAGCAGGAGGCCTTATTTCTTATGACCCAAACTACAGGGCAAACCTGTGGCACGGAAGGCAGGATGCAATTCCTTTAATGAAAAGCATTTTCCCGATGGCAGACAGCGTAAAGGTTTCTGATGAAGAACTCGCCCTTCTGTTTGGAAAAGACATTTCTTATGAAGAAGGTGCAAAAGAGATTCTTTCCTTAGGACCGTCTCTTGTAATGATTACTCTTGGCTCTAAAGGAGTTTATTATGCAGCAAAGCAAGGTTTTTGCGGAGAACTTGGAGTGCCTAAAGTAAAGGTTGCAGACACAACTGGAGCAGGAGACAGCTTTAACGGAGGACTTCTGTACCGCCTTACAAGAAGAGAAAATCCTTTGGATTTTACAAAAGAAGAAATAGAAAAAGACATTTCTTTTGCAAATGCGGTTGCCTCACTGTGCGTAACAAAACGAGGGGCCATTCCAGCATTGCCTACGCTTGCAGAAACAGAAGCCTTTATACAAAAATATTCAATGTAAAGTCAAATTCTAATAAGATTGCATATTAGATTTAACCTACCGATTTTATCTAATATGTAATCTATGAATGCAAGCGTTGTTATTATTTTTGTATGAAGAAAATAAAATACCTGTATTCACTAGTTTACCTTCTCGTTTTATTTGCAATTACAAGTTGCGCTCCATCTATTTACATAAAATCAAGGGCAGATAACAGAGTAGATGTAGAAGTCAGCATCAAGGCAGGAAAAGCCCTTAAAAACCTGCTTGATACGTACGGAATTCCATTCAATGACAGCGAGACCCTTTCAAAAATCAAAGAAGGAATGAAGGACAACACTTTTTACAATGTAAAGGCAAATGCAACGGGAGATGATTCCTTTAAGGTTTTAGGAACAGTTCTGCCAGTATCAACACAGAAAGTTTTGCTTCGAAAAGAAAGGCAGCTCATTTTAAATCTATCTCCACAGGAAATGCAGAACTTTGCAAAGTCGCTGCCAGAAGAATTCCAAGAATACCTTGCAATGCTTGCAGCACCTGTATTTACAGGAGAACCAATGAGCAAAGAAGAATACATTAGCCTTATAAGCGTCTTTTACGGACAAGATCTTGCAGAAGACTTAAAGAAGGCAAATCTTAATATAACGCTTGAATCTCCAGAAGGAAAAAAGAAAACATTTAAATTGCCACTTGTAGAATTCTTTACGCTGACCGAAGAAAAAACATTTACCATAGAATACTAAGAATAATATTAACGGCACTTCATTCATCTGTCTGAATGTAAGTGTCGTTAATATGAATGCTGCCATACAGTTCCTTTTCTCCATATCGTACATGAGGACTTTTACTGCTATGATCATTCTGCCCTATTTCTATGCGGTTTTCTATAAAAAAGCCCCATGATTCAGGCGGCAGCCGTGCGAATCCATCCTTGACATGCGCAAAATTATAGCTAGCCTTTACACACCTGGCAAAATATTCAGACATCGGCCTTCCATAAAGAAGATGGGGACAACCGTAAGTAATGAGCAGAACTTTTTTACCGGTATCTGGATCCGCCTTCTCTGTGCGGGTCTTCCAGTTTAACTCTTCTGCAGCAAAATGAGCAAAAGCACCGCCCATACTCCACCCAGTAATAACCAATTCATACGAAGGATTTTCTGCAATAGCCTCTTCAAATTCCTTCATAACCTTTTCACTTCCAGACTGCCAGACCTTTACAAATCCGCCATGAGCCGTTATAGAATATGGTGCATGCTCATAAGACAGAGCAACATAATCAAAGTCATTTACCCAGTCAGAAATACTATGAGAGTCTTCAAATATAAGGTATATGATTTTATTTTTGCTGTCTTTAAAAATATAATAGTTTAACGATTTACCTGTTTCTTTAAACAGGCTGCGGGAAATCCTGCAATTATCAGAATAATTTTTCCAAGGAAGAATTTTTTCCCTATCTGACCATTCTGAATCTTCAATATTAAAGGCAACAGGCAATTTCTGGACTTTATTAGAGACACAGCCTGTAAGCGGCAAAAAGAATAAGGCAAGAACAAATGCTTGAATATAAAATCTACCACACATAACAGCATATACAGTAAAAGAAAATAGTTGCATTAAAAAAAACTTTAGGATTATTCAATAGTTACAGGTTTATAAAATAAATTCTAAGAACCTTCTTATCAGCATCTTAAAAACAGCTCATGAACTGCAATGCAACTTACACTATATTAAAGACATCAGGTTAATAATAAAAGCCTAAAAGACTTTATAAACGCAGGAGATTTCATTATGAGTAAAAAGATTTACAGAAATGCACTTATTTGCATCATTGCCGCATCGTTTACAGGAACAGCCTTTGCAGCAGCATCTGCATCTGATTATGCAGAAGTAAGCAGCACCATATCCATTTCTTCAGAAACAGGAGTAGACTGGAACATAACCGTTGCCTCTGAAGAATCTTGCGAAGAAACAACAGACGCATACGAACAGCCAGATATGATGCCCCCTGCTCCTCATAAAATACATCATTCAGAACCAGCACCAGAACCCTCACCTGCAAAAATGAAGCATAATCCCCATCATGAACCTGTACCATACCATCACGATGCTCCAAAAAAATTGCCTTCAAAAATAAAAAAAGAAAATCATAAGGATTTACACAATAACAAAAGGTAAACAATTGTTACCATTTGTAAATTTATGTTAAATATGGTATTATCCATGCAGCATGGAAAAATTAGGATTAGTCCTTGCTGGAGGCGGCGGCCGCGGAGCCTATCAGCTTGGAGTATGGAAATACCTCGTAGAAAAAGGAATATCAGACAGAATATCAGTCGTATCTGGAACATCAGTAGGGGCAATGAATGCAGTGCTGTTTGATACAACAAGTTTCAAAACGGCAGAAGAAATTTGGACCCGTTACGTTTATAACACAGTCCTTAGGATGAACCTTCCTGTACAAAGGACAATTCCATCCCTTGCACAGAGCTTGCTTTTCAGAAGGCCATTAAGGACATTAGGCCCAAACTTACTTGGAACAGCATTAAAAATTGGAATGAACGGAATATGCAGCAGAGCAGGATTAATACAGATAATGAATTCAATTCCAATGGGAACGATTCAAAATTCAAAGCGTTCCCTATATGCAACAAGTTATGAAATACTCCCAAACAGGGGAATACGATATTTTCATCTGAACGCCAACAATCCGGCATCAATAAAAAAAATCCTGTTGGCCAGCAGTGCCATCCCATTTGCCTTTAGGCCAGAATACGTCGGAGGCAGACTATGTTATGACGGAGGCATCGCATGTAACATTCCAACAGCACCTCTTGTACGGGAAGGATGCAGCACAGCAATAATAGTAAAGCTTTCCCCAAGTACGAACACATATAAATCAAGAAGAAAGACTAATAAAATTTCTGGAATGAAATCCATCGTCATAAGCCCCTCTCAAAGCATAGGAGGCATAGCTGGAACTTTTAACTTTTCTCCATCTTATGTAAGAAATTTGATTAACCTAGGGTATAAAGATGCTTTTATGAAATTTAAAGACATAGCTTTATAAAATTCTATGTAAATTAAAACATTCATGGCAAATTTCAAACGATTTTCTCTTAAAATATCTTAAAATTATAATTTTTATAATTTTATTGGCAAAAATGAATACTATCTGTTATAATATTTTTTATGAATATAAAAGATACCTTGCCGGGACGTCCATTTCCCCTTGGGGCAGAACCAAGAGATAATGGTGTAAATTTTGCAGTATTCAGCAGAAACGGCACAAGAGTAATCATAAATCTGTTTCAAGATGCAGGGGATAAAGAACCCTCTGACATTATAGAGCTTAATCCAGAACAGAACAAAACAGGAGATATCTGGCATATTTTCATACCGGAACTAAAGCCAGGAACTTTGTATCTTTATCAGGTAGACGGTCCCTTCAATCCTTCAAAAGGGCATCGCTTTAATGTAAAAGATTTCCTGCTGGATCCCTACGCAAAGGCTCTTACAAATGAATCAATATTCCTGAACCTTCCTTCAAGTTTCCGGCCGCCAGTAGATGAATCAGATATAGCACATTCAGACGGCATGCATCCATTTAATTTTCCGAAATGCGTAGTAATAGATGACAGCAGCTTTGACTGGGAAGGAGACAAGCCGATAAACAGGCCTTTGCACGAGAGCATAATATATGAGGTTCACGCAAAAGGATTTACCGCAGGCAAAGACTCTGGAGTCCAGAATCCAGGGACTTATGACGGACTCATAGAAAAAATTCCATATTTAAAAGACTTGGGCATTACAGCTGTAGAGCTTATGCCAATATTCGAATTTGATGAGTTTGAAAATACAAACATTAACCCCCGTACAGGAGAGCGCATGCAAAACTACTGGGGCTATAGCACAACAGCATTTTTTGCTCCAAAAGCAAGTTTTGCAGCAGATAAAACGCCTGGGGGAGTAGTAACAGAATTCAAGCGCCTTGTAAAAGAACTGCACAAAGCAAACATAGAAGTAATTCTTGACGTTGTGTTCAACCATACGGCAGAAGGAAACGAACATGGAGTTTCAATAAGTTTCAGAGGATTTGAAAACAGCATATATTACATGCTTGTTGGCAGTCACAAAGAGTACTACATGAACTATTCAGGCTGCGGCAATACGTTTAACTGCAACCATCCTATAGTAAGGAGTTTCATACTTGACTGCCTGCATCACTGGGTTCTTGACTTTCATATAGACGGATTCCGCTTTGACCTTGCTTCTATACTTACAAGAAATCCTGACGGAAGCATTCCTAGCTTGCCACCTCTTACAAATGCAATTTCTGAAGACCCTATTCTTGCAAATACTAAAATTATAGCAGAACCTTGGGATGCAGGCGGGGCATATCATGTAGGAAACTTTCCTGGAGGCCGCTGGGCAGAATGGAACGATAAATTCCGCGATGAAATCAGAAGATTCTGGAGAGGGGATGAAAATGCTTCTACAAGCGCAGCAACTAGAATCACAGGATCAAGCGATTTGTATTCAATATCCGGCAGAACTCCAAATCACAGCATAAACTTTGTTTCCTGCCATGACGGATTTACGCTAAACGACCTTGTAAGCTACAATCACAAGCATAACGATGAAAACGGAGAAGAAAACAGGGACGGAACTGACAGCAACTGGAGCTATAACCACGGTTACGAAGGTCCTACAGCGAATCCTTTCATAGAAAAAATGAGAAACAAGCAGATGAAAAATTTCATCCTGACACTGCTCATTTCTCAGGGAACTCCTATGATGCTTGGAGGCGATGAATTCAGGAGGAGTCAGAATGGCAATAACAATGCCTATTGCCAGGACAATGAAATGAGCTGGTTTGACTGGAAGAAGCTTGAAAAAAATAAGCAGATATTTGACTTTACAAAAAAAGCAATAAAGCTAAGAAAGAATCACGCCGTCTTCAAAAGACACTCATTTTTTATGGGACAGAAGGCAGGCCCTGTACCAGACATTCAGTGGTATAATGCAGACGGAAGCAATCCTGACTGGAATGACATTTCCAGATTCCTTGCATTCTGCCTGTTTGGGCAGTACTGCAAGAATAAGGACGGTAAAGAGGATTACGACTTTTATATCGCAGCAAACACTGACAGGCAGGATATAATGGTAACAATACCTACTCCGCTTCAGAACAAGAAATGGTACCTGCTTGCCGATACCTCTGACGACTCAGAAAAATCACTCATGGAAGAAGAGAATATTGAGCAGCTTCGAGAACAGGAACACTATGTAATTCCTGCAAACTCGTTAATTATATTGATTGCTAAATAAAAAAGCGATAGCCACTTATGGAGGAACAAATGGTTTTTGACGCAGAATTATTCAAGGAAAGCCTTACCGCAAGACTTCGCAGGCAGTACGGAAAGGACATTACTCAGGCAACAAAGCATGACCTGTTTGATGCAGTAAGTGCCAGTGCCCTTGAAATCATAATGCCAAACTGGATGGAAACTAAACGCACCTATGATGCAAAGCCTACAAAGCAGCTGTATTACCTTAGTGCAGAATTTCTTATGGGACGTGCACTCAGCAATAACCTTATCAATGCCCAAATAAACGATTCCGTTCGGGAAGTTCTAAAAGGAATGAACATCAATCTTGATCTTGTTGAAGATGAAGAGCCTGATGCCGGCTTAGGAAACGGAGGCCTAGGACGACTTGCAGCATGTTTCCTGGACAGCCTGGCAACACTGGAATATCCTGGACACGGCTACGGAATCCGTTACGAATACGGAATGTTTGAACAGCACATAGAGAACGGTGAGCAGGTAGAATATCCTGACAACTGGCTTCGTCACCGCGACCCATGGGAAATAAAGAGAAGCGACCTTGCTGTAACAGTTAAGTTCGGCGGTGAAATAAAATACGGAAAGACACCTGACGGACAGGATAGATTTTACATTGAAAATGCAGAAGAAATAACGGCAACTCCTTATGACATGCCAGTCGTAGGATTTGGATGCAAGACTGTAAATACTCTCCGCCTGTGGCAGGCAACAAGCCCTAACGGATTTGACCTGCAGCTCTTTAACGACATGCAGTACAACCGTGCCGTAGAACGCCAGAACAGAGCAGAAAACATTACTCGCGTACTATATCCTAATGACAACGGACCTTTGGGAAAAGAACTCCGACTGCGCCAGCAGTACTTCTTTACGTCAGCATCACTGCAGGATCTTGTACACCACTTTGTAATGACAATCGGAACAGACTTTTCTAAGTTCCCTGACTATCATGTAATCCAGCTGAACGATACCCATCCTGTAGTTGCAATTCCAGAACTGATGAGAATTCTCCTTGACGAATACAATGTCGGCTGGGATGATGCATGGAACGTCGTAACAAAGACATTTGCATACACAAACCATACTATTCTTGCAGAAGCACTTGAAAAGTGGCCTATCGAAACATTCAAGAACCTTCTTCCACGAATTTATCAGATTGTTGAAGAAATTAACCGCCGCTTTATTATTGAACTTCGCCAGAAATTCCCTAACGATTATGCAAAGCAGAATCACATGGCAATTATCCATGACGGAAAAATCTACATGGCATGGCTTGCAATCCATGCAGGATTCAGCGTAAACGGCGTTGCAGAGTTGCATACAAAGCTTTTAAAAGAGCAGGAACTCAAAGACTGGAATGCAATATATCCACAAAAATTCAACAACAAGACAAATGGCGTTACACAGCGCCGCTGGCTTTTGAATGCAAACCCAGAATTAGCTGCATTCATAACAGAAAAAATTGGGCACGGCTGGGAAACTGACCTGGTAAAGCTTAAGGAACTTGAAAAATTCATAGATGACGATGAAACTCTCAACAGAATAATGGAAATTAAGCTTCACAACAAGGAATCCCTGGCAAAGTACCTTAAGCATGCTCAGAATGAATTCCTTGATCCAGAAAGCATCTTCGATACTCAGGTAAAGAGACTTCATGAATACAAGAGACAGCTCTTGAACATATTCCATATTATGTACCTGTACAATAAAATTATCGAAGACCCTACTTTCAACCCGCCTCCAAGAACATTCATATTCGGTGCAAAGGCAGCATCTGGTTACAGACGTGCAAAGTCAATCATCAAACTGATTAACACCGTTGCAGACAGAGTAAACACAGACCGCCGCGTAGGCGGAAAGCTCCGCGTTGTATTCGTAGAAAACTACCGCGTTTCTGTAGCAGAAAAGATTATTCCTGCAAGTGACGTTTCAGAACAGATTTCTACAGCAGGTTACGAAGCTTCTGGTACTTCAAACATGAAGTTCATGATGAACGGAGCCCTTACAATAGGAACTCTTGACGGTGCAAACATTGAAATTGTAGAATCTGCAGGAAAAGAAAATGCAGTAATCTTTGGCCTTACCTCAGATGAAATCATCAAGATCAACCAGGAACATTCTTACAATCCACAGAAGTATCTTGACAGAAATCCTGCACTTGCAAAGGTTGTCAACCAGCTTGTTGACGGAACTTATGATAAGTCAGGACTGCTGTTCAAAGAAATCCACGATTCTATCGTATATGGCGTTGAAGGTCAGAGGCCAGACGTATACTTTATTCTTGCAGACTTTGATGCTTATGTTCAGGCACAGGAAAAGCTTGCAAAGCTCTATTCAGACAAGAAGGGCTGGGCAAAGATGATTCTGAAGAACATTGCAAACAGCGGCAAGTTCTCTAGCGACCGTACAATAGAAGACTATGTACGTGACATCTGGCACTTGAAAAAAATCCAGATAAAGTAGATTATACTGGTCATGAATAAAATCATGGCCAGCAAAACTTCTGCACAATCCAAAAGAACTCAAAGCACAATCTCCAGCCTGGGACTGATTCTTACAGCCGCCATCTGGGGATTTGCCTTTGTAATCGTAAAGGACAGCCTGTCACACATAGGAGCTGTCTGGATGGTTGCATTCAGATTTACTATTGCAGCAGTCTTACTTACATTAATATATTGTAAAAAACTAAAAACCCTAAACTCATCCTACTGGAAACACGGAACAATACTAGGCTTTTTCTTATTTATCGCATACTTTACTCAGACAATAGGATGCGACTACACAACAGCAGGCAAAAATGCATTCCTTACTACCATTTACGTTATCCTCATTCCCCTTTTCAGTTGGCCAATTTACAGAAAGAGGCCACGCTTTTATGTATTCATAGCAGCAATACTGTCTGTAACAGGAATAGGACTGCTTGCCCTCAATGGAAATGACGGAAGCATTGCAAACATGAATAAGGGAGACATACTGACCCTTATATGCGGAGTATTCTACGCACTTCACATCATTTTTGTAGCCCGCTTTAACGAAAATGAAGATCCAATACTCCTGACTGTATTACAGTTTGCATTTGCAGCCCTATTCGGATGGCTGACAGCACCATTTTATGACGGAGCCATTCCCATAAAAGCCCTGCACAATCCCCAGGTAATACTGTCTATGCTCTATCTGGGAGTATTCAGCACACTTGTATGCTTTGTGCTTCAAAATGTATGCCTTAAGTATGTGCCATCAGCATTGGCTTCCCTCTTCCTGTCGCTTGAATCCGTATTCGGAGTCCTGTTTTCTACCCTATTGCTTAAGGAAAAGCTTACATTACGGATGACAGCAGGCTGCGCCCTTATTTTCAGTGCAATACTGATAGCAGAAGTACTGCCAAAACTAATAGACCGGAATAAATGATAAAACCTAGATTTAATTGACTAAAAGCCATAATCCCTTTATACTAGTGTGTCAGATGACAAAGAAGTCTGACGCAAGATTTCTTTGTCTTTTTTTATTTTAACTGATACGCGAGGTTTTATTATGAAAAAAGCATTATGTGCTGTACTTACAGCAGCTATGCTAATTGCAGTAACAGGCTGTTCAAAAAAAGAAAAGGTTGTAATTAATTCAGCAGCAGACCTTAACGGCAAAAAAATCGGCTGCCAGGCAGGAACAACAGGAGAACTTTACATACAGGAAAACATTCCTGACGCAGACGTAAAGTCTTTTAAGACTGGAATCGACGCTTCCCTTGCCCTTAAAAACGGTTCAATTGACGCAATCGTACTTGATGAACTTCCTGCAAAGGAAATTGTAAAAAGAAATTCTGACCTTGAAATTGTAAACGATAAATTTGCAACAGAAGAATATGCAATTGCAGTCCGCAAAGGAGACTCAGAACTGCTTTCTTCTATAAATTCAACAATTACAGCAATGAAGTCTGACGGAAGATATGAAGCATTGGTAAATGCATTCATGCCAATAGACGGAAACATTGCAGTGCCTAGCGCAATTGCAACAAGCGGCAGCAAGACAGTAAAGATGGGTACAAACGCATCTTTCCCTCCATTTGAATATACAGAAGGCGCTGACCCTATCGGATTTGACATTACAATGAGCCAGTACATAGCAAAAGATTACGGTGCAAAGCTTCAGGTAATAGACATGAACTTTGACGGACTCATTGCAGCCCTTCAGTCTGGAGCAATCGACTTTATTGCAGCAGGTATGACAGCAACAGACGAACGCCGCAAGAACGTTGACTTTTCAGAGCCTTACTTCGTTTCAAACCAGGTAATTATAATCCGCAAATAAGCCTATGCCTAAGGAGGACAAAGATGTGGCAGACATTCTATAGCACTATGCTTGCAAACGGACGCTGGAAGCTTATTCCAAGGGGATTAGGCACAACGCTCCTTATTGCACTGTGTGCGGTATTAATAGGATCAATACTGGGCTGCATCTTTGCCCTTTTTAAAATTTCAAGGCACAAAATACTAAGAAACATTGCAACCGTATATACAACAGTAATACGCGGAATCCCTATGGCAACCCAGCTTATGATTTTTTATTTTGTCATATTCTCACCTATGGGCGTAAGCAATGCAATCTTAGTTGCAATCATTTCGTTCGGCATAAACTCAGGCGCTTACTGTACAGAAATATTCCGTGCAGGAATACAGGGCGTAGATGCAGGCCAAATGGAAGCCGGACGCTCTCTTGGCCTAAGCTGGTCCCAGACCCTTGTAAAAATAATCCTTCCACAGGCATTCCGAACAATACTTCCAACATTTACAAGCGAATTCATTGCGCTCATAAAAGAAACATCTGTTGCAAGCTTTATTGCAGTCATAGACCTTCAGAAAGCATGTGATAATATCCGCAATGCAACATATAATGCATGGATACCTCTCCTTTCATGTGCTGCAATTTACCTTACCCTTACGCTGGGTCTGACTCAGATATTCTCAATTTTTGAAAAAAGGATGGCTCGAAGTGATAGAAGTTAAGCATCTTACAAAAAAATTCGGAAACAATACTATTTTAAATGATATTTCTGAAACAATACAGAAAGGTGAAAAGATTGTAATTATCGGACCATCAGGAGCTGGAAAAAGCACCTTCTTAAGATGCCTGAACCTTATGGAAGAACCTGATTCCGGAAGCATAATTTTTGACGGGACAGACATCACTGCAAAGGATACCGACATAAACAAACTTAGAAGAAAGATGGGGATGGTATTCCAGCATTTCAATCTGTTTCCGCACCTTACAGTCCTTCAGAACATAACTCTTGCACCTGTTACATTAAAGATTCAGACAAAGGAACAGGCAGAAGAACAGGCTATGCAGTTACTTGAAAGAATAGGCCTTTCAGACAAAGCTTCTGCATACCCATCAAGTCTTTCAGGAGGCCAAAAGCAAAGAATTGCAATTGTCCGTTCACTTGCAATGAATCCTGACGTAATACTGTTTGATGAACCTACGTCCGCACTTGATCCAGAAATGGTAGGAGAAGTACTTGCCCTCATGAAAGACCTTGCACAAGAAGGAATGACAATGGCAGTCGTAACTCATGAAATGGGATTTGCAAGAGAAGTAGCAACAAGAGTACTTTTTATGGACGGCGGCATCATTGCAGAAGAAGGAACCCCTCAGCAAATTTTCGAAAATCCACAGTCAGACAGGTTAAAGCAGTTTTTAAATGCAGTTCTGTAATTGAATAAGACTGCCAGTTATTGCTGACAGTCTGTTACATCTTTTAGCTATGCTTTGAAAAATATTTCTGATAAGCATTCCATGTAGAACTAATCAAAGTATCAACATCAGAATACTTAGGTTCCCATCCGAGAACCTTCTTAGCAAGAGCAGAAGAAGCGGTAAGCTGGGCAGGATCTCCGGCACGGCGTCCTACATATTCAGCCTTAATTTCCTTCTTTGTAATGCGGCGAGTAGCTTCAAGCATCTCTGTTACTGTAATGCCGTTACCTGTACCAAGATTCAATGTAAGACTTTTCTGCTCCTTTGCAATATACTCCAATGCCATAACATGGGCAACTGCAAGGTCAGTAACATGAATATAGTCACGTATGCAAGTGCCGTCACGCGTATCATAGTCGTTGCCAAAGATATTAATTTTTTCACGCTTGCCGCAGGCAACTTCCATCATAACAGGCAACAGGTTTGCAGGATTGCGTTCAAGGCCATAAAGAACTCCTTCAGGATCGTATCCGGCAGCATTAAAATAACGGAGGGCAGCAAACTTTAATCCTTTAAGCTTGTCATACCAGTTCATAAATTCTTCTATCTTAAGCTTAGTAAAACCATAGTAATTTTCAGGATTCTTTGGATGATTTTCATCAAGAGGCTGATACTGAGGTTCCCCAAAAACAGCAGCGCTTGAAGAAAATACCATAATCTTACAGTTATGGGCGACAGCAGCATTCAATATATTAAGAGTTCCGTTAATATTATTTATGGAATACTTTTCAGGAACAACCATAGATTCTCCTGCAGCCTTGAATGCTGCAAGATGAATGAATGCATCAAAACCGCGGGCAAAAGCCGCATCTAGATTTTCAGGATGAAGGATATCACCTGCAATAAACTCATTTTCTTCAAAAAGATTCTGTATAAGACCGCTAGAAAGATTATCAAATACAGTTACCTTATGGCCTTTTGCCATAAGCTCTTTTACAACATGACTGCCAATATAGCCGGCACCGCCAATAACTAAAACCTTCATTTCAGCCTCCGAAAAAATAATACAGCCTTAGTCAACGCGTGTCAATCCATGACATTTATACTGTCACTGAGCATTTTCAAGCCTTTCTGCAGCAGCTTCCCAGTCAGCATTTAATTGTTCCAGCAAAGCAGCAATGTCATCTATCTGTTTCTGGACGGCCTTTGCCTTTTCACCGTTTGAATAAACGTCAGGATTTGCCATCTGATTTTCAAGTTCGCTTTTCTTTTCTTCAGCCTCAGCAATCTGCCCTTCTATTTTTTCAACTTCCTTTTCCAGCTTGCGCCGTTCTGCCTGAGCTTTTTTCTGTTCTTCCCACGAAAGCTTAGTGGCGCTCACTTTTTCAGAAGAATCTGACGGCGAAGGTCCTGTTTTTTTTGCAGCAGAAATGTCAGAAGGAGTACTTACAATTCCGTTAGCCTCATCTTCAAGACGCTGCATGTAGTATTTATAATCCCCAGGAAACTCTCTGAAAGTACCAGGATGCAGTTCAAGGACCTTTGTTGCAAGGTCTTCAATAAAACCTCGGTCATGGCTTACAAAAATTACCGTACCGCCAAAATCTTTAAGCGCATCCAGAAGAACGTCTTTAGAATGCATGTCAAGGTGGTTTGTAGGTTCGTCTAGAATAAGAAGGTTTACCGGCTTTAAAAGCAACTCTAAGAGCGCAATGCGGCTTTTTTCGCCTCCAGAAAGCACGTTAATGCTTTTGAATACGTCATCGCCCCTGAACAGAAAGGCGCCAAGCATGTCACGCATTTTAGGAACAAGCTCTAAAGGCGCTTCGTTTTCCAGGCGCTCAAGTATTGTTTCGGAACCCGTTATTTTTTCTGCACTGTCCTGTGAAAAGTAACCTACAGACACGCCGCTGCCAAGCTTTACAGTGCCCGTAAAATCAGAATCAACTCCTGCAAGAATGCGCAGCAGGGTTGACTTTCCTGCACCGTTACGGCCAGCAACGACAAGCCTTTCTCCCTTTTCCAGAATAAAATCAAGGTTATTAATTACATTCGGTCCGCCATAACTCTTGCAGATTTTATCCAGAGTAAGGACTAACTGGCCGGAATGCGGAGCCGGAGGAAAAGAAAAATGAATTTTCTTTAGGTTTTCAGGAATTTCAATGCGGACAATCTTATCAAGCATTTTCTGGCGTTCCTGAGCCTGAGCAGCCTTTGTTGCCTTTGCTCCAAAGCGGCGAATATATTCTTCTAGGTGCTGAATTTCCTGCTGCTGCTGCTCATACTGGGCAATCAGTGTATCAAGCTCAACCTTTCTGACCTGTTCGTAGTGAGAAAAATTACCAGGATAGCGCTTTAGGTCTCCGCTAAAAAGCTCATATACCTCATTTATGGTGTGGTCAAGGAAATACCTGTCATGACTTACAAGCAAAAAGCCGCCCCTGAATTCCTGCAGGAATTTTTCCAGCCAGTTACGGGCTTCAATATCAAGATAGTTTGTAGGTTCGTCAAGAAGCAAGATGTCTGGCTCGCACATTAAAGCCTTTGCAAGTGCAATGCGCATCTGCCATCCACCAGAAAATTCATCAGTCTGCTTAGAAAAGTCACTGCGGTCAAAGCCAAGGCCAAGGAGAACCTGCTCAGCAAGGACTTCACGCCGGTACCAGCCAGATTCATTCAGCTTACTTAAAAGCTCACTCTGCGTAACAGCAAGCTTTTCTGCATTCTCAGGCGAAGTTTTCATAGCTTCACCCAAATCGTCAATCTGCTTCTGCATTACATAGCCATACTCAAAGGCCTTGTCGGCTTCTTCTTTTAGCGAGCAGCCATGATGAACAAGACCGCTTTGAGGAAGATAGGCAATGCGGGCATCTTTCTGAGCAATACGCTCACCACTGTCAGGGCTTGAAATTCCCGCCATAATCTTAATGAGAGTAGATTTACCGGCACCATTTGCTCCCGTAAGGGCAGCCTTGGATCCAGTCTGAAGATTTACGGAAACATCCTTTAATATGTCACGGTCTCCAAATGCAAGAGACACCTTTGAAAACTGTACAAATGCCATAATAAGCTCCAGAAACTAGTTATGGAAGAACATAACCAGAGAGTTGTTTGTCTGCGTTACAGAAACAGTATTGCGTTCCGTAATATTATCAAGGGAAACTGAAACCTTTGCGACAGACAGGCGAATGCCATTATTAAGCTTTTTATACAATAAATTCACTTCTTTTGGCATATCAGTAAACTTAAATGTAAGGATTCCATCCCATTCTGCCTTAAGGTTAACAGGAAGCTGATATGTTACAGATACTGTACCATCATTTTTTGCTGACCTAGAAATAACGGAAGGAACAAGCAGATCAAAATTATTCCACAGGAATACATTATTCTGGTCAAAGATTAAGTCGCCATAGTTACTGCTTGAGAATGAAGGCCCTAAGGCACGTATGTCATTAAGGACATTCTCCCTGCGTTCATTTTCTTCTTCTATAATTTTTACAATGTCAACGTCTTCCGCAAGTGCTACAAAATTATAAGACTTTGGCTTACCGGAAGCATCTGTATACTGAACAATAATGGAACTTACTCCGCGTACAGTAACCTTAATTGGAGTTTCATTAAATTTATATACAGAATCAGTAACTTTTGTAACGCCTGCAAATGGATATTCAACATTAAGATTATTCAGATGGATTGCAACATTGCCAGTTTCAGAACCTGTATCAAAATAATAGTCAGGACTAAAATACTCAAGTTCAATCCTGTTGCGGGAAATCATCTGAGAATAATAATCTGGATACCACTTTGTCTTAAGGAAAGCTTCAAGCACTTCGTCAGCCTGCTGAACCTGAGCTTCCTGAGCGCCTTCTCCGTAAGAACCGTCTGCGTTCATGGTAAAGAGCCTTAAATTCTGGGAGAAGCACCAGCCTGTAGTTCCATCAGAAGCAAGAACCCTGAGCCATTCACCTTTTAGGTTTTCCTTTCCGTTTGTAGGAATTACGCCATTTCCACGGTAAAGCACACGGATAACTTCATCCCTTCGCAGGCGATAAACTTGCTTTGAGCCATTTTCAGGCTCATCACGTATAGGAAGACCATCAAGAATGCACTTAGCATACTTGCGTTCAAATTCAGCATATTTTTGTGCCAGAGCAACTGCCTTTTTTTTCGAAACAGGATACGACAGCATCCAGAGAGGAACTTCTATGCGCTCTCCTGATGCAGGTTCCTTTATAATATACTGATGGGAAATATTAGACTTTACATATACAGGAACAACCGTTCCATCTGCAAGCTCTCTGTCAGAAATGTTCCATAAAACTACACTGTAACCAATAATGCCAGAACATGAAGTAATAAAAATACTAAGCATACAGAATAATAAAGCTGTAAGAAAATGTTTCATAAATTTTGAGCCATACATGGATTTATCATACATTATTTAAGGATTTGTTGAAAGTGGCACTAATCCCTTTGGATTTATTTCACCATTCAGGGCAGCAAACAGAGCGTTAAAGGTGTAGTCGCTATAACTGTAACCGCATAAAATTGAATTTACCCAGTCAAAGCGTTCAAGCA
>JAILPY010000136.1 GCA_024699235.1 Treponema sp. | reverse complement strand
ATGGTGTTGATGGCCTTTCTAGCAGAAAAGAAAGCCTTGCAATTAGAGATAAAGAAATGCGTGATTCTGTCAGTTCTTATATATCCCAGAGGTTCATAAGCGATCTAGAATATATATATGCACTGGAAGAAGAACTTAATGAATATAAGTGCAGGTGGGGGGGCATTTTGTATAAATTAAAAAAGATTCTTGATAAATATTCAAAAACGAAACAGTCTTTCTTTCGGTTATTAAAAAAATAAATTTTTTTGAGGTTGTTATGTGTAAGGATATGCTGGTTATTTCACCTTTTGCCGGATATGAAAATGCAGGACAGGCAGGAACTAAGACTCATTATAACTATATAAAAAAATTGCAGGACTGCTATAACCTTACAATCATAACTCATATAAGGCCTGGTGAAGAAAAACTTGTATTAAATAATGGCATAAAGGCCAAGATTGTTGTAGATGGCAAGCCTAATTTTAAAGAAAGGATATTTACAAGAATTCTTACAAATAACATTTTTAGCCGCTATTGTTTTATTGGCTATGCATTTGAATCCCTTTTTATGAAGGAAGCTAAAAAACTTTATAAAAGTGGATACAGGCCTTATTGCATAATCTTTGACTGGACGCAATGCGCCTTCTTAATAAAAAAAGTCAAAAAGATATTTCCTGAAGCCTTAACTGTCTGTGCAGAGCAAGATGTATCATATTTGTCTTTATACAGAAAATATGTAAGTAATAAAGTCCTTCTAAAAAAAGTTATTGATTATTTTAAATATAATACTGTAAAAGGAAAAGAAATCTATTTTTTAAATTTTGCTGACGATATTGTTACGTTTAATAATAAAGATAAGAAACTCCTTGAATCTGAGAAAAATTTTAAAAAGGAAGTCCGCGTAATATCTCCATATTATGATAATTATTCAAAACTAGAAAGAAAACCTTCAGGCAAGCAGATAATCTTTTATGGGGCTATGGGACGGTATGAAAATTATGCTTCGGCAATATGGTTTATAAAAAATGTTATGCCAGAACTTCCTAAAGATGTTATATTCACCGTAATTGGATCTAATCCTGACAAGTCTTTGCTGCAATATGCAAGTACGAATGTAAAAATTACCGGTTTCGTTGAGGATGTTTCTCATTATTTTCAGAACTCTTTATGCCTTGTAGCGCCTCTTGTCCTTGGTGCTGGAATAAAAGTAAAGGTCTTAGAGGCTTTTTCTGCAGGAATACCAGTTTTGACAAATGAAATTGGCATTGAAGGAATTCCTGCTCAAGATGGAAAAGATTTTATTTACTGTGAGACTCCCCAAGACTATATTGAATCTATAAAGCATTTAATAAATGACAGTAATTTTGCCTCTGATATTGGAAAAAGTGGGCGGAAATTTGTCTTGAACAATTTTGATTATAATAAAGATTCTTACGTACATTTTTGATTTTATTATATAAATGCAGGTCTTGTTGAAAATGCCTGTTATTGGTAATATACATAACATATAAACTAATAGTGGAATTTTATAGATTATAAGGATTATATTTTAATGAACGATTTATCTAAGGTTGCCTTAATAACAGGCATAACCGGGCAAGACGGTTCATATCTTGCAGAATTGCTTTTGTCAAAAGGATATGATGTCCACGGCATCATACGCCGTTCTTCTAGTTTTAATACCGGTAGGGTAGAGCACCTTTACCTTGAAACGGCAATAGAAGACATGCATAAGGACAGGAAAGTTCAGCTGCATTATGGAGACATGACTGATTCCGAAAGCCTTATCCGCCTTATCCGTAAAATTAAGCCTACTGAAATTTATAATCTTGCAGCTCAAAGTCATGTTCAGGTAAGCTTTGAGGTTCCTGAATATACTGCAGATGCCGATGCTACGGGAGTGCTCCGCATTCTTGAGGCAGTCCACTTCTTAGGAATGGAAAAGACTTGCCGCATCTATCAGGCTTCAACTTCAGAACTGTTTGGCCTTGTTCAGGAAGTGCCGCAGAAGGAAACTACGCCATTTTATCCGCGCAGTCCTTACGCTGTTGCAAAGCTATATGGCTTTTGGATAATGAAGAATTACCGCGAAAGCTACGGAATGTTCTGTTCTAACGGCATACTTTTTAATCACGAATCTGAGCGGCGAGGTGAAACCTTTGTTACCCGTAAGATTACACTTGCGGCAGCACGCATTGCACAGGGCTTGCAGAAAAAACTCTACCTGGGAAACCTGAATGCCCTTCGCGACTGGGGATATGCAAAAGATTATGTTGAGTGCATGTGGCTTATCCTTCAGCAGGAAAAGCCAGATGATTTTGTCGTTGCAACTGGAGAGCAGCATTCTGTCCGTGAATTCTGCCAGCTGGCATTTAAGGAAACTGGCATTGAACTTGAGTTTAAGGGATCTGGAGCTGAAGAAAAGGGATATGACAAGAAAACTGGAGAATGTCTTGTAGAAGTAGACCCTAAGTATTTCCGCCCTGCAGAAGTAGAGACTTTGCTTGGCGATCCTACTAAGGCAAAGACCGTCCTTGGATGGAATCCTGTAAAGACACCATTTAAGGAACTTGTAAGGCTTATGGTTGCCCATGATATGGACTATGTTAAGGCAGAAAAAATTCTGCATCAGCGTTAAAACTTTTTAAGAGATGCGTTATGGAAAAGAATTCAAAGATATTTGTTGCCGGCCATAGGGGACTGGTAGGCGGTGCAATCTGCCGTGAATTGGAAAGCCGCGGCTACACAAACATTATTAAGCGTACTCATTCTGAGCTTGACTTGTGCAATCAGGCTGCTGTAATGAAGTTTTTTGCAGAAGAAAAGCCTGAGTATGTCTTTTTGGCAGCCGCTCATGTCGGTGGAATTGGCATTAATTCTGCACATCCTGCCCGCTTTATTTACGATAACATGATGATTGGCTTTAATGTTGTAGAAGCTGCAAGGCAGAATGGCGTAAAAAAGCTTATGAACCTTGGCTCTACTTGCATTTACCCTCGCATGGCGCCACAGCCTCTAAAAGAAGAGTACCTTCTTTCTGGTCCTTTGGAAACTACTAATGATGCTTATGCCATTGCAAAGATAAGCGTTATAAAGCTCTGCCTTAAGTATAATATTGAATATGGTACGGACTTTCTGTCCGTAATGCCTACGAACCTGTATGGCCCAGGCGATAACTACGACCTTGAAGGCAGTCATGTTCTGCCTGCCATGATACGTAAGTTTGATGACGCAAAAAAAAGCGGCCGTGATGAAGTTACCTTATGGGGAGACGGTTCTCCATTAAGGGAATTCTTATACAGTGCAGACCTTGCAGATGCAGTCGTTCACCTTATGGAAAACTGCCATGCCTCTGACATGATGCCTTACGGTTTTGTTAATGTTGGCAGCGGCAAGGAACTGACAATTAAGGATGTTGCAGAAAAGGTCATGAAGGCAGTATATGCAGATGTCCCTGACCGCAAATGTAAGATAGTTTGGGATTCTTCTAAGCCGAATGGAACGCCGCGCAAGTTATGTGACATTTCTAAGATTTGTGCCTTGGGCTGGAAGCCTAAGACTGATCTTGAAGAAGGGCTTGCCTTAAGCTACAAAGACTACCTTTCTGGCGGCGGAATAATGAAGCGAGAGCATTAAGCTTGAATATGCTTAAAAGGCTGTCCTTATCAGGGGAAATATTCTCTGATTTGGGCAGCCTTTTTTATTTACTTTTCTTTTTCAGTAAAATGCAGTATATTCTAGGCGGAAAAATGTATTAATTTGTGAGGTTATACTATGGCTAAAAATTTGACTCCGATTACACTTTTGTGCGGATATCTTGGTGCTGGAAAAACTACGCTTTTGAATAAAGTCCTTTCAAACCAGAAAGGCTATAAAGTTGCTGTTATAGTTAATGATATTGGCGAGGTCAATGTTGATGCAAAGCTGATAGCTGATGGTGCTAAAATTACAGACACCAGCAGCATCGTTCCTCTTACAAACGGATGTATTTGCTGTACCCTTAAGACTCAGCTGTCTCAGAATATAGAAAACATTATTAAGTCTAATAAGTTTGATTACATTATGATAGAGGCCAGCGGCGTATGTGAGCCTATGCCTATTGCACAGGAGCTTGAGACTATCAGGAATGGAAAGCTTGATAATGTTGTAGGCGTTGTAGATGCAAAGCGCCTTGTAGATGAGTTTGCCAGCGGCGATGCCCTTTTAAAGGAAAAGGGCGAGGAAGACATTGAGTCTCTCCTTGTACAGCAGATTGAATTCTGTTCTACGCTCATCATCAATAAAAAGGACCTTGTAACAGAAGATGAGTTTAAGAAGGTTAGGGCAGTCATTAATGCACTTCATCCTAATGTTAACATTATTGAAACAGATCATGGCAATGTAGAAGTTGAACAGATCCTTGCTACTGGAAGCTTTGACTTTGAAAAGGTTTATGCTAGTGCCGGCTGGTGCAAGCACCTTGAAGAAGATGAAATTGACGACGAAGATGAGCACGAGCACGGACGTGGACATAAGCACGGCGAGCACGATGACGATGACGGCTATGAGCACGAGCACGGACATGGACATAAGCACGGCGAGCATGACGATGACGATGGCGATGAGCACGAGCACGGACATGGGCATAAGCACGGCAAGCATGACGATGACGACGGCGATGAACATGGTCACGGACATCACCATCATCACCATCATGAACACAAGCATGAAGGCGAAAGCGAAGATGAGTATGGAATCGGTACGTTTATTTATTACCGCAGAAAGCCTTTTGACCGCCAGCTTCTTGACTCTTATGCTAACAAGTGGCCTAGGAATATTATCCGCTGCAAGGGATTGATGTGGTTTGCTGATGAGCCTGAAATGGCTTGGGTATTTGAAACTTCTGGCCGCCAGATTCAGGCTGGCTATTCAGGACAGTGGATTGCAACCTCTTCTCCTGCAGAGCAGAAAGAGATTCTTGATGCAAACCCTCAGATAAAGGCTGAATGGGACGATGAAGTTGGCGACCGCATGATAAAGCTTTGTGTAATCGGTCAGAATCTTGATAAAGAAAAAATCAGTGCAGAATTGGATAAGTGTCTTGCAAAATAAAGAACAAAAATAAGAGTTTTCTTATTTTTCTCTTATTTTATGTTCATGAATGATGGCCTGGCGTGTAGTATAGTAGAATCATAAGGTTAAGGCGTTGCCTTACCTACTTAAAATCCTACTTCACACCAACTTTCATTCAAGGAGGAATCTATAAGGGGCTGCCAGTGGATGGTTTTCATTCATGGTCAGCCCCTTTCTTTTTATGCTATATAGTTGAATTTTCTGCTTAATATGGGTAAAATAATTTAATGCAAAGACATCCATTTATAAAGTTAATAGCGCTTACGATGCTTTATGCTGTAGCTATTGTAGGCATTTTCATACTTCAATTTAAGACAGATACAAGTATTACGCGTGCTATCGGTGATATGCGCATAAGCCTTGAACGTGTAGATTCCGAAGGTTCTGAATCAGAAGAGTCTGCTGCATTAAAGAATCAGCTCTCAGTCTCCTTTAAAGGACTTTCTTTTGCTGCAAATGATTCTCATCCTGCTGTTGCTTACGCTTCTTCCGGTGAAAAAAGTGAAAGTCTAGTTTTGCAATCTTTTGAGCAGCAGGATAATGGCATATTGCTTAAGTTTACTGACGGAACGGAAATTGTCTTTGCTGTAAATGGAGTTGATTCAGACACTTCTCTGTCTGTTTCTGCAGTTCCTGCCGAAGGATTTGATTCTGTTTCAATTCCTTATGCTGTTAATTCTGCATATAAAATTGTTTCTAAAACTGAAAGTGCAATTACTCTTGAGTCAAAGGACTCTATGTTTGTTTTTTCTGCCCATAAATTTGATGGAGAAAAGATGCTTCTGTCTAAGAATAACTTACTGGCTTCTTTTGCTCCTTTTGTTCCAGAAAAAAAGTTTGAATACACTTCACTTGCATCTTTTGATTCTGCATCGAAAGCATCGTATGATGCTTCATTGTCTGCCTTCCGTAATGCCGTTACAACGCGTTATTCAGAAACTCATGCTTCAAATGCAGCATCCCTTACAGAACGGGAAGTCGTTGCATACGTTGCAGAAATGGGGTCTCGCGGAAGATTTGTAAAGGCAGTTTCTGAAGTTCCTCTTTCATTTAAGAACAGTTCAAAACGGACTTATGTTTCTACTCCTCATATTGGAAATCTTGTAGAAAGCAATAAAAAGCTTATTGCTAAGTCAAATGAATTTTCTAATGCAGTAAACAGCGCTATTGCATCTAATTCTATTTCTGTATTTACCGAAGACGGTATTGCTGACTATATTTTGGGTCAGCGTAAGACTGAAAAAATAAAGACCCTTATGCAGATTCCTTCAAAGAAGTCTCCATTTACTCCTTCTGTAATGGAAGCTGCAGGAATACTTTCAGTCTATACGAAGATTCGCAAGATTGATGAAAAGCTTGCCGCTTCTTTTGATCCGGTCTTAACTTCATGCCTTAATGCTATTGCTGAGCGCTTAAAGCTTGAAGATAATAAGCTGACATTTATAAATGGTGATGTTTCTTCTTTGCAGAAGGTTCGCATAGGACAGGCTTTGATTGATTATTCCCGTGCCCGTAATAAGGCGGAATACGCTGATACTGGCCGCATGATAATTAATCAGGAACTTTCAGCCCTGGATTCTCTTTCATTTGAGGCTATTGCTGACATATATCCTATTATTGTTAATGACAATAAATTCTATCCT
>JAILPY010000108.1 GCA_024699235.1 Treponema sp. | reverse complement strand
GCAGACTGGACAGTCACGGGTGTGCAGACTGGGCAGTCATGGGTGTGCTGACTGGGCAGTCACGGGTGTGTTGACTGGGCAGTCATGGGTGTTTTGACTGGGCAGTCATGGGTGTGCTGACTGGGCAGTCATGGGTGCGTTGACTGGACAGTCACGGGTGCGTTGACTGGGCAGTCACGGGAACCCTCTGGCGGGTGTAGAGACAGGTGCTGCTAGGTAGAAAACAAGGGCTAGTAGCAAGCTACTATTTGTGCTATACTTATAAGTTGGTGACAGGTTTATAGTTATACTGGAGCGTTTTGCATGACATATAGTGCGAGTATGGTTTCTTGTCTTTTTTGGTTAAATGAAGCCATAAATACAATTCCTTACTATTTAGATAAAACTTCTATAGCTGATATGAGAAAAATTGCTGTTGAACAGAATCTATATCAAGTAAGGGCAGAAGACCGATGCAAGCGTATTGCAGGAGTTGTATACAAAAGATTAAATACCCTTACTCCAGAGCTTATTGCTGAATTACGTGATTCGGATATAAATACGGCCAAGATAATTCATTTGATTTCAATTATGAAAACAGATTTGCTTTTCTTTGAGTTTATGAACCTTGTGTTTAAGAAATCGCTCCAACTTGGCAAAAAGGATCTTGGTGACTCAGATATAAAGAATTTCTTTGATGAAAAAATTGCACAGAGTGAAGAAGTTGCCCATTTTTCTGAGAGTGCAATTTACAAATTAAAGCAAACTTATGTAAAATTTTTGATAGAAACTGGAATCGTAGAAAATGCACAGTCAAAGAAAATCTTAGTTCCTTATATTGATTACAGGCTTCAAGATTTATTGAAACAAAGCGGCTATGGAATATATCTTTCAACGATTACAGGAATAGATTATGAATGAAGCAAATTTTTCAGAAAGATTAAACAGAATAAAAGATGAAATATCGAAACCGGATTTTTTAAAAAATAAAGGGCTGGGAAATGAAGTAGGGTATTATATATTTGATTATGCTCCTGAGCGAGAATTGGAAGTAAGAGAACATATTAGAGTACTAAAAAAACAGATTCCAAATATTGTTGAATTTGATCTTTATGAAATAGTAATGAATTTTCTTAACGAAAATGGCTATTTGGAAGATGCATTTTCTATGGAAGAAGAAGGCCTTGATAATTTAGTTAGTGAATTACAACCAACTCTAGGTCTAACGGAAGATGGAGAATCGAATAAAATAATTGAATATATCGTAAACAACACTCCTGAAAACTCTATCATTTTTATAACGGGAGTTGGTAAAGTTTATCCCCTAGTCCGTTCTCATACGGTTCTGAATAACCTGCATCAAAAATTATACAAGGTGCCGGTAATTATGTTCTTTCCTGGTGAATATACGGGCCAGAAGCTTACATTATTTAATGCAATAACAGATGATAATTACTACAGGGCCTTTCCGCTTTGTAAATAAATTGGAGAAGAAAGATGAATATTCAAAACATGTTTGAAAAGCCTATTGATCGTGATATTCAGGGCGTAATTAAAGTTGGTCAGTCAAATGAAGAAAACATCTATCAGGAATTGGAAGAATATGTTGTTACCAACGAATTGACCAAACACTTTAGAGACTTCTTCTCAAGTTATAAAAACGGGATTAACAAGAATACAGATAAAATGGGGGTTTGGATTACCGGTTTCTTTGGAAGCGGTAAATCTCACCTGTTAAAGATTCTTTCATATTTACTTCAAAATAAAGAAGTGAACGGAAAGCACGCAATTGATTATTTTACTGATGGCAAGAAGATTGACGATGCAATGATTATTGCAGATATGAAATTAGCTGGAACAGTACCTGCTGATGTCATTCTGTTCAACATTGACTCTAAAAGTGATTCCAATGCAAAATCACTGCCAGATGCAATTGTTCGTGTATTTCTAAAAGTGTTCAATGAAATGCAGGGCTTCTGTGGTTCCCGTCCTTACATTGCAGACCTTGAACGTCGCCTGGCTGATGAAGGTAAATATGATTTATTCAAGCAGTACTTCAACGAAAGTTCTAAAAAGGAATGGACAGAAGAACGCCAGAGCGGAGCATTCATTTTAAAACACATTGCTTATGCCTTAAAGAAGCTCGATTACATGAGCGAAGAAGACACCAGAACCTGGTACAACGAAGAATCAAAAGACTACCACATTAGTATAGAAGATTTTGGAAATCTTGTCCTTCTACATGAACGATGCTGTCTATATCCTGCTGGCTTGTGACGACAACCCAGGCCTTACCTCCACAAGCTGTACCTAAATCTTCTGTTACCGTTTGAAGATTAAGCATGAGTTTTGTATTTCCTGCAATATACTGCCCTATTTCATCAACAAGGAAAACAACATGATGATTATTACCTTTTTTTTCGCAGTATTTTTTCACAAGATTCCCAAAATCTTCTATACTAATGTGGTAGTCTTTTGATTCTTCGTTGTACCAGGTTCTGGCGTCTTCTTCGCTCATGTAATCGAGCTTCTTTAAGGCATAAGCAATGTGTTTTAAAATGAATGCTCCGCTCTGGCGTTCTTCTGTCCATTCCTTTTTAGAACTTTCGTTGAAGTACTG
>JAILPY010000057.1 GCA_024699235.1 Treponema sp. | reverse complement strand
AAACGTGAGTTAAAATATAATACAAAATAGAAGAAATCATGTCAATAGAAACATTTTCACGTCAGGGATTTAAATTCCTATTCTTGCTTTTTCCAATTCATCAAGGCGTCTCAATCGATTTTCATCAAGTTTAACAAATAGGTTCTTTTCTTGTGTAGGCAAAACCAATCCTTTTGGTCCGTTTTTTGCCCGTCTCAGATATTTTACATGTGTATAGTATAAGTCTGCCTGGCCGTTTCTCCTTGCCTTTGAATGATATACGGCAAGATTTCCTGCATATAATAGAATTTCCAATGGTACTGTTTTGTTTTTCTGAGCTTTTATGAATACATATCCACCCGCATAATCTCTTGTATGAAGCCACATGTCTGAACCTTTTACCGTATGACGCAGAAGGTCATCGTTTTCACTGGCCGTACGTCCTACAATAATGGTCCATCCATCTACTTCATAATGAAGTCCCGCATGAACTTTTTCAACTTTTTGTTTGGGAGTTGTGTCATGGCGGAGCATCTGCTCAATTTTTATAACATTTTTCTGATCTAGGATAGCTTTGTATTCTGCATCAAGTGCAGCTATATTTCTTTTTGAAAGATCAATGTCATGCTGAAGGTCTTCCAACCCTGATATTGCTTTTTTATATTGGTCATAATATGCGGTGGCATTTTCCTGAATTGATTTTTTTGCGTCCAGAATTATATGAACCTGTTCATTTGTGTCATAATCAACACAGTCTAAAAAATTTCCCTGAGCCTGAGATCCAAACGAAAGGATTAAGTCTCCTGTGTGCTTTAAGTGATCGGCATTTTCAAACTGCTTCTGCTTTGCTAACAGTTTTTGCAATGCATTTTCCATTTTACTGTGTTTTACATTGTACCATTTCTCAGCTTGAGCTAGTAGGCTTTCTCTGGAAAGAACTGATGCATGTTCTGAATAGAATATATCGATTTTTCGGTTAAATGAAAGTGATGAATCTATTGAGCTGTCAAAAGTACGTATAGGAAATTTTTCCAGTGCTAGAGTTTTTTCTTCTTCAGATACTTCTTTTTCTTCAACTGTAAATTTTGTACCTGTTACTTCATTCTTTTTTGGCCTGCGGTACATGCAGTCTTGGATGATGCCTTCTTCGTCCGTAACTATTACGTTTGCTGCTCCAGACCATAATCTTATATAAATATAATATTTTTGCTGCCAGGTAGATACGTCTAACTTAACAATTCTGTCGAGTCCAATTTGATGGCAGTCGTTAATTCTCATTCCCTGCACGTGGGATCTAAGAAATTCGTGAAACCGCAAAGGCTTTACGTTTTTAGGAACTTTATTTTCTGTTGTGTTTATTCGGCATGCATTTGCCCCTGTACATATAATAAGAGTTGAAAGAATTCCCTGTTTTATAGTACGAAATGCAAGCATATCATAACTTGGCTGAACAATTTCCTGAATGAAAGCACCTGTCAGGCTTAGTTCGCTTATTATGAGATTTAATTCGTTACAATTTAAAGACATGTAATTACCTTACTTTTTTAGTATTGAACGGAACTTTTTCATAGTTCCCTGCAATTCTTCAATTTTTTCCTGAAAGATATAAGAGGTTTGCGCCTGCAGTGCTAGTCGCTGTGCAAGCATTTTGCTTAGGAATATTCCATAGTGAGGATTTTTTCTTATAAGGGTAAGGAAGTCCGTCTTTGGAACTTTAATAAGGGTGCATTTTCCATTTGCAACTACTGTAGCAGTTCGTCTGTCATTCAGCAGGAATGCCATTTCTCCAATGAATATGTCATCAGCTGTTAATGTTGCCGTAAGTTTATTATTTGTATATACATTGAAATTACCTGCTACAATAAAGAAAAGATCGTTTGACATTTCATCTTGCTTGCAGATAATCTGCTTGTCTTTGTATTCAATAGTCGGAAATGGCTTCATGATGCCAGGAACTGTGTTAACGGTGTCAGATTTATTTAATATTGAAAATGTTACCTGATTTCCTTTTTCATTATATGTAATCTGATGAATGCAGTTTTTACTAAGAGTAATGCCTCTTCCATGAAGTTCTTCATCATCAGCCTTTTTATTCAAGTATTTTCTCCATTCAAATCCATTACCTTCATCTTTTATACGGAATGCAGAGGCTTTTTTACGTATTGCATAAGATATCTTAATTTTTTTATTCTTATTCTTAGGTTCCTTACTCTTTTTTTCTATAAGAGAAATCATATCTCCGCCTTCAGAAAGCCATTTTGTCTTTTCTTCATAAGATATGTTGAGGTTTCCGTGCTCTACGGCATTCATCAGCAGTTCCATGAGTGTGAGCTGAAGGCCTATCCTGTCATTGTCAGAAACTCTGTTTGTATTGTATAGATAGCTGACAAGAAAATTTGTGTAAAATTTTAGGTCCAAAGGATTATTACTGCATACAAAAGAGCCTTCTTCCTGCCTTCCTATTATGTCCTGCATGCCTCTTGTATAAAAGAACTGCTGGTTTTGATACAGGATATTAAGCAGATGCTCAAAATTGTTCTTAAAGTCTTCCATAGGAAGTATGCTTAATATATTGTCGTCTTTTATGTATTCGATAAGCTTAACCTGATCATCATCTTTGCATACTGCAATTATTCCGCCATAATGAAGCCATTCATCTGCATTTATGGCTTCAAGTATTTTGCCGCAGTCAATTTCTTTTGAAGTATAGTCAAGGACTTTTATTTCAGGAATTTCATAATTAATATAACTTATAGACGTTTCTGTGCTTGGCATGGAATATGCACTGAAAAAATTTGGAAAATGCTTGCATGCTTTTTCTACAGTGTTAATCAGTTCTTGGTTAGTTGATGCAATGAAAATCTTCTTCATATCTTTTTTAGTGTAATCTGAAAAGTTATGTTTTGCAAGAATAAATATTGTCCTTTCCTTAAAAAAAAGGTACACTTTTGTAATGCAGGAAAAAGAATATGTAAATTATTTTTTGCTGCGGAATAAAGCCCACCGCATTACCATTTTTCTTACTTGGATTATAGGTTTCGCATTGTTGCTTGCTATGGAAATCAAAAGTCCCTTTTCTGATGTAGGGGAATCAGAATTTTCTTATAATATTGTAAAGTATTGTACAGAAATGGTGCTCGTGATTATGGCAACATCTCTTTCAGGATGGATGGTTGGCGCTTTAATAGTATTCCAGCTGTTTGCTGCACTGTCCATAATGAAATATCCACAATTTCATACTTTTATACTTCTTAATCTTTCAATACTTGCAAATATACCTGTCATGTATGGGTCATATAAAAAATTATGGAAAACAATCCTTTTGTTTTTTGGATTTACAGCATTTATGGTACTAGGGTCCATCTTTGTATGGTGGCTGACTGAAAAACCTATTTCGATAAGAAAAGAAGTGATAATGTATGCTATTACTATTGGCATTGCTTGTACCTGTAACTATATTTTTGCTAATTTTTTGCCAGAAAATGTTAGGAAATTGTTTTTTGGGAGTTCATATTATTCAGCTAAAGTTCAGACCCTAAGGTTCCGGTTAAGAAGTCATAAATATACCAGAAGCATAGGAGGTTACCTTACGTTCCTTATTGTTGGAGAAGCCTTCTTCATTATACTTTCTGCGTATGGATGGAGCAATGGATTTTTTCAGCATGTAGTTGCAGATATTATTGGATCTGAGGAAGCTCTTCGTACTATGTTTAAATTTTTAGTAAACATGCTGATGACTACCGTTCCTGTCATACTTCTGGGAATTTCTTATTCAAACGTTCAGATTTCAAATCCGTTAATGCTCATGGCAGCTGCCATAAAGGATTCCTATAAATCTTCATTAAGTAATGAAAGTTCTATGGAAGAAATATACATATCGGATTTAAAATTAAATCATAAAAATGAAATAGGCGTTCTGTATAATTGCATTCAAGATTCTATAGATAATATGTCTGATTATATTGAAAAAGAAAAGCAAAAGCAGCAGCTTGCCAGTGAACTTGCTTCTGCAAATGCTGCTAGCAAAGCAAAGACCGAGTTCCTGTCAAATATGAGTCATGAAATCCGAACTCCTATTAATACCGTATTGGGACTTGATGAAATAATATTACGGGAAAGTAAGGAACCTGCTATCAGAACCTATGCTAAAGACATACAGAGTGCAGGCAACAGCTTATTAAGTCTTGTTAATGATATTCTTGATTTTAGCAAGATAGAAGCCGGCAAGATGGATATTATTCCAGTGATTTATGAAATTGGATCTGCTGTAAATGATTTGGTTAACATGGTTTCAAGTCGTGCAGAAGATAAAGATCTTGCTCTGAACGTAAATGTAGATCCTAATATTCCCTCCCTGCTTATTGGAGATGTTGAGCGCCTTAA
Source organism: Treponema sp. (assembly GCA_024699235.1). Lineage (GTDB taxonomy): Bacteria > Spirochaetota > Spirochaetia > Treponematales > Treponemataceae > Treponema_D. The sequence continues at coordinate 1,209 of JAILPY010000057.1, read as the reverse complement.
GCAGTGCATCTTGAATCTTCTTACAAATGCTATAAAGTACACAGAAAAAGGTTCCGTTGGTATTAAAATTTCCTATAAGAAAATAAACGAAGATTCTATTATGCTTTCAGTATGTGTAAAAGATACAGGCATTGGAATAAAAGAAGAGGATTTAGGAAAACTGTTTACGGAATTCCAGAGAATAGAAGAAAAACGCAACCGTAAAATAGAAGGTACGGGACTTGGACTAAATATAGTACAGCGTATTCTTGCCTTGATGAATTCTATGCTTAATGTAAAAAGTGTATATGGTGAAGGTTCTGAATTTTCTTTTGAACTTAAACAGAATGTGCAGAGCTGGAAACCTATGGGGGATTTTTGCAGTGCTTATAAAAAGTCTTTGGATGTAGAAAATGATTATCATGAGTCATTTCACGCTCCTGAAGCAAGAATTCTAATTGTTGACGATACTGTTTTGAATTTGTTAGTCGTAAAGGGACTGTTAAAAAATACTCAGATGCAGATTGATGCTGTTGAAAGCGGAATGCAGGCTTTAGACTTGGTTAAGGAACATCATTATGATATTATATTTTTAGATCATCTTATGCCGCAGATGGATGGAATAGAAACTTTTCATGCAATGCAGTTACTTGAAGGAAATAAATGTATGAATGTTCCATGCATCTCTTTAACTGCAAATGCTATATATGGCGCTAGGGAAATGTATTTGCAAGAAGGCTTTACAGATTACCTTACAAAGCCTATAGATAGTAAAAAGCTTGAACAGATGATTGTTAAGTATTTGCCTAAAGAAAAGGTCGTAAGATTAGAGGAATGCAATTATGAACAAGATGATTGTTGTGAATTTAAGGGATTGCACGGGATTGAATTGTCGGAAGCATTAAAAAACTGTGGTGATGTAGAAATTTTCAAAAGTGCTTTAAAGAATTTTTATGATTCTATAGACGATAAGGTTTCTGAAATTGAAAAATTTACTAAGACTAAAGACTGGAAAAATTATACAATTCTTGTTCATGCCCTTAAGAGTTCTGCCCGTCTTATAGGTGCTTTAACGTTGTCAAAAGATGCTGAATATTTGGAAAAATGTGGAAATGATATGAATGAGTCTGAAATTCAAGCAAAGACACCTGAACTTCTGTCACTATATCGTTCCTACAAAGACAGGCTTGCTTCTGTAGTTAATGTTTCTTTGAATATAAAAAAGGAAGG
>JAILPY010000045.1 GCA_024699235.1 Treponema sp. | reverse complement strand
TAAAACAGGCGCCATCTCTTCAGTTGAACAATCACAAGGGCAAGCCCTCACTTCGCAATCCTGTAGAGTTCAGTTCATCTAAATGTATATTTAGGTGAACTGAGATTTTATATTACTGTTATTAAAGTATTTTATTTTTTTAAGATCTCTAAAATAGAGATTTTTTTCAATTCTGAAAATATTTTCAGCTAAAAATCACCTGTTTTTCATCCAAAATTGATCTGAGAAGATCTACTGCTATGAAAATCAGAATTGGATATTAAGATAAGATCAATTAAACCAGAAAATTCAGAATAGGCAGAGTTTATCCCAGCGGTCAAACTTGCAAAACTAAAGAAAGACATCAGTAAACTTCTTTCATATATCGAACCTCTAGAAAAAGCCATTAAAAAATGTTCTGAAAATGAGGAATTTTCAATTAGTAAGTCAACTATGGAAGCCTTTATGAACGAATATTATGATTTAAGTGATAAATATCCAGAGCTATTAGATGACTACAATACAACGTTAAATATATATGACCTTAACTTTCATTATCCAACAGAGGTAAATCCAAAAGACCTCTATCTGAAGGAAGCCTTTGTTACAGCCTTACACTTTATTACATTCTGTGTAAGATGTAGATTGAAAACAAATTATGATGATTTCCTAAGAGAAGGTTTTATTCAAGCTTTATTAAAAAGAATACGGGAACTGCTAACTGAAGATGAAAAATAGGAGGTTGCTTTGCATATAACCAAAGACATTCTTTTAAGACCTGAATACGCATTTCTTAGAGAAAATGGGCATCTTCGGTAAGCGTAGATTAAGTTCTACTAAAAGAATACTGTTACAAAATCTATATCATCCTGTCTATAGCCCCAGTTTTGAATAATCTCCCAGGCTCTGTCGTTACTGATTGATAAAAAAAACATTTCAATAGTGTTACAGGATTTTGAAACTTTCCATTTTTCCAATCCATCAAAGTTATATCCGTAACAGTCAAAGAACATATGTTTCATAGTTTTTACTGATGATACATCCCATTTCCCAAGGTCTGCAGGAATAGGATGACTCTCTATAAACATATCTTCCATATCAGTAACATTGCAAACGTTCCAATCTTTGATGTTCTGAAGATTTATACATGTACCTCTAAACATGCTTTTCATATTTTTTACGTTGGATACATTCCACTTATTAAGACCTTTACCTTCAAAATCAGAGCCTTCAATACTTTCACTAAACATGTAACTCATGTCTTCAACGGAAGACACATCCCACTTGCTAAGGTCTCCATTAAAGATTTCACTCTGCATGAACATTTCGCTCATATCTACAACATTTGAGGTATCCCATTCTGCAATTGCAGATTCAAATAGACCAATTCGGCTATTTCCACTGAACATAGCTTTAAGGGTTGTTGCTCGAGACATATTCCATGTCTTCAGGCCGGAAAAATCAAAATCATTAAAATCTTCGTCAGTTAAATAATCTCCATAAGGATATTTGTCATTTAAAGAAAAAATTCCCGAAAAATCTATAATATTTGATACATCAATATCAGCTAAAGAGAATGAAGTGTCATGCTTTACAACCAAAGAATAAATAAGATCCTGTAATTCTCTTTTAGTTTTTGGAATAAGTTTAAAGTTAGATAACTCCTCATTAGAGAAAACTTTATCTATATTTCCATTGGAGTATCCAACAACTTTTGCATAATTCAGAAGTTTCTGAATATATGCTTTTTCTGAAACTGATATATTATGTGGCTTAAAACAAGGATGATTCTCTGGTAATTCAGCATCAGCAAAGATTATGAGTTTTCCTTTTTTATCAACTCTTGCTATATGCCCAGAAGAAAGAGACACAATAAAAGAGTCAGATATTTCTCCAAAATAGTCTTTAAGTTCTCTTTCTTCTTTTATTGTTGGGAATGAACCTTTTTTCTTTTGTTTAGGCTTTATTTCAGAGTAGTTAAAGCCCCCGGTACTTCCAGATGGCGTTTCAAATCTGTATCTATTTCCAATAAAGTAATTTAATGCGCCAACAAGCTGTTGTTGTTCATTTTCAAATTTCTTTGCTACAAACCAGTAATCATGTTCAGCATCGGCATAATCTGACCATTCCCTTATTCTCCTAGATATTTGTATAGGAACATTTGGAAAAAACAGATCTATTCCTACATGCTCTCCTGTAGTTGTTATTCCATGAAAGTTAAGATCATAATCATAGTCCAATATGATTTTTTCAATTTGTCCTTCCTCTTCAATGGAATTTATCAATTCATTTTCAAATATCTTCATTACATCGTGATCAACATCTTCATCTGAAATCGATTCTTTGTTCAAACCTTTCTCGTTCTTCTTTATTCTGAACACACTGATTTTCATGAGTTTGCATGCTGCTATAAAGTACTTTTCATATAATGAGTTATCGTTATCACCTACAATAAGAACCTCATCAGTATAAAAGAGCTCTATTAAGAATCTATCAATAAAATTTGTTTTAGAGAAATATGCTGTTCCATCATAGATTGAGACTGGTGCTTGATTATCATCACATAATCTTTCACCTTTTTTTAGTTTTGCTATAAAACTCTGACGTTTTAGACGTCCGGAATAGAACTTCTGAAGTATAAATGCTGTATCTACAGCATCTGAAAGGAATTCGTCTGAAAAAAATGCCACAGCCACATTGTAGTTATGAGTAGAGAATGGCCCAGGATAACAGGTTGTATGTATTGGGGAAAAAACAACATCTGGTCGCATTATTCTTACCTCAAGTTTTAAGAATATTCTTAATTTCACTCATATAGAAAATCTTATTCTTACATCATTCTTTATGTAAAGTTTATGCCTTTGTCATTCCGTATTTTGATATGTGATTTGATTTAACGTTGCGCTTTTAATCGAGCAGGAGCTGACTACAATAAAAATACCTTAACAACAGGCTGATACATGATGTATGAATTCTGCGCTGATTTCTATTTTTAGGTGTATGCCCTGCTTGCTGTTCTTTCCATAGCATCAGGCAGATAACAGTTACAGATCATCCCAATTAATAAAGTCTTTTTTGGTGAAACCATTTTTCCTGTACTTGTAGATAGTGGTTCTGCTAAGACCGGTTTTTTCAATGATCT
>JAILPY010000039.1 GCA_024699235.1 Treponema sp. | reverse complement strand
CTATTCATCCAAAAGCCAGCCCTGCTCTACAGCATGGTCCAGGTTTTTGATTACCCAGGGCCAGATTGCTGGCATTGCTTTCTGTACTATGCCGATTCGCTTTAGGACGTGCGATTTTTTTACATGATGTTCCTGCCAGCTGTGTCCTTGCGTTAAAGTGTTGTGCAGGAATGGCTGCAGACTGTCCAGGCAGTTTGCAAAAAGGGCGTCATCAGTCTTTTTTTCGTCAAATTCTATCCATAATTCTTTTATCTGTACATTCTGGTCATCAGGTAAAATAGAAAACAGCTTTTCTGCAGCTTCTGATTCTCTCTGTTTTTTTGTCTGTGCACCCTGCTCGTCATAGGCAAAAGTATCGCCTGCATATATTTCGATTAAATCGTGCACGAGTACCATTCTGATTGCCCTGTCTATGTTTGGTGCAACGGCTGCATATTCTGGCAGAATCTGAGCCATGACTGCAAGGTGCCATGAATGTTCTGCATCGTTTTCCCTTCGCGTTCCGTCAACGAGAAGGGTCTGCCTTAATATGTGGGTCATCTTGTCTATTTCTGCAATAAACTTCATCTGCCTGTCCAGGCGTTCCAGTCCTGAAGAAATGTAGAATGCTGAAAAAGGATCTTCCGGCTGCTTTATTGGCGTTGTATTAATTTGATTGTTCTGCATTTATATACTATAGCATAGAGTGCTTTCTTTTAGAATATAAGCAATTGCATGCAGTAATGCCTTTTGTTTACAGCATGTATAATTGACTTTTTAGTGCTATACCTGCATAATCATTATATGCTAAAAAAAGTCTTTAAAATGAAGCTTCTGCAGCTTCTTCTGGTTCTGATGGCATTTGCTGGTGTTTGCGAAGCCAGGCCTTGGTTTGAATTTACTGTTGATTACAGTTGCCTTACAGAATGCAGTTCTTCCATAAATTTTAATAACAGCGGCCTATTCAATCAGCATTATGATGGAACTTTAAAAAAGAAGGTAACTTCCCCTGCTGGAATAGGCGGTTCTGCAACGATTTTTTTTGGAGCCCCTTTTAAAAGCCTTGAACTGGGAATAGGGACTTCTGTCAGTTACAATACATTCAGCCGCTGCCTTTTGGATGGCGAAGAAGAAAAGACTGATAACGGATATGTCCTTTCTTTTGCAGGAGGGCCAGCTGCAAGGTTTTCTTTTGGAAAGCATACTTCTCTGTATTTTTCACCTGGAGTTCGGTTTACCATCCAAAACATAAAAACAAAGATATCTGCAGGAGACATGTCTTATAAGGAAAAGAATATAATGCTGAATCTATCTGCAGGCATAAGGGAATGGTTATTTTCTTCTGACAGAACAAACGTTGGCTTGGATGCGGGATTTGATTTTGCCTATCCTTTGAACAGTTTCAGTCAGATAGACTTGTCTAATGATTCTGGTCTTGATTATAGTGAAACTTATAAGGTTTCTTCCGGTAGATTTTTGAAATTTTATGTAGGATTGTGCCTGAATTTTGGTAACCGTAATACGAAGTAGTTTGTTCTTTATTTAGAGGTGTTATAATGAAAAAATTACAAAAGTTAGTTGCTGCTGCTTTTATATTTGCCGCTGCTTCTGCATTACATGCTAAAGAGTTTCCTGCACTTGATGGCGATAGCGTTCTGGTTGTGGATTCTTATGAAATCCGCGATAGAGGTGGTTCAAGATTCACCTCAATGATTAAGGTTTATGATTATGCCAGTGACGGCGAGATACAGGCTCAGATTTTTGGTTATGGAGGAAATGAAGGTAACCGCTGGGCAGATCTTGGAACTGTAAGCCTTGAAGGTTTTGGCGATGAGCCAAAGCTTAAGGGGTCTTCTGCCGATTACCTTAGGTATCAGTATTATGGCATTAAGATTATTTCTCCATCAACAAGAAAGTTTCAGATTACAAGCAATCAGCTGAATAAAAATCTTAATTTCTATATATGGGAAGCAGATGCTGACGTTAATGCTGCTCCTCTTCCTAGCATGAAGAATAATATCCGTACATTTGTTTTTGATGCAAAGAAGCTTGACAGCGAGTATGATGACGACATTTATATTGTAAATAAGACAGGCTTAGATGCCCTTTCATTTACAATACACGGATATGATAAAAAGAAGCACGTTTGGTTTACTTATGCTTCTGGATCTGTAAATACGGGTAATTCAAAGAAGGTTAAGAAAGTTAGTAAAAAACTGGATTTGGATGACTTCCGCTATTTTGCAGTGCAGGAAGTTAATACTGATGAAGATTTTACTTATGAAATTGTATCTTCAAAAAAGGATATAAATATTGTTGTAACTCTTTCTGGCAAATAATTTAGCATTCTGAAATATAAATTTTGCTATGCCGTGTCATGCTGACACGGCCTTTTTTTTTGCATTTTACTCTTTTCAGGGCTGTTTGTTGTATAAATTCCAAAAAAAATGTATAGTATCCTTACGTGTTGCAAGCGTACCAAACACAGGAGTTTATATGAAAAATCTTTATAATCCGGGACAGGTTGTAGAAACAACAGTTGTTGCAGTTACCGGAGATACTGTATTCATTGATCTAGGACTAAAAAGCGAAGGTTTTGTTGATAAAGCGGAATTTACAGATGAGAATGGAAATGTTTCTGTAAAAGAAGGCGATAAGATTACCGTATATTTTGCAAGTGCAAATAATGAAGAACTGCACTTTACGACAAAGCTTGCAGGTAAGAGTGCTGGAAAAGATACCCTTGAAACTGCATGGAAGAGCGGCATTCCTGTAGAAGGTCATGTTACTAAGGAAATTAAAGGCGGCTTTGAAGTAATGATTGGTTCTGTACGTGCTTTCTGTCCGTACAGTCAGATGGGATTTAAAAACCGCAAGGAACCTGCTGAGTATGTAGGAACTCATCAGACTTTTAAGATTCAGGAATATAAAAATGAAGGGAAGAATATTGTAGTTTCTAACCGCGTTCTTCTTGAAGAGCAGGCTGATGCAGAAAAGGCTAAGCTTGCAGGTGCATTGCAGGTTGGTTCTATAGTAAAAGGCAGCGTTACTCGCATTGAAAGTTACGGGGCTTTTGTTTCCATAAACGGTTTTGAAGCCCTTCTTCCTGTTTCTGAAATCAGTCATGTCCGTGTAAATGATGTTCATGAAGTGCTTAAGGTTGGCCAGGAAGTAGAAGCAAAGATTATACGTGCAGACTGGGACAAGGAAAGAGTTTCTCTTAGTACAAAGGTCCTTGAGTCTGATCCTTGGGACGGCATGGATAAAAAATTCCCTGCAGGTACAAAGATTGATGCTACAATCAGCCGTGTTGCTGACTTTGGCTTATTTGTAAATCTGGCACCTGCTGTTGACGGTCTTGTCCATATATCAAAGCTTCCTGTAGAGCGCAATACAAATTTAAAGAAAGTTTACTCTGTTGGAAGTCCTATTGCTGTAATTGTAGACAGCGTTGATATGGAAGAAAAGAGAATTTCCCTTTCTCCTGTCGTTTCAAACGAAGAAGAAGAGAATGCTCATGAGTATGAAAAACTTCATGCAAATGATGATGACGGTGAAACTTATAATCCATTTGCAGCATTGCTGAAGAATAGAAAGTAAATTGCTTTATGAAGGCCTGTGCACTGCATTTTAAGCACAGGCTTTTTTATTTTAAAATCTTATTCCAAACTGTAAGCTTGGAGCCATTTTTACTGTATCGCCTGTTCCGTAAATTGACATAGTGTTGTAGCGCACTATGGAAGAAAAGGCATTGTCATTAAAATCTTTTATTTTTAAATCTATAACGCCTGCGGCAAAAATGCGTGCCCTTCTGAAAGGCATTATGGAAAGTGATGCTCTTGCTGCCGGAATGACGGCAAATCTTTCTTCCCTGTTAGCATTTTCTCTGTTGTAAGGAAACCAGGTGCATTTAAATAGAACTTCAAGGTCAAAGAATAGAGGACCTGTGATGTTTTGCTGCGTGCCAATGCCTGGCTGTAAGTCAACGGTTTTGCCACAGTTAAATATGTTTGTAGAAGTCAGCAGCGTCAAATAGATTTTTGCGGGGCCGTAATGAACTCCATAGCCAAAGTTTCCTTCTGTATTTATGTTTACTTCAAAGGTTAGCTTTGCTTTCTGTTCTTCGGAAAGTCCTGTTTTTTCTACGATTTCTTGCTTTTCAGATCCTTTTATGGCCTTTGCGTAAAGGCAGTCTTTTTTTAAGCTGCAGGAACCAGCATCTATTTCGTATAGCTTTGATGCGTCTGCATAGAATTTCTGATTTTTATGAGTCTTTAGCAGAATTCCTGCAGCGTCATAATGTTCAATGGTGGCCTTGATTGCGGTGGGGGCAAGGCTAGTCTTTGATAATAGGACTTTAAAGTCCTGGTTTGCAGGAAATCCTATGACTATACTGTTAAAGCCCTTATTGCGTGCTGCTGCAGGAAGCCTGATGGATGAATATTGGATTCTGCCTTCTTGAAATTTCAGAAGGATGTTACCTTCACAGTCTTGGACAAATCCATCTGGCGTTCCTTTGATTATAATTTGACTGAATCCTAATGTAGAAAAGGCTTCTTCCTGAGAAAGCGCCGTCAGATATGAAAAATAGGTTTCACAGGCATGCATGTCTTTTACTGCTATGGCAGCATAATCAGAGACCCCTCCTGTACGCTCCCTGATAAACTCCGAGATTTTATCCATAAAAGAATCATCGCCTTCACTGCCATCATTGTTGAGTACGGCTTCCATGTCTGTTTTTTTTAGGAGTTTGGTTCCTTTTTTATGGATTCCGGTTATTCCGTTATAATAGTTGTCTACGTCTTTGCTTAGGCTTGTAAGCATCATTGTTATCTGCAACGGAATGAAAGGCCCTGTTTCAAAAGGCCTGTACACCCGATCCTGTATCTGAGTGAATATTCTGTTTATTTTTGGAATTAATTTTTCTTCATATATAAGGCTGTCTTTGTTCCAGCTGTTTGCAAGTACGAGAGTGTTTCCGTATTTTGAAAATTTCCATCCTTTTCTGTTAGGGGGCATTGTAGGTACTATGTCTTCTGCATTGACTATGTTCCATATAAATGCAAATTGCTTGGAATGTATGTTTTTTGCGGTTGTAACGTTTGGAGATGCAAATGTATAGGCAAAGATATGTTCTTCAGGGAAGGTACGCTCTACTGAGAATGCTGCTGCAAGGAGATTTGTTATTGCAGCTCCCCGGCTGTGTCCTGTAACTAATACCTTTATTTTTTTTGTGTCCAGATTTTCTGTTTTGATGTATTGTTTTACGGCATCCTGTACGATATAGGTTGCCTTTAAAAAGCCTTCATGCAGGGAACTTTCCTTTTCTGTTGCATCGCTTATGTTCATGTTGGAAATCCATTCGTTGGCATTGAAAGGCGTTCCTCTTATGGTTATGAACAGTATGTCTTTTGTGTGGGCGATTGAGAATGCACACTGGTCATTGCCCTTGTCAGGTTCATTGTAATCGATGTCGTAAAATGTCTTTATGCAAGACGGAGATACGCCAAGGCTTTGATATGTCCTTATAAGGGAATTATCTTTTGGATTTGCAGTTATGTCTGTATAGGAAATGTCTGACAGTAAGCATGCTATGCGGGCAATTCCGTGACTGTATGTGAAAGAGCTTTCTTTAAGCCAGTCTGGGTTCCATTCGACTTGAATTTGTGTCTTAAAAGAGTCTTTGCTTCCAAATGGGATAAATTCAACTGGAATAAGCTTGCTTGAGTAATTTTCATGCAAGGAATTTTGAGCGGTAACTTCTTTTTGAATTGTATCTTTTGCCCATAATGCAGATGAATGGCACAGAAGCAAAATTATTGCACTGGCAAAAAATGCTTGTTTATGATGCATGGCTGATTTCCCTATCTTTATTATACATTAACTATGTGCAGGGTTCAAATAATAGATGCGGAAAGATGTTAAAAATATTTGCAAATGGAATGCTATTAGGAATTATGCAATTCACTATGAATTGCAATTCACTTTTTGACATTTCTCTGATATAATTAACTTATATTTAATTAGGAGACATGCATTTCATCAACGGATACGTTCTTTATGAACTCAAAACAACGTTTAAATCAGTTATCTTTTTTTTCTGCCCTATGCCTGTTTCTGTCTGCCGTGGAATATGCAATTCCTAAGCCTATGCCGTTTATGAGGGTTGGCCTTGCAAATCTTCCTGTCCTTATGGCTGTAAAGAAAATGCCTGCCAGATGGGTCCTTGTACTTGTAATGCTTAAAATCTTGCTGCAGGCATTCATCAGCGGTACCTTATTCAGTTATGTTTTTCTTTTTTCCCTTGCAGGAAGCATGGCGAGCGGAATTATTATAATCTTGCTTAATTGTATATTCAATAAGACTGATATGATTTCTTTTATTGGGCTTTCTGTAGCTGGATCTCTTGCTAATAATGCTGCCCAGATTGTGTGTGCAAAGTTCATTATGTTTGGTGATAATGTTCGCTATGTTGCTCCTTTGCTTCTTATTTCCGGCTTTGTTACAGGGCTTTTACTTGGTATATTTGCTAATATTTTTGAGCAGGAATCTTACTGGTATGCAGAATGCAGTGAAGAATTCTCTGAAATTTCCATGCAGCCTGTAACTGAATGCGATAAAAAAAGTTTGTATTATAAGGGATTAGTGGTAATTCTGCTGTTTATACCTTGCTTTTTTATGCTGTACACCGATATTCTAATTATAGAATGGTGTATTGTAGCTTTCTTTTTTATTCTGGTACTTATTTCTAGAAAAGGAAAGGTTCGTATTTTACCTTCAGTTATAGTTATCTGTTCGGTAACGCTGTTGGCTTTGCTTTCTCCTTATGGAAAAGTCCTTATGGAAGCTGGACGTTTTAAGATTACTGAAGGAGCCTTAAAAAACGGATTAAAAAGAAGTGGCGTTCTGGTTGGAATGGTGTTTGCATCCCGTTGCATTGTAAGCAGGAATGTGGCATTACCAGGAAAGGCCGGCTGTTTTATATCAAAGGTGTTTTTTTTATTTGACAGCCTGACTTCTGCTGGAAAACTCTCTGGCATGAAGGTTAGGAAAGGTTCTGTCCTTAAGCAACTGGATGCGCACTTAATGGAGATGTATAAACTGACTTTTTAGTTCATTTATAAAAGAGGGGTAACAAATGAAAAAATTAGTAGCTGGTAGTACGGCAGTTATGTTAATGCTGTCTGGCTATTTGACATCTTGTAAGTCAACGCCGAAAGAGTCTGCTTCTAAAAGTAAGACTGCTGCAGAAAGTTCTCTTGTTGATAAAAATAAGGTTTCCCGTTCAAATGAAACTGAAGATACTGAAACTGTTGCTGTTGCGGATAATTCTTCTGCGGATGAGGAATCCGTAATTGAGGAAGCTGTAGAGGCTGAAGTTACGGAAGATGAAGTTGCAGATACTGAACCTGAAGTTAAAGATCCTGCCGAAGATGGATCTTTTATAGCTGAAAAGCAAGAGTCTGACTCCCAAATTACGACAGCTGAAAGAAAAGAAGGCACTGGAGTAATTGCAAGTACTGCCTTGGTAAAGGAAGAAGACGATATTTATAATCCTCCTAACTCAGAGGAAAACTTTCCTGAAACAATGAAACGCATTAATCCTGACATAAAGCCAAGGCCGAATACAGCTGCAAATCTGCAGGACGGTACTGCTGGGAATAAAGGAAATGCGATTGAAGGAAGGTCTCCTGTAGATTCCAAGCCGAATACGGCTGCAAATCTTCAGGAAGACAAAGGCGGCAAGAATGCGGCGGAAGGTAATAATGCAACGGCTGGTAAGACTTCTGTAAATTCTTCTCCAAATACGGCCGCTAATTTACAGGATAACAATAAAAATAATAAGAATAGCGGTTCTGGAAGTAATCAGAACAAGCTTGCAAGCAATACGAATTCTAACGCAAATGCATCTGCCGGCAAGAATGGATCGGCTTCTAATGCAAATTCTAATTCTAATGCAAATAAGAATGGAAGCGGTACAGGTACCAGCGGCAAGAATGCCAGCGGCAATTCAAATGCTAATAAGAGCGGCAATGCTGTTTCAAGTAATAACAATAATTCTGCTAAAAATGCTGATTCCAATGCCAGCAGCAATAAGAATGGCAATGCAAATGCAAGCAATAGTAGTGCAAATGCCAATAAGAATGGCAATGCAAGCGCAAATTCCAAAGCAAATGCCAGCGGAAAGAATGCCGACGGTACAGGTACTAATGCTAAAGGAAACGCTAATTCTGCAGCTGGCAATGGCAGTAAATCCAATGCTAATGGCAGTGCTAATTCTGCTGCCGGCAAAAATGGTTCTGGCGTAAATTCTAATGCCAATGCTGGTGCAAATAAGAACGGAAGCGGTTCTGGTTCCAATAAGAACGCTTCTGGTGCAAATAGTGGAACAAATGCAAATGCCAATTCTAGTTCAAGTAAAGATGGAAAAGGTTCTGCTGCAGACAGTAAGGGAACAGGTGCAAATAAAAATGGCAATGGTAATCAGGTGATATCTGACAACTTGGATAAATACCGCACATGGTATTCGCCTACAATGAATGACATACAGCGCTGTGGATATTTCTATACAACTCCAGAAATCTGTAAGTTCAGCATGATTGAAGGCGCTTTCAAGAAAATTTCCGGTTATAGCAAAAGCGCCTACGGTTTTGTTTTTGGCTACAGCGAGCCTAATGGCAGGATGCTTAAGGATTATATCCGCTTTGAAATAAATGTTGACGGGGAATATGCTTTGTATACATGGGATGGTAAAAACTATACTGACCTTGTAGAAAAGAATTCTGAAGGAACTGCTTATTTCTATAAGAATTCTGCAATTCAGAAAGGATATAATGCCCAGAATAAGATTAAGATTGTAGACAACGGTAATACATTCAGCGTATTTGTAAACAATACTCTAATCAAAGATAAGATTCCTATGTTTAAAAACGGAACAAAAGGCGTAATGGCATTCTTCAGCGTAGGTAAGCCGGACCAGGAAGATCTTCCTAACACCCCAGTTAATGTATCCATGAAGATTACTGACGCTCAGCGGGCAAACTGAATTCTCTATGACAGATCTGCAGTATCAGGCATTCTGTGAATACAGGGAGCAGATGAAGTCTTTGTGTGGGATGTGGCTCAAGTATTCTGATGAGTTGCGTCCCCTGCAGATTGCAGCTGCTAAAAAGGATACTCCAGAATATCCTTTGGAAACTTGTGTCGTATACAATAAGGCTTACGATGAAATAACTAAAGCCAGTGAAATAAAGCTGATTGTCATTGGCGATAATCCTGGCAAGGAAGAACAGCTTGCAAAAAATAACCGATATCTGGTAGGGCAAAGCGGCCGCATTGCAGAAGGCTTTTTCCGCCGCAATGCAGAACTTGGCATTGATTTTAGAAAGAATGCCGTCATAATGAATAAAACTCCTGTTCATACAGCAAAAACTTCTCACTTAAAATATCTTAATTCAAACGGTTCCGACAATATAAAGAATTTAATTTTGGAAAGCCAGCTTAGCATGGCCCGGCTTGCAGCTCAATTGCATCAGAGGCTGGAAACTGCTCAGCTTTGGCTTGTAGGCTATTCTGAATTAAAGGGAAGGGGTTTGTTTTTAAATTATAGGGATGAACTTTTACGATGCTATACGAATGAAGACGGCAGCGTAAAAAAAAGCTGGAACAGCGTATTTGTGTTCCAGCATTTTTCTATGAACAGGTTCTTGGTTGATCTTTCTCAGCATCGTGGTGAAGAACCTTTGCAGGACTGTCTGTCCAGAATTGGAACCAACCACAGAAAAGAAATATTTTTATCTTAAGAAAAACTTTAAGAGCTTTAGGTTCTTCTCAGTCTTGTTAAATCTGTATGCAGCCTTTGTCTTTTCAGATTGAACGAGAATAGTCTTTACGTGCGAGAAGGTATCGAATCCAGTCTTTCCATGATATGATCCCATTCCGCTTTCGCCAATTCCTCCAAAAGGCACTTTGCTTGAAGCAAGATGGCATACTACGTCATTTATGCATCCGCCGCCAAAGCGCAGGGTTTTGGTAATTGTCTGCTGCAGTTCTTTATCGGTGCTGAACAGATATAGGGCAAGTGGAGAAGGTCTTGAACTGATAAAGTTTATGACATCTGATATGTGCTGATATGAAATGACAGGCAGCAGGGGACCGAAAATTTCGCCTTTCATTAGCTGAGAGTCTTCTATTTCCGATGATTTAATGTTGCCCAAGTCTATGACTGTAGGAGCTATTTTGTTGCTTACAAAGTCCATCTGTGCATCAGGGCATAGCGTTGTCAGATGCACGAAATGCCGTTCATTTATGATTTTTGGATAATCTGGATTTTCAAGCGGTTTTTCCGAGAACTGACTTGTAATTTCCTTTTTAAGGCATTCTATCAGATTTTGCTTTACGTTTTCATCTACAAGTATATAGTCCGGGGCAACGCAGGTCTGTCCTGCATTAAGGAATTTTCCCCATACAATCCGCTTTGCCGCCATTTCCAAGTTTGAAGTATTGTCTATGATGCATGGGCTTTTTCCGCCAAGTTCCAGGCAGACAGGCGTAAGGAATCTTGATGCACTGTTCATTACAATTTTTCCTACATTCTGGCTTCCCGTAAAGAAAATGAAGTCAAAGTGCTGATTTAAAAGTGCATGGTTTTCATTATATCCGCCTTGAACGACAGTAACATAGTTTGCGTTGAACGTTTTTGCCAGCAGCGTGTCTATGACATTGTTTGTTGCGGTACTGTATTCGGAAGTCTTAAGTATTGCAGTATTTCCTGCTGCAAGGGCATTTACCAGCGGAGAAATTGAAAGCAGGAATGGATAGTTCCATGTAGACATAATCAGAGTTACGCCATAAGGTTCTGGACGCTTTGTAAAGTATGCCGGGAACAGGTGTATGTCGCCGAAAATGCGTTTTTCCTTGCTCCATTTCTTTATATGCTTTATCTGATATGTAATTTCTGAAAGTACAAGGCCTATTTCTGAACTGTAAGATTCATATTCGGATTTAGACAAATCTTGTCTAAGTGCCTGTACGATTTCCGCTTCGTGTTCCCTGATTGCAGCATGAAGATTCTTAAGCTGTTCTATTCGCCACGCAGGATCTTGAGTTGTTCCTGTAGAGAAAAAAGTTCTTTGTGCCTGAATGAGAGATGAAATAGTTTCGTCTATCTGTTCCTGGGCAATTTCCATTTGGGCAGCCTGAAAGCGCGCTTCCATTTCCTGTGCATTATTGTCACTGCTTGTAATAGGTTCGCTATTTTCAGGCGGCACTTCTTCCTCATTAATGGAAGGTTCCTGTACTGACACTTCTGCTGCTGAGCTTGTAGTTTCTGGAGTTTCCTCTTGAATGGCCTGGCTAGAATCTTCTTTATTTTCTTCTATAATAGCAGTTTCTTCTGCAACTGTTTCTTTTTTAGGAACGGACTTCTTTGTTCTTCTTGTACGAGTTGTTTTTGTTGTTTTTTCTGCTTTATTTTCTTTTTCCAATGTATTAACCCCAGTAAAATCCTTACTATATTATGATATAGTAACAAGAAATTTTCAACTAGTGAATTTCAAATCACAAAGTCTTCTTTGTGAAGCTTGTCTTAATCCTACATGACGATAGGCATTTTTGACTGTTTGACTGTTCTTATCTTAAATTATATTGCCTAAGATTATATTTTTCAACATAAAGGTTGAATTGAGCCTGTCAGAGTGAGTGCTGCCATCCGCCATCAATATGCTTGTAATAAATTCCCTTTACGACACCAGCAGTTTGTGTTAATATCTGCACAGAATGAATGTTAGGATTATAGAAATGCCTCTTGATTTTGGAGGCAGAAGGCACGGTTCTGATATGGGACCGTCTGCAATGCGTCTTGCTGGAATTTCAGATAGGATTGAATCTCTAGGACATACGGTCATACGCGATAAGCCTGTAGAAACTGAAGCTCAGGAATATGCTGAAATTGGCGATAATCCAAAGGCTAAATACCTTAAGCCTATAGCTTCTGCCTGTACCCGTCTTGCAGAGCAGGTTGATGCGTCTGTAAGGAATGGGGAATTTCCCCTGATTCTTGGCGGCGACCATTCCATTGTACTTGGCTCTGTAGCAGGCTTAAGTTCTGCTTATTCAGAAAAGAATCTTAGGCTGGGAGTCCTTTATGTTGATGCTCACGGCGATTTCAATACAGATCAGACAAGTCCTACCGGCAACATTCATGGTGAATGTATGGCAGCTAGCGCTGGATACGGTCTTCCAGAATTAGTAAACCTATACAAGGAAGGCCGTAAGGTTGATCCTGAAAATATTTGTTATGTTGGCGTACGGGACCTAGATCCTGGGGAGCGAAAGCTCATGAAGGAAGCCGGCGTTACGGTCTTTACCATAAGTGACATAGACAGGCAGGGATTCAGTGAAATCGTAAAGAAAGTTAAGCTGTTCTTTAAGACTCATTGTGATGTTGTGCATATAAGCTTTGACATGGATTCTCTTGATCCTTCTATTGCACCAGGGACAGGCGTTCCTGTTCCTGGCGGATTGAATTACCGGGAAGGGCTTCTTCTAATGGAAGAAATGGCAGCTCTTGGTACTGTGAAGTCTATGGAAATTGTTGAAGTTAATCCAATACTTGATGTCCGCAACGATACTGCACTTATGGCAGTAACGATAGTTGCTCGGCTTCTTGGAGAAACTCTTTTTTAACAGGCTTTAGAATGCTAGTTCATCTTCCTGTGCTTCTTCGTCTATGCTGCTCTGTATGCTCTCGAGATAATTGTCCAGATATCCTTTTTCTGTAAACATGGCGAGAGCCTTTTGTTCCAGATATGAAAGCTGGCAAGGAAAATTATTGAACATCTCTGAATATTCCTTATACAGCTTTTCAGGCAGGACAGCCCAGGAGGCTGAAATTCCATTGCAGAGCAGTGAAGAAAATGAATTCAGGTATATGACATCGTCCTTTTCATCAAATTTTTTGAAAGTAGGTACAGACTGAATCCTTTTAGTGCTGTCATATTCTATAATAAAGCGGTAGGAAGCAGAGTTTGCCCAGTCAAGAAGGTCTCTCCTGCGTTCTTCCGGATCTTCCAGATAGAAATTCGGAACGTCTCTAGGTGAAACGTAAAGAAGCGTTGAACCTGACGATATTAGCGAATTAAAGCTTACGCCCTGCTCGTCAACTGCTACATCCTTTATTTTAATTCTTGATGTAGAGAACATCTTCTTTATCTGTTCATCTTCATCTTCTGCAATTGCGACCATTGGACGGACGCCTGTAGCAATCTGTTCTGCGCGGGACAGTAGTCCTTCCTGCCGTAAAATTCCTTCTGGGTGCATGATGCTTGGCAGCCTTAGTATATTGGATAAGAGACTTTGCAGTCCTGATCCTACTATTACCAGTTCAGGATTAACTTCTATATTGCGGAGGCGAAACATGAATGTTGCCAGTGCCTTACGGAATTCCATGGCACCATTGTGGCATGGAGTCTGGTTTATGTTTATTTCTTTTGATGTAAGGACTGTATTGTAGCATTCTGCCAGATATCGTTCAAAGTATTCTGAATTTGGAATAATTTGTACTGCTTCATTACTGGCAACTGCTTCGTCCGTAATATCAGCCGGAGGTGTGATTAAATCACAGTCGTGATTAAATAATTTTTCAATGTCGTTCAAATTTTACCTCTCTATATCGCGTTTAAATTATAAAGCATGAAAGGTCAAAATGCAAACATTTTTCATTTTTGAAAATTGTCTGTAGGCTATTGAATGCTTAGGGTTTCTATTGGCTTAATTCCGAATCTGCCTGCAAAATCCCTTGCTTTCCATGCATTCATAAGAACGTCTTCCGGTGCGTGTGCGTCAGAATTGCAGATTACCTGAGCCTTTGACTGTGCAACCATCTCCCAGAATTCTATGTACGGATACTGGTAGCGCATTCCTCTGCTTGTGTTGTTTGGGGTGCGTGACATGCCCAGTCCATTTATTTCGATTGGGAGGTCCAGGTCTACGGCTGCATCCAAAATCGCAGAAAGGCAGCTTTTTGCCTGTGCATCCCATTCTTTCCAGCCTTTCATAAACAGGTCTGGATGCGCCAGGAATGCAAACAGTCCGCTTTTCATGCCGTCTATCGTCTGGTCAATGTAGCGGTTTAATAGAGATGCTTCTGTTATGTCCGGGCAGTACACATGGCTTGAACCGTCTGTAACCCAGTGAGAGCCAAGCACAAGGTATTCGGCCTTGTATTTTCCTTTTAGTTCATCTCCGTACCAGCTTTTATATCTTGCATCATATTCACATTCAAATCCCATGTATACAGGAAACGATGCTTTCTGTCTTGCAGAATTTACCATTTCAATGTATTGGCTGACTTCTGCAGTGCTCATCCTGACATGCGGCCAGAAATCTTCAAATGATTCTGGGTATGGGCAGTGATCGCTTATTCCGAGTTCCAGGCAGCCTTCTTTTTCTGCCTGCTCAATATAGTCAGCAGGAATACCGGAGGCATGCTTGCAAAGTTGTGTATGTGTATGGTAGTTAGATATTTTCTGCATGCAGTTAATATATCACTTTCAGCGCTCTTGCAAAAGAGATAAAAAAAACTCCTTCCAAAAAGGAAGGAGCTTTTAGTCGTTAGTTAATAAGCCTAATGTATTTTAAGGATTATTTCTTTGACTTCTTTGCAGTCTTTTTAGCTGCAGCCTTTGGAGCTGCCTTTTTTGCTGTAGACTTGCTTGCAGTTTTCTTAGCTGCAGCTTTTGGAGCAGCTGCTGCCTTTGACTTGATTACAGCCTGTGCACCGGCAAGGCGAGCTGCTGGTACGCGGAATGGTGAACAAGAAACATAGTTAAGTCCGAGCTTGTAGCACAATTCGATAGAAGCTGGGTCTCCACCGTGTTCTCCACAGATTCCGAGGTGAAGGTTGTTCTTTACAGAACGTCCCTTTTCTTCTGCAAGACCGATCATTACTCCAACACCGTCTTCATCAAGAGTCTTGAATGGATCAGTGAAGAGAACCTTCTGGTCAAGGTAAGAATCAATGAACTTAGAGTAGTCATCGCGGCTGAAGCCGAATGTTGTCTGTGTAAGGTCATTTGTACCGAATGAGAAGAAGTCTGCATATTCAGCAATCTGATCAGCAATTGCTGCAGCGCGTGGGAACTCGATCATAGAACCAATCTGGAACTTGAGGCTTGTACCCTTCTTTTCATTTACGCTAGCAATAACAGCTTCTGCCTGTTCACGGATCTGCTTAAGTTCTGCGAATGCTGTTACGTTAGGGATCATGATTCTAACATCATGTGGGATTCCCTTCTTGTCTGCTTCTGCTGTTGCAAGAGCAATAGCTTCAACCTGCATTTCGTAGATTTCTGGATATGTAATTGCAAGGCGGCAGCCACGGTGTCCGAGCATTGGGTTATGTTCGTTGAGTTCCATGTATTTAGATTCAATCTTTTCAACTGGATAGCCGAGCTTGTTAGCAAGAGCCTGTGCCTCTTCCTTTGTTGCAGCCTGGATGAATTCGTTAAGAGGTGGGTCAAGAAGACGGATTGTTACAGGGCGTCCTTCCATTGTCTTGATGATTCCGAAGAAGTCATCTTTCTGGAGAGGAAGAATCTTCTTGAGGTTTTCTTTGCGTTCTTCTGTGTTTTCAGAAAGAATCATCTTCTGGAATGAAGAAAGCTTTGGCTCTTCAAAGAACATGTGTTCTGTACGGCAAAGTCCAATACCTGCTGCACCGAAGCGGAATGCCTGAGGAGCTTCTTTCTGTTCTGCGTTAGCGAGAACGTCGAAGCCGTTAACTTTCTTGCCAGAAGCAGTAACGCGCTTTGAAGCTGCACGGATTTCATCTGCCCAGCCAAGGAATGTTTCAAGGTCGCCAGAAACAGAAGCTGGAGAAACAGGGATTTCTGAACCGTAAACTCTACCTGTTGAACCGTCGATAGAAATTACATCACCCTTCTTGAACTTGTTTCCGCCGATTGTTACTTCGTCTTTTCCTGTGAATACAACTGCTGCACATCCACAAACACAAGGTGTACCCATACCGCGAGCAACAACAGCTGCGTGTGATGTACGTCCACCAGTTGAAGTAAGGATACCTTCAGCAACATACATACCTTCGATGTCATCAGGAGATGTTTCCTTACGTACGAGCATTACCTTCTTTCCAGCCTTGCTCCATTCAACAGCTTCTTCTGCTGTGAATACGATCTGACCGCAGCCTGCTCCTGGTGAAGCATTCAATGCTTCTGCGATTGGAGTTGCAGCCTTGAGGGCCTTAGCTTCAAACTGTGGGTGGAGGAGCTGATCAAGCTGGTCAGGCTTTACGCGGAGAAGAGCCTCTTCCTTCTTAATAAGTTTTTCTGCAACCATGTCAACTGCCATCTTAACAGCTGCTGGGCCTGTGCGCTTACCGTTGCGGCACTGGAGCATGTAGAGCTTTCCTTCCTGAACTGTGAACTCCATGTCCTGCATGTCACGATAGTGCTTTTCGAGGCGGTTACGGATTTTTGTGATTTCAGCAAAGATTTTTGGCTGCTGCTGTTCAAGGGCAGAAATATCCATAGGAGTACGGATACCAGCAACAACATCCTCACCCTGTGCGTTGATGAGGTATTCTGCCATAAAGTGGTTTTCACCAGTTGAAGGGTCACGGCTGAATGCAACACCAGTTCCTGATGTGTCGCCCATGTTACCGAATACCATAGCCATAACAGTTACGGCTGTACCCTTGATAACTCTTTCGTCGATATTGTTGAGCTTGCGGTATGTAATGGCACGTGGGTTCATCCATGAGCCGAATACTGCACCGATAGCACCCCACATCTGTTTCTGTGGATCCTGTGGGAAATCTTCGCCCTTTTCTTTCTTGTACATTGTCTTGTACTTTGCAACGATTTCCTGAAGTTCTTCTGCTGTAAGTTCTGTATCTTCTTTGATTCCACGGTGTGATTTTACTTCGTCAATGATTTCTTCGAACTTATCATGATCAACACCCATAGCAACGTTACCGTACATCTGGATAAAGCGGCGGTATGCGTCCCATGCGAAACGTGGATTATTTGTTTTGTTTGCGAGACCAAGAACTGATTTGTCGTTAAGACCAAGGTTGAGGATTGTATCCATCATGCCAGGCATAGATTCTGCAGCACCTGAGCGAACTGAAACAAGGAGTGGATCCTTTTCATCGCCGAGTTTTTTACCCATAGACTTCTCAAGCTTTGAAAGGTATTTTGCAACCTCAGCATCGAGACCTGCAGGATACTTTTTACCGAGCTTGTAGTATTCCTGACAAACGTCGATAGAAATTGTAAATCCTGATGGAACAGGTAAACTCAAAGGTTTTTTTGCCATCTGTGCAAGGTTGGCGCCTTTTCCGCCGAGTAATGGACGCATTGATTCATCGCCTTCTGCGTCGCCATCACCAAAATAATAAACATATTTGGTCTTAGCCATTAATGTCCTCCATATATATATGTAGAAGTCAGTATATCTTTAAATTGTTTTACCGTCAACGGAAAGCGCCTTTCTTTACGGCAAATATTCGGGGTAAATGTGCTTAAGGGAGGAGAAAAGACGCCGCTTTTTTAAGACGTCCCGGTCTGTTAAATCTTCAAGTTTTTTCCGTGCTTCCTTTCGTCCAGAATTGTCCTGATAAGTGCAAGTGCAGGTAGTGCTTATGAAATTATTTTGCCTTGCATATTCGATTATTGAAGATTCATCAACATAACATAAAGGGCGTATCACAGTGAGCGGATAATTTTTGTACTGCATCCGCGGAGCCATCGTTGCAAGCTCACCCTTGTTAATCATGTTCATCAGGAGCGTCTCAAGAACGTCATCCAGGTGATGGCCTAAGGCAAGCTTGTTGTAGCCGTTTGCAAGTGCATAAGAAAGCAGTTCCATCCTTCTTTGCGTTGAGCACCACCAGCAGTTCATCCTTCGCCCTGGCTTGAGCCTGCCAAGAACGTTTACGTCTAAGGTCTGAGGAAATACATTCCAGCTTTTAAATAATTCAGAAAGGCTTTCGCTTAATGGAGGCGTAATTTCAGTCTGGACATGCATAGCCGTAAACGTAAAATTTTCATCACGCCGCTTCATTCGGTTTGAAAGGTAGTTGATAAGTACGGTAGAATCTTTTCCTCCGGATGCACCGACAAGAATCCTGTCGCCGTCTTCTATCATCTTATAGTCGTATGCGGCTTTGTCGATTACGCTGAATAAAAATGGCTGCGGCATAATTTAACTGTAATTATATTCATAAAAATAATAGTGTCAAATAAATATGGCAAAATGAAGGAAAATAAGGTATACTGTCTTTCATGGATCAGTACAAGAAAGACTTTATAGATTTTATGGTTGAGAGCAAGGTTCTTAAGTTCGGCTCTTTTACACTCAAAAGCGGAAGGCACTCTCCCTTCTTTATGAATGCCGGAGCTTATGTTACCGGAAGCCAGCTTTCAAGGCTCGGCGAATTTTATGCCCAGGCAATTCATGCAAGCTTTGGCGATGACTTTGACGTCCTGTTCGGGCCTGCCTACAAGGGCATTCCTTTGAGCGTAGCAACTGTAATTGCATACAGCCGCCTTTACAGTAAGGAAATCAGATACTGTTCAAACCGCAAGGAAGCAAAAGATCACGGCGCAGACAAAGGGCTTCTCCTTGGAAGTGAAATAAAGAAAGGCGACCGTGTCGTAATCATAGAAGACGTTACGACTTCCGGTAAGTCCATTGACGAGACTGTTCCTGTAATCTATTCGCAGGTACAGGACAAGAGCGACATTACTATCGTAGGCGAGATGGTAAGCCTTAACCGCATGGAAAAGGCCCAGGACACTGCAAGGAGCGCACTTGATTCCATTACGGAACGTTACGGATTTCCTGCCCGCGCAATAGTTTCAATGAAGGAAGTAATTGAATACTTATATGATTCCGGAAATGAAGCTTCAGTAATAACAGATGAAATAAAGAAAGAAATAGACGCTTATTATAAGGAATGGGGAGCAGAATAGGCATTGAACGAACTGTGCAGGACTATAGCATTCTTTTATTCTCAGGTTGACATATTCTGTATCATTATAATGGCTATTCTCCTGTATACGACCCTTATTGACGTTGACAGGAACAGTTTCCGCTATAGCGAGATGAATACCATTGTTGCTGTAATCATATTCTGCCTTGTGGACATACTATGGGTCCTTATTTATGAAGGAGTCCTTCCCCGTACGGTTTTTACAAGGACTCTTTCTAACGCGCTTCTCTACTGCTCAATGAATGCATGCTCTTTCTCTGTGTTCTACTTGCTGGAAGAAAGCCTGAAGACAGTTTCGCCTATAAAAAACATAAACAAAGAATTTTTATTCGTTCCCTTTTTTATGATGATGCTTATTCCTCTTGCGACGCCTTTTACAGGAATTATGTTTTCCATAAATGCAGACGGTTCTTTTAAAAGAGGTCCTCTGTATATTCCATACATAGTCATGATATTTGCAAACCTTGTGCCTACGGAAATCAGGGCCGTAGTTCTAAGCCTAAGAAGAGAAAATGAGCTTCATAAGGGGCAGTGCCTTATGATTGCTGTAAATGCAATACCCGTCTTTGCCGGCGGCATCGCTCACTTCTTCTTTAATGAGCTTCCGTCAATTGCAGCGGGAATTTCTGTTTCAGTCCTTTTATTTTATATCCTGCACATGAGGGGACAGGTTTCTCTAGATTCCCTTACAGGAATAAATAACCGCAAGCAGGGTGAAAAGTTCTTTTTAAGGAACATACAGAATATAAACATGCAGGAAAGTCCTTCTTCAGGAAGCCTGTATCTTTTTATTGCAGACCTTAACAAGTTCAAGTCAATAAACGATACTTACGGACATTCTGAAGGAGACAATGCCCTTGTTATTACGGCAGAAGCATTGCGTGATGCCTGTTCATTCTATGCGGACAAGTGCATGCTGTGCCGTTTTGGGGGAGACGAATTCGTTATTGGCGGAATGTTTGACGGTAATAAGGCCGCTGACTATTTTTGTGAAATGATAGGCGACTGCCTCGCAAAAAAGTGTTCTAAGAAAAATCTTCCATATAACATTACGCTCAGTATAGGCTATGAACGGTATAATCCTGAATTCCGTACATTGAAGAACCTGCTTGCTGCTGCCGACAAGAAAATGTACGAGCAGAAGCGCTTGCACAGCAAAGCTAAAAATTAAAAGACATTTAATAGATATGAGGAGAAAATGATGAATCGTAAATTTTTATCGCTTAACAGCAAACAGATCATGCAGATTGTTTTGCCGCTTGCCATTGTTGCGGTCTACACCTGCTTTACATTCACCTATCTAGTAAATAGCATAATCAAGCGCAATATTGTTAATGTCGCAGAAGAACTGAACGACCAGGCTGACTATGAAGTACGCCTGCAGCTTGAGCCTGTCGTCTGTGCAATTAACTCATTGTGTGACAGCCTAAAGAAACCTCATGACAAAGACTCTACTTTTGACCTGCTCAAGGCTACTGCAGGCCAGTATCATAATTGTGAGGCCTTCTACTATACAACGTTAAATAATATCCCTTCCGGCGGCTACATAATAATGAGCGACGGATGGGAAGCGCCGTCTGACTTTGACTTTACCAAGCGTCCATGGCATATTGAAGCGATTGCAAAAAACGGAGAGGTTTTCTATGGAGAGCCTTACGTTTCAGCATCTTCAGGGAACTTGTGCGTTGCCTTTTCAAGGGCAGTTTTTGACGAAAGCGGAAAGGTTAAGGGCGTTATCGGTGCAGACATAACCTTAGGCAGGCTTTCTGAAAACATTTCAGCCATGAAGCTTTCAGAAAATACGCAGGTAAATCTTATAGACAGCCAGGGCATGTACCTTACTAACAGGGACTCTGAGAAGCTGCTGACCGTCAATTACTTTGAAGATTCAAAAGTCAGCAGTACGGGATACAATGTCAAGAACTATCTTGACGGCAGTGATAAGGCCTTCGTTCACGGAAAGCACTTCTATGCAGTAAAGAAAGTCGGCCTTACCCATTGGTTCTCAGTCATTGAAGGACCTATCTCAGACTTTACAGGCACATCTCAATTCTGGTTCAGGATAATCGAAATCTCTACATGTCTCCTGATTCTTGCCAACGTCATTTTTAACAGCATTCACATGAACAGGACTAAAATGAAAGAAGTTAAGCTTTCCGAACGGCTTGTAGTTGAAATGCAGAACCTTGTTTCCAGTTCAAAGGAAAATGCTGCTACGGCTCAAGACCAAAGCGCTGCCGTTAAGGAAATTGTAGCAACGATGGAAGATAATACTGAACTGAGCGAAAATATTTCAAAGAAAATAAAGGATGTATCTGGCGTTGCTTCAAAAACTAACAGCGATGTTGCAGAAGGCGTTTCATACATAGAGAAAAATGTCCTTAAGCTTCAGGAAATTGCTGAGACAAACAAAGAGACAATCTCTGGCATTAAGGTCTTAGGCGAAAAGATTGAAAACATCTGGGATATAGTAACCCTCATCAATTCTGTTGCAGACCAGGCAAAAATCATAGCCTTCAATGCAGAGCTTGAGGCTTCCAGTGCCGGCGAGGCTGGCAGCAACTTCCACATAGTTGCCACAGAAATCCGCCGGCTTGCAGACGGAATCATCGACGGCACAAAGGAAATCAAAGAAAGGATTTCAGAAATTCAGCAAAGTTCAGACCGCCTGATTCTTACAAGCGAAAGCGGAACCGAAAAAATACAGGAAGGCGTTGAAAGCGCCAAAGGCCTTGAAGAAAGGTTTTGCAGCATTAAAAATGCATCGGAAATTACCGCTTCCAGTGCCGGTGACATTACTACGATTATACAGCAGCAGGCAAGTGCAAGCGAGCAGATTCTTATAACTTTGAGGCAGATTGCTTCCGGCGTAGAGAATTTCACAAAGGCTACTGATTATATTTCAGGCGCTTCACAGAACCTTAAGGCAATAGCTTCAGAGCTTAGTTCCGGCAATACAGAATCTCAAGAACAGCCTGAGGATTAAATGCTGGATGAAAGCACCAGTTTTTCGGCTTCTTCCGGAGGCATAGGACGTCCCCAAAGGTATCCCTGTATGTAATCGCAGCCGATGTCCTTTAGCGTTTCAAGCTGGTCGTCCGTCTCTACGCCTTCGGATATGACTTCAAGGTTCAGTACGTGGCCAATTGAAATTATTGTTGCGACATACTTCTTTGAAGAGTCGGAATTGTTCATTACGTCTATGAAAGACTTGTCAATCTTCAGCATGTCGGCAGGGAATTTGTTCAGGTAGCTTAATGAAGAATATCCTGTGCCAAAGTCATCTATTGCAATCTTCATGCCAAGGCCCTTCAGTTCCTTTATGTACTGCAGGGCCTTTTCTACAGATTCAATCATGATTGATTCCGTAATCTCTATCTCAAAGTGGTCAGGTGAAACGCCGCTTTCTTTTACAATGTCTTTTATTTCCTCAATGAAATTATTCTTCATTAAGTGCCGCACAGAAACGTTCGTGCATAATATAAGGTGCATGTCTTTTTTCTTGAGCAGCTCTCCAAGGAAGCATGCCGCCTTTCTGAATACGCGGCTGTCTATCTGGTCAATCAGGCCTGCCTTTTCTGCTACAGGAATGAATTTTACAGGAGGAATAAAGCTTCCGTCATCGTCTTTCATTCTGGCAAGAACTTCAAAGCCGCGGAGTTTATGGGATGCATAGTATTGCGGCTGTAAATGGAAGAATATCTTGTCGCTTTCAAGGGCGGCTCGAATTTTTCTTTCCATTTCCAGAGTCTGTTCTGTCTTAAGCAAGTTTTGTGAAAAGTGGAGGATTTTCGAGCTTGAATCCTGTCCCTTAATTTCATGCGCAGCTGCATCGGCATACGAAAGAAGGTTCCCGCTTTTGCTGTAATCGGCCGGATATTCAGCATACCCAAAGCATGCCGTCATAAAGTAGTCGCAGTTGGCGATTGTAATTTTTCGCTCAAGCTCTGCCTCATACGCCTCAATCGTACGGATTAAGCCTTCGCTTGTGGCGTATTCCCTTACAATCATGTAATATTCATCGCCTCGTGCATGGGCAACAAAATCTTCCGTGCCAGACTTATGGGAATCAGCAAGGTTTTTCCATCTTAAGGCAATTTCTTTAAGGATATCGTTTCCTATGTCCTGCCCCATGGTGTCGTTTATGCTTTTAAAGTTATTAAGGTCTATTGATACAACTGCAAAACGCTCGCCTTTCTTTATGAGCTCGTTTATCATTTCTGAGCAGGCAAATCGGTTAGGCAGCCCTGTAAGCATGTCCGTTACGGCCTGCTTCATCATTCTTTCCTGGTACCTTTCGAGCCGCCTGTCATTAATGTATATGATTGTTATGGCAACAATCGTGAATATGTTTGAGAAAATGCCAGGTATGCTTGGAAGTATGTGCCTTACGAATACTGCTATTACAAAGATAGGAAACTGGCATAGCAATATTATTAAAGACGTTAAGAATCCTTTCTTCTTAAAAAGGACAACAAGGAATATTATGCAGATGTTTGATAAAGATGAAAATACGCCGCTGAAAATGGTTAATGGAGTTGGAGTTCCCAAAACGAGAATTGTATTTCTGCTGTGGGCTACCTTTGCTAAAATTGCGTATGTCAGAAAATACAGCAGCAATACAAGGAAAAAGAAAATTTTAGACGGCTCTTTGGTCTGAGAGATGTCTTTTAATGCGCTGTCTATGTTACGCTTTTTCATTGCTTATTCAACTATAGCATACAGTGTGCAATTGATTCAATTAGCTGTTATTTAATGCACAGAAAAAAGGATGCACATCCTTTTTTCTTTATTGCCAGATTGCGTAATACGTCTTATCTTCCGTATCATTAGGAATCGTTGTGAGGACTGAAACGCTTAACGCAAAAGTGTTCCAGCCTAGAAGATTTTTTCCATCTTTTCTCACATTTGACGGTGGCGTGACAGGATCTCCTCTCCGTACATATGAAGTGACAGAATTCCTGCCGGAATCGGTTGTTCCTCCGTTAAGACTGAATGTAATTGTCACAGGTATTTCGTACTTTTTGTAGTTAAGAAATTTCCTGATGTGTAAGAAGGTCTTGCTTTGATTTGATTTTGGTTCGATAAAAATCTAATAACCGTTGTATTTACAGCCAAAAAATAAATGTACTGAAATTTTATCGGCTGCATATTTTGAATCTTTACTTCATTGGCTTATAATTTTTTGCCGGTGATTTTTTTTATTGCAAAGAAAATTATGGAACCTATAAAAACTCCTGTCGTATTCAATATGATGTCATCAATGTCACTGCAGCGTTCGTAAGACATAATCTGAGTTAATTCTATTACCAGAGAAAACAGGGCGCCTGCTAACGTTGTTTTTATTACGGAATTTAATTGTTTAAAGCACAGGGGCCATACGAGTCCGACTGGAATAAACATCGTAATGTTTCCAATTATGTTTGTTTTCCATCCGTCATAAGTCTCTGAAAGTCTTACGATTGG
>JAILPY010000002.1 GCA_024699235.1 Treponema sp. | reverse complement strand
GAGACTGTCTAAAAACTAACAAATTTACATCGCTAAAATAATGATGTAAAATTCCAATATGGGATATATCGAAGGGGAAAATAGAAAGCAGAAGCTCTTATTTCCGGAAAGCCTTGATGAATATGTAACAGAAGAAAGTCCTGTAAGATTATTTGATGCATTTGCAGACAGCCTGGACATAACAGCTCTTGAATTTGACAGAAGCACGCCAAAAGAAGAAGGAAGGCCTGGGTATAATCCGCGCGACCTGATAAAACTTTATATCTACGGATATTACTATCATATCCGTTCTTCAAGGCAGCTGGAGAGAGCATGCAAGGTCAATCTCGAAGTGATGTGGCTCATCAGAAAGCTCACCCCGGATTTCAGAACAATCGCCAATTTCAGGCGTGATAACAAAACGGCAATCAGAAAAGTTTTCAAGGAATTCAACCGTTTCTGCTACAAGATGAATCTTTTCAGTCTTGAAGGAATTTCCATAGATGGAAGCAAGTTTAAGGCAGTCAATGCGAAGGACAATAATTTCACGCAGAGCAAGCTCGATGACCGGATTGAAAGGCTGGATGAGCATATAAAGGAATATCTTTCAGCGCTTGACGCAGCAGATTTGTCTGACGAAGAAGCCAATGAACTTGAAAAGAAACTGAAGGAATACAAAGAACGCAAGAAAAAATACAAAGCAATACAGAAGAAAATGAACGATGAGAACCTGAGACAGCTTTCGCTCACAGACCCGGAATCAAAGCTTATGAAGATGAACGAAGGCTTCGGTGTCGGCTATAATACACAGACTGCTGTTGATGTCGGTACGCATCTGATTGCGGGTTTTGAGGTTACGGACTGCCCGACCGACCACGGCCAGATCACAAACATCGCACAGAAAGTAAAAGAAGATTTCGAAGAATTTGAAAGCTCTTCTGGCGGAAGCGAAGAAAAGAATATCCACGACATAATAGAGACAATTGCGGATAAAGGTTATCAGGATAGCGAGGACATGGCCTCTTCCCTTGCGAAAGGAATTATTCCTAATGTGATTCCTCAGAATGGAAATGTTGCAGAAGTTGAATATGATTATGAACCATGTGAGATTACGGAAAAAATCAGGAACAGCAAAAAAACTGAGGACCTGGAGAAATGCCTAAAAGCTGGAGTCGTGCCTGTAGTCTACAAAGAAATACTGAAATTTGAAGAAATGAAAGAGAAAACTCTGTACGAATATGAGTCAACGGATGCGGGAACAGCAAAGATGACAACAGAGCAGATGATTCTGAAAGCCCGGGAGGGATATTTTGTTCGTGATGCAGAGTCCAACCTTGTGTTCTGCCCGCAGGGAAAAATCCTGAGACAGAAGTCCGTAAAGAAAAACGGGAATATCCGTTACTGCAACAAACTTGCATGTAAGAACTGCAAGCACAAGTGCACGAAGTCGGAATGGAAGGAAGTGGACTTTTCAAAAGACAGCCTGATTCACAAGGTCAGCGGAAATAAAAAAGATTCCGTAAAAGATGATAGCGTGAAACGAATAAAAAGGATAAAACAGAAATCCGTCTTTACTTTGAAACTGAACATGGAAAAACTCAAAAAAAGAATGTGTGTTTCTGAGCATCCTTTCGGAACTATAAAGCGTCACCTTGGGGGGTACTATTTTCTCTTGAAAGGAAAAATAAAAGTTGAGGCAGAAACTGCACTGCTTTTTATGGCATATAACATGCGCAGGGCAATAAATATGGTCGGTGTTAACCGTATGGTGGCTGCATTAGCATAAAAAAAAAAGCAAGGAAAAATCACTGCCCTTTTGAAAATACATGGTAAAAATCACCGAATCTTAATTTTTAAGCGGATATATGTGTTTGGAAAATTGTGTTTTTAGACGGTCTGGGGGGGGTAGTCATCTAATGACCAAGAGAGGAAAATTTTGCAGGATTTTTGATTTTTTCCCCGCAAACATCCAGTCAAGTGAAAAAATCTCAAATCTGTGATATACTTCTGTCTATGAGCAATTATCTGAACAGCAGTCTTTTTCTCGAAAATTTTCGTAAGGCGCGCAATGCTTCAAATTATGTAGATAAATCTCCTTTAATCAGGGATTTGGTTCCCAGCATAAATGATGAAAATCGATTTGTCTGTATTACACGCCCCCGCCGTTTCGGAAAGAGCATTGCAGCAAACATGATTGCCTCATTTTTTGGAAAAGTTGATTCCGCCCCGACTTTTGAAGGTTTAGCAATCAGTAAAGAAACAGAAATCGTCAAAAAACATCAGCAAAAGCATAATGTCATTTTCATCGATTTCAGCCAGAATGTTGAATCTGATGACACTTTCGATTCTTATCTTGCAAGAATTATTTCCAAGTTAAAACAGGATATTCTATCATCATACCAAAATCTAAACCTCTCTGAAAAACTCACACTGTCTGATTTGCTCAAAGAATGTTGGCTTAAGACCGGCGAGGGATTTTTCTTCATTTTTGACGAATGGGATGCCCCTTTTCGTTTTGATTTTGCCTCCGAAACAGATAAAAAGCATTTTGTGGATTTTCTTCATGTTCTTTTAAAAGGTCAGGCTTATGTTGAATTCGCATATATGACCGGAATCCTGCCTATCAAAAAATATTCAAGCACCTCTGACTTAAATATGTTCCTCGATTATTCGCTTGCAACTCAGGAAAAGTATTCCCTGTATTTTGGTTTTACTGAAAATGAAGTTGATTCGCTTTATCAAAAGAATTCACAAGGCAGAAAACTCAATTTTACGCGTGCAGATTTACAGAAGTGGTATGACGGTTACATTACTGAAAACGGAATGCACCTCTATAACCCACGCTCAATTATTGCCGCTTTCAGCAACAATCAGCTAGGAAATTATTGGACAAGCAGCGGGCCTTCTGATGAAGTTTTCAATATATTAAAACTTAATGTTGAAGAAATTCAAAAACCTGTTGCACAGCTGCTTGCTGGTGAATCCATAAATTGCATAATAAACGAGAATGCAATCAATTCGAAAAACACTGGCTCAAAATTATACATTTTCTCAGCAATGGTCGTGTATGGATTGTTGTCTATGGACGGAAAAACAAAAGTAAAAATTCCAAATTATGAGATAATGCAAAAATTTGATGAAGCTCTGCAAGAAAACAACGGACTTGGCTATATAAACCAGCTGGCCATGAAATCCTCGGAAATGCTCGATGCCATATTGAATAACGAGGAAGAAAAAGCCGCAGAATTGCTGGAATTCGTGCATGACACGGAAACACCGCTTTTTGAATACAACCGTGAAAATGAACTTACCGCTGTAGTGAACCTGGCCTTTCTTGCAGCAAGAGACTCATATTTTGTAACCAGGGAAGATAAAGCCGGAAAAGGCTTCACAGATTTTATTTTCACTCCCAAAAATCCAGCCGATGACTGCATAATTCTTGAGCTTAAGGTTGATTCTACTCCCAAAAAGGCCATAGAACAAATAAAACGAAAAAATTATATCCAGCATTTCAAAGCAAAACTTGGAGAGTTACCTTATTACACAGGACGCATTTTGCTTGTCGGTATAAGCTATGATAAAAAAGAAAAAAAACATTTCTGCAAGATAGAAGAAGCATAGAAATGGCGGCAAGGGAAAGCCCCTGGCCGTGATAGAATTTTGTAAAATTTTTCAGTTTTCCGCCTTCAGTTCAGTTTTGTGCATAATCGTGTAGCACAAGATGCCTGTGCAATAAAGGAAAGTGGCCAAGAAATTGAGCAGAATCGCCATGCGAAGGCTTGGAACGTAAATCACTGAAAGCACGTAGCCCGCACAGCCTGAAACGGAGCCTGTCATGTCGATTAAATTGTCGTAGGAAGCCCTGTCCTCGCTTTTTTTGAAGAACCATGCCTTTGCGCCCTCAAAAATCTTGTCGCTGATTCCGCCAAAACAGATGTACATGCCAAGGCTTAAAATCCAGAAGATGAACATGTTGAGCGTGGCTTCGGAATAAAGGAAGTAAAGAATGCTGGCCACGGCCTGAAGGGCAAAAAAAGGCAGCATGAAGGGAAGAAGCTTTTTGTTCCACTTTGACCACATGAAGCCCAAAAGGATGCCGCCGCCCCAGCCGATGATGTTTTGCAGCGAAATGAGGCGGGGAGAAAGGATTGCAAAGACTTCCTTGTTGATGACCGAAGCAGAAAGGGCCGTAAAAAGATAGTAAAATCCGTCAGCAAGGATAAGGAGAGAATATTTTTTAAAGTCCTGCCACATGGCAACCACGGCTAGCGAACCTGGCCGTCGCCGTCAATCAAATATTTTGTGGTTGTGAGAGCTTTGATTCCCATTGGTCCGCGGGCATGAAGCTTTTGCGTTGAGATTCCAAGCTCTGCACCGAAGCCGAATTCGCCGCCGTCCGTGAAGCGGGTTGAGCAGTTTACGTAGACACATGCCGCATCAACTTTGGCCTGGAAAAGCCGGGCTGTGGCACGAGTTTCAGTGATGATACTCTCTGAGTGCTTTGTATTGTGGGTGTTGATGTAAGAAATTGCTTCATTTACGTCTGA
>JAILPY010000021.1 GCA_024699235.1 Treponema sp. | reverse complement strand
GAAGAACAGTTCTTTAGATTACGAGCAAGGTATTTTGACTGGCATTCTATTCCGCCAAAGCTTATGATGTTGCTGTCTTTTAATGTCAGTTCAAATTCTTCATATACGCATTTTGGAGTCAGATGCTTCTGCATTTCAATGCAGCAGTCATGAATTATTTTTTGTACTTCCTTGTCAGGAGCGTCGTTGTTTCTATAGCCAAGGTATCTGGCTGCTTCTTGTTCATAACATTTTATTTCATTGGCTTGTTTATAGAAGAAAAATGACATGGGGATGATTATAGTAAGAATGTACAGTTTTTGCTACTGCTATGTCATTCAATTGGATATGACAATTATGATGTTTTTGTCAGTCTTTCTGTATTTCAGAACAGCGATTTTCTTTTAATTTTATACCAGAAAAATATACCTAAAAAATATATGTTTTTCTCAAAATACTATTGACAAATTCACGTAATAAAGGGAAATTAATCCTAAATAATAATATTACAGGAGTTGTACAGACAGTGAACGGCAGTACAGTTTCTATTGAGAATGTTTCAAAGCATTTTGGAGATTTCCATGCTCTTGATAACATCAATTTTACGATTAAGCAGGGAGAGTTTTTTTCCTTGCTTGGACCTTCTGGTTGCGGAAAGACAACATTGCTCCGCATTATAGCTGGATTTGAATTCCCTGATGAAGGTGCAGTTCTTTTTGATGATAAGAATGTCGTACAGCTCCCGCCTAATAAACGTCAGAGCAATACCGTCTTTCAGAACTATGCGCTTTTCCCTCACATGACCGTTTATGACAATGTAGCTTTTCCTTTGAAACTGAAAAAAATGGATAAAAAGGCCATAGATGCTAAAGTCCGTGAATATCTTCACCTTGTTCAGTTGGACGAGCACATATTCAAAAAGCCTAATCAGCTTTCAGGCGGACAGAGGCAGCGCGTTTCTATTGCCCGCGCTCTTATAAATGAACCTAAAGTACTTCTTTTGGATGAGCCTCTTTCTGCTCTTGATGCAAAGCTCCGCTCAAGTCTTTTGCTTGATTTGGATGCCTTGCATGATAAGATTGGCATTACTTTTATCTTTGTTACCCATGACCAGAGCGAGGCTCTTGCTGTAAGCGACAGAATTGCAGTTATGAATAAAGGCCATGTATTGCAGATAGGCACTCCTTTTGAAATCTATGAAAGTCCTGCAACTCAGTTTGTAGCTCAGTTTATTGGAGATACAAATCTGTTTGAAAGTACTGTAGTTGAGTGTGAGCCTCATCAGACACCAGGTAAAGATCCTGACTTCATGGTAACTCTTCATACTCCTGCTTTAGGAATGCAGGCCCAGCTTACAGGTGAAACTGCTGCTACTCGTGAAGAAGACAAGAATATTCTTGTTACTGATTACGAGCATACAGATAAAGGCCAGAAGATTGCATTTACAATTCGTCCTGAAAAGATCCGCATTACGACTGAAGAACCTAAAATCAACGGCCGTAAGGACATAAACGTATTTAAAGGTATAGTAGAGGAACCTGTGTATACAGGATTCCAGTCTAAATTCTATGTACGCCTTGAGAATGGAACTATTGTAAAAGTTTTCAAGCAGCATACGAATTATCTTGATGATGGCCCTGAAATTCAGTGGAAAGATACTGTATATATTTCATGGTCTGCAGAAGACGGCTATATTGTCGAGGATATTCAGAAATGACAAAAGAGACTTCTAGGTTAAAGAAGGCAAACCCAGGCCCGCTTTATGCATGGCCTATGGGCTTTTGGTTTACTCTGTTTTTTGTTGCACCTTTGCTTATAATTGTCGCATATTCATTTATGAAGCGCGATGTATACGGAGGCGTAATTAGGGAATTCAGCCTTAAGGCTTATTCCCAGATGTTTACGAAGGCTTATGGATTAATAGTCTGGAGAACGCTGTGGATTTCCATCGTTTCTACCGCAATTACAATTCTTATTGCGATTCCTTGCGGCTATGCAATGGCTAGGAGTAAGCATCAGACTGTTCTTCTTATTCTTATTATTGTTCCATTCCTTACAAATTCTCTGATCAGAATCTTTGCATGGATTACTATCCTTGGTGACAATGGGATGCTTAATTCTTTATTGAAAAGCCTGTTTGATTTTTTTCACCATTCAATTTTGCATGATGCAGCAGAATATTCGCCTCATAAATTTATGTTTACTCAGAATGCTGTTATTCTTGTAAGCATATACATGTATCTGCCTTATGCAATCCTGCCTGTGTTTACTGCTGTAGACCGCTTTGATTTTTCTCTTTTGGAAGCTGCCAGAGATTTGGGGGCAAATAAGCCTCAGTCTATGCTCAAAGTTCTTATACCAGGCATAAAGAGTGGCATTGTCAGTGCTTTGATTTTTACTTTTATTCCTATATTTGGTTCTTATACCGTACCTCAGCTTGTTGGCGGTAAGGACAGTTATATGCTTGGTACTCTTATAGTTGATCAAGTCCAAAAGGTCCGTAACTGGCCTCTGGCATCTGCGTTCAGCATGATGATTACTATCTTGAGTATGGGTGGAATTATGTGGATGCTTATTTCTAACAAGAGAGAAGCAAGCCTAAAAAAACTGTCCAATAAAGAAGATACTTCTACAAGTATAGCAGCAACGTTGGGAGGTTCTAAATGAAAGTAAGCAATCCTTTTGATCTGTTTCTAAAAAGACGGGTTACTACAGAATCTATACGTCATGCAAAAAGGCAGTGGAAGAAATTTAACAGGAATCTCAGTTTTTCTAATACAATGCTGTTCTTGACAGTTGTATTCCTTTTTATTCCGCTGTTTGTCATTACTTTTTATTCATTCAACAAGTCAAAAGATACAACTTTTACGGGACTGTCTTTTATATGGTATCAGAAACTGTTTTTGGATTCTGAAGATTTATGGAATTCTCTTTTTAAGAGTTTTATCATTGCATTTTCATCTGCATTTGTAGCTACCATATTGGGGTCTCTTGCAGCTATTGGCGTACATTGGTATAAATTCCTTGGAAAATCTTATATCCAGACAACAAGTTTCTTGCCTATGGTTCTGCCAGAAGTAATTATGGGCGTTTCCCTTCTTATCTTTTTTAACGGCATAAACATGTCCCTTGGACTTGTTACTATATTCATTGCCCATACAACGTTCTGCTTGCCGTTTGTTTATCTTATGGTAAGTGCACGCATTGATGAGTTTGACTATTCAATTATAGAAGCCAGTCATGATTTGGGTGCAAATGAAAAGCAGACTTTGTTTTATGTAATTATTCCTGCAATTATGCCTGGAATTATTTCAGGTTTCATGATGAGCGTTACAATGTCTCTTGAAGATTATGTAATAACATCATTAGTAAGTGGTCCTGGAAGTACGACATTGCCTATCTATGTATATTCTATGATTCGCTTTGGCGTTAGTCCTGTAATAAATTCACTTTCGTTTGTTATTATTCTTGCAATATGTTTTATGACAATATTGCTTAGGAAAGGCCTTAAAGGCTTTGCCGCATCTCGTTAAGTTTTTATTTGGAGGCATATTTTATGAAAAAGAATATTTTTGCTGCATTTATTGCAGTTGCATCTCTCGCAGTTTTTTTTGTTTCATGTGGAAAAAAAGATAATCATGCAGGTTCTGCAGAAAGGGTTTTATACCTTTATAACTGGACTTATTATACGCCAGATGAAGTTATTGCCCAGTTTGAACAGGAATTTGAATGCAAGGTAAAAGTCGATAATTACGCTTCAAATGAAGAAATGTATGCAAAAATCAAAGGTGGAGCAAAAGGATATGATATTGTAATACCATCTCAGGACTTCTGTTCCATAATGATTAAGCAGGGAATGTTCCAGGAAATTGATCAGAGCAAAATGACTAATAAAACTCACATTAATCCAGTCGTATTGCAGAAGGCAACTTATGATCCAGAAATGAAATATTGCGTGCCATATTACTTTGGTGCTGCAGGAATTTCTGTGAATAAGACAAAGGTTTCTGGAGATTATGAACGTTCTTGGGGCATTTTTGCAGACAAGCGCTTTGCAGATCATGCAACAATGATGGATGATATGCGCGAAGTTATGGGAGACGCACTGGTTCATCTTGGATATGACGTAAATTCTTTGGATGAAAATGAGTTAAAGGCTGCAAAGGATTTAGTTTTAAATGAGTGGAAGCCAAATCTTGTTAAGTTTGATGCAGAAGGATTTGGAAAATCATTTGCTTCTGGTGATTTCTGGTTATGCCAGGGATATGCAGAAGTTATTTACGGTGAAGTTCCTGAAGAAAAGCAGGATGAAATAATAGATTTCTTTATTCCAGAAGAGGGTGGCCCTGGATATCTTGACAGCATGTGTATCTTAAAGACAGCACCTCATCCAGAACTTGCCAATGAATTCATAAACTTTATACACAGGCCTGAAATATATGCTAAGTTTCTTGATGCCTTTAGATTTCCTTGCTTTGTAAATCTTGATGCACAGCAGTATATGACAACAAAGCCTATGTATGAGGCTTCTCAGATGAATAACTGTGTCTTAAAAGAAGATGTTGGCGAAGGCCTTGATAAGTTTAATGAACTCTGGCAGGAAATCCGTTATGGCGATTAACGCCTGTTTTTATTGACTTTCATTTAGATATAAAAAACGGACTGTCCTAAGACAGTCCGTTTTTTGTTCTTTTAATTTATATTTTAGGAATTATGCCTGTAATGCTGTTACTGCAACTGTATCTACGATTTCATCTACGTTGCATCCGCGGCTTAAGTCATTCAATGGCTTTGCAAAGCCCTGGCATACAGGACCTATTGCCTTCCATCCACCCATGCGAGCTGCAATCTTATATCCAATGTTACCTGCATTAATGTTAGGGAAAATGAATGTATTTGCATGACCTGCTACAGTGCTTCCTGGAGCTTTGAGTTCTCCTACTTCAGGAGCGATTGCTGCATCAAACTGGAATTCTCCATCCAATGAAAGGTCAGGAGCTTTTTCCTTTGCAATCTTTGTTGCTTCAACCATCTTTGGAACAGACTTAAAGAATTTGTCATCGTTTCCAGAACCTTTTGTAGAGAATGAAAGCATAGCTACGCGAGGCTCAATGCCAGCAATCTTTTTTGCTGTTTCTGCAGTTGCAATAGCAATGTCTGCAAGTTCTTCTGCACCAGGCTCAATATTTATTGCACAGTCTCCGAAGAGTGCGATTCCTTCTGGTACGTATTTATTTCCACCTTCAGGTGCTACCATAAGGAAACATGATGAAACAGTCTTGATTCCAGGAGCAGTTTTAATTACCTGGAGTCCTGGACGCAATGTATTTGCTGTTGAATGGCATGCTCCTGAAACAAAGCCGTCTGCATCGCCTGCTTTCAATATTAAGGCTCCGTACATTGTGTAGTCTTTAAGAATTGCTGTCTTTGCAGCGGCAACGTCGGCATATTCTGGAGCTCCAGTCTTCTTATTTACTTTTCCTTCTCGAGCCTTAAAAAGAAGTTCTGCATATTTGTCTGCATTTGAATCTGTTGTAGGATCTACAACTTTTACTCCAGATAAATCTACGCCTGGAACAAGTTTTTCACAGTCTTCCTTTTTTCCCAAAAGGATAATCTTTGCGATTCCTTCTTTTACAATAACAGAAGCGGCTTCTACAACGCGCTTATCCTCACCTTCACACAGTACTATTGTCTTTCCTGCGGCTTTGGCTTTTGCCCTAAGATCTTTTACAAAGTCCATTATAATGCCTCTCAAAAAAATATGGGACTATAAGTTCCTTGTATAAGATACCATGTATTGACGTTTCCCGCAACCGCCTGCAAGGCGATCTTAACATTCGGGAAGCTTTAAAAGGCTTTGTTCTTTACTCCTGTTATGAAGGTCAAAAAGACTGTCCCATCTAAGTATTGAATATGAAGGGTTTGATTCAAGCAGCTGAACTTCGTAAAGCTTTTGGATGAACATTAGGGCAGCGCCTTTTGCAATGTCACTGGCATCGTCATTCATTACTATAAGTTCTGAGTCGCAGGATTCCATTATTGAAGCAAACTGAGGAACATGCTTTTCTATAATTTCATGCATAAAATTATGCCTGCTTTCTAGCTGACCATGAATAAAAACTGTTTCTGGTTCCAGTAAAGGGATCATCATTGTTAGGGTTGAAAAGAGGTCTTTTACCCATTCTGCATAGGAATCATCAACAGTATCTATGGTTTTTAAAACAGCTTCCGGTAATCCCGTCTGTCCTTTTTGGTAAGTCGTCCAGGAACGTGAAATATATTCACCTACGGCAAAATTTCTTCCGTTAATAACCCTTCCATTCATGGTTATTGACAGTCCTACGCCAATTCCTTTTTCATAGGTTTCTGGATATGAAAGCCTGTTGCTTCCAGCATAGTTGCGTGCAAGTACGCATAAAAAATCTTTTTTTCCAGAAGTTTTGTTTAATGCCAGCTGTAGCCATGAGCAGCATCTTGCATCATTTTCCATTACTAAAGGCATTCCGTATCGTTCCCCAAGAATTTTAGCATAATTAAAATTTGTAAGGCGGAATGGGGCAGAACGTTTTATAATACCTTTGTCTGTATCTATTATTCCAGGAATTCCTAAGCTTATTGCAAGAGGTTTTAGGCTGTGTTCTTTTATGTCGTTGATTAAGTCTCTTATTATAGAATCGACCATATAAATGAAAAGCTCATCAGGCTTGTCTATGAGGCTTTCTTTTATAGGTGTAACCCCTTCCT
This sequence comes from Treponema sp., assembly GCA_024699235.1. GTDB lineage: Bacteria > Spirochaetota > Spirochaetia > Treponematales > Treponemataceae > Treponema_D. The sequence goes on along the minus strand of JAILPY010000021.1, from coordinate 10,327 downwards.
TTTTAAAAACTGTTTCTCCATTAAATGAAACAATAACAATATGATATGTGTCTAGTTGAATCTCTATTCCTATGACACAGCCAAACTCTGAATTTACAGAAAGGAATACAGGTTTTCTGCCTCCTTTTTCTGTAGGAACTCCACGTTCGCCCTCGCATATAAGTCCTGACTCTACCAGCGTACCTATAATGTTTGAGACTGTTGATCGGTAAACTTCAAGCTTTCTGGCAATGTCTATCCTGCTGCAATTAGGATTCTCCCATACCGTTTCAAAAACTCTTGAGATGTTTGCATTACGCTGGTAATCGTTATTTACATGCATGATTAATTTTATCCTTTTACTGCACCTGCAGCAACCCCTTTTGTAATCTGCTTCCTGAAGATGCTGTAGAATATAATGATTGGAATGATGCTTATCATAAGGGCTGCAAACTGTTTTCCGTAATCAGAGGCAAGAGCCCCAGAGAATTTCTGAACGCCAACTGGAAGAGATTTTATATTTTCACTGCTGGCAAGTATGTTAATAAGCATAAATTCATTCCATGTTCCTGTTATGGTCAGTATTGCAAGAGTTATGCCTACAGGCTTTGAGATTGGAAAAATAATGTCAAAGAAAATCTGAATGTATGGAGCTCCGTCGATTCGTGCGGATTCAACAAGGGAATCTGGAATGCTTTTTATAAATTCTGTTGTAAGGTATATTCCCATAGGCATTCCTATTCCTATATAACATATCAGGACTCCAAGTCTTGTATCGTAAAGACCGGTCCAGTTTGCCATAAAGAATAAAGGAATCATGATGCATTGAAGCGTTATGAGAACTCCTATTACAAATGACTTATAAAAGAATCCTGTTGCCTTTGACGGAAGCTTTGCAAAAGCAAATCCAGCAGCAATGGATGCATAAAGTATTACAACAGTTGAAACTCCTGTATAGAATATGCTATTTAAAAATAAGCTTCCGAAATTACCGCGGATCCATGCGTCTATATAGTTTCTCCACCACCAGACTTTTGGCAGGGAAAGTTTGCTTGTAATTTGATATTCTTGCGTTGTCTTAAATGAAGAAAACAATAACCATAAAATTGGATATAGGGCCATAAAAGTAAAAAATACAAGAATTGCATAAATTAAACTTTGTGCAAGAATGTGCTTTGCGCCTTTTTTTTCAAATACGTTCATATTTTAGTCCTCCTTTGCTCCGAATTTTTTTTCTAGGCTCTTTACAATTCCAATTAAAATAAGGCTTATTATGACCATGATTGTAGAAATTGTGTTTGCCATAGGGTAATCCGATGCTCCTCGGAAGGCTTTATCAAACATGTAAAGTGAAAGTACGTAGGTTTGCTTTGCTGGACCTCCCCCTGTCATGACGTAAATAAGGTCAAATGACTTTAATGATCCTGATATTGCAAGTATTGCACTTATTACAAATACTCCTGACAGTTCTGGAAAAATTATATGCCAGAGTACCTGCCACTCTGTTGCACCGTCAATAGTGGCTGCCTCCATAATCTGAGGGTCTATTTTCTGAAGGTTTGCCATAAATATTATTAGGTAAGTTCCTGTATACATCCAAAGAATTACAAACAGCACTGGAGTCATAGGATGCGAATTCATAGACCATTCATAAGCTGGATTTATTTTCTGCATTATTTCAGTCCATGCTCCATGTGCCGAAAAGAAAGTCTGAAATAATATGCCTATTACTACAGTTGAAATAACGCACGGGAGGTATATCATTGACTGAAAGAAATCTTTTCCTTTTACAAGACCTCTTGTAAGTACGTAAGCTAAAAAAAATCCTAAAGGAAGCTGTCCGAATACAGAGACTATTACAATCCAGAAATTATTCTTTAAGGATATGTAAAAATAATTGTCTTTAAAAACTTTTATATAGTTTTTCAATCCTACAAATTTAAGGGCTCCCTGCTCAAAGAGAGAACCGCCTGAATAATTTGTAAGACTAAGTATTACTGAGAAAATGGAAGGAAAAGTCATGACTCCGAAGTAAAATAAAATTGCAGGGAGTGCTAGCATCCAGTAAGCCCTTCGTTCTTCTTTCCTTGTAGAAAGAGATCCTTCTAGTAGTGTTGAATACAAGGTTACGATTACATATCCAGTAAGTCCGTAAATGATAAAATAGAAGCCTGCTCCAAAATTAATGTCTTCATCAGTGAATTTCTTAGCAACAATAAAAGAAAATAAAGTTGAGATAACGGCAGCAATCAACAGTATATGTTTTGCTTGATATAATTGCCTTGCACAATTGTTTTTCTTAGTGCATATATAGAAATACAAAGAGGTTAATAAAGATATGGCCGTTGTTGCAAAAGTAATGATAAGGGCTATGCCTATTAAATAATATAAAACTCCCTGACCTGTTGTTATAAAATAAATGGCAGCTCCAAATCCATTGGTTTCGTCAAAAACAGGAATGCAGAAACCTAAAAGGATAAGTGCCAGGCAGATTATACCTGTAAGTCTCAACTTCTTTTCATTCATAAATTTTTCCTTATAATAAAGCAGGCATTTCGAATGATTATGTCTGATCCGAAAGCCTGCTGATGAATTTTAATTATTTGCTTGCATCGAAAGCAGCCTGCACGTCTTTACATACTTGCTCTGGAGTTTTCTTTCTTAATCCAAGGGCCTGAAGGTCTGCATTTAGTACTGAAGGTACGTCTCCAGAAAATACGCTGTCAAATACTGGAGTTGAAAGAGTTTGAGCTGTATAAAAAGCTGCTCTTTTTGCAGAAAGGGGCTCAAGGTTTGCATAAGAAACACCTTTATTTAAAGATGGGAATGACGCTCCTGTATCAAGGCGTCTCTGCTGGCAGTAAGGTCCTAAAAGCCATTTTATAAGTTCCCAAGCGGCCTTTTCTTTCTTTGAATTCTTTTTCAATTTTGAACTCATGCCGTATCCTACGCCTAATGTGGACGAATTTGAACCGTGGATTTTTTCTCCATGGATAGCAGGGAAGTTTATTAATTCTATATTATTTTTCTGATCTTCTTTAGAAATAAGGGCTTTTCCTGTTGACGTATCTGTAAGGAATGCTGCAACTCGCCAGTCTCCGTCTATAAGGTATGCTCCTTTCTTAGAAGCAAACTGTCCTACGACATCGCCGTACGAAGTTGCCAAAGTTTTCTGAGACAGTACTCCGTCATCATACAGCTGCTTTATGAATCTTACTGCATCAAGGAAAGGCCTGTCTGTAAATTTTGCCTTTCCTGATTTTATCTTATCGGCCCAGTCAGCTCCTCCAAAGCGTCCTGCTACGCATGAAAAGAGGCATGACTGCATTACCCAGTCATCCATATTTGCCATAAGGATTGTTTCGTATCCTTTTGCTTTAAGTACTGGTACCTGTGCTTTTAGTTCTTCATAAGTCTTAGGAATTGAAAGGCCACATTCTTTAAGTATAGCTGTGTTTACATAAAGCATATGGCTTACAGTAAGTCCCATTGGAATTTCTGCTATGTAACCTGATGCTTGTGCTGAAGGATCTACGCATGCTTTGCTGTAGTCGTCATAAATTCCATCGCTTTTCATGAATGGAGTTAAGTCTTTTGCAAGTTTCTTTTCGTGAATGGCAGAAGATCGTCCTGAAGGCCACATATAGAAAACATCTGGCATTTTTCCTGAAGCAGCATAAGCGGCCATCTTCTGGTGAAAAGGTTCGTTAAACAGGACTTCCCTTTCAATTTTGATGTCAGGATGGCTTTTTTCAAAAGCATCCCATATCAACTTATTGTCTTCATAAGAGTTTGGAGCAGTGGCATCCTGATAGTCAAGGACCGTAATTACAGTCTGTTTAGATTTCTTTTTTCCCAATGCAAAAATCGGGCTGAGCAGTACGGCGGCTGCCATTGCAGCCATTACTATTTTTTTCATGTATTCCCCCTTTTTTTCTGTACATTTTGTACAGTATTTGTACTTACTTAAAATCGTAAACCCGTAACAGTGGTATTGTCAACATAAATTTTTGCAAATTTTATTAATTTTTCGCCAAAAATTATAATTTGTAATAAAAAGTTTGTTTTTTCTCTGTACTTACATAAAAACTTGATTTATAATTGTAATCATGAGCGACAAAATTAATATAATTCCTAAGCCTTTATTCATAGAGGATTTTGAAAAAACATTTGCAATGCAGGCAGGCGCAGTTTCGTTGCATATAACAGGAAGCAATTCTGAATATATATATAGAAGAATTCGAACTGCATTTTCTGTTGCTGGAATAAGAGTTTCAAACGAAGGCTTTCCAGTGCATGTAAATGTTCTTTCATCAGTTGTGGATTGTGAAAGTAAAATTGCAGATGAATCATATTCCTTTTCTTCTTCTAAAGATGGTGTTTGTGTAGAGGCAAAAGAATTGGCAGGTGCTTTTTACGGATGTATATCTGTTGCGCAGCTTATTAATGGCTGTGAAGGGGACTTTCCTGTGCTGTCAATAAAAGACAAACCTGAATTTTGCTGGAGAGGTTTTCTTTTAGATACGTGCCGTTCTTTTTATTCGGTTAATTTTATTAAAAAGATGTTGGATTCTTGTGCACTTCATAAGCTTAATGTTTTTCACTGGCACTTAACTGATGATCAGGGATGGAGGTTTAATGTTCCAGATTTTCCAAGGCTTACAGAGGTTGGTTCTGTTCGTCAGGATCTTACGGTTCCGTCTTCTGAAGAAGGCTTTTATGATGAAGGAAAAACTTTCCGACGCTGGTATACGGATGAAGAAATCAAGGAAATAGTCTGTTATGCACAGGAACGCTGCATCCAGATAGTGCCTGAAATTGAATTTCCAGGACATTCTTCTGCTTTACTTGCTGCTTATCCTGAATACGGCTGTACAGGCGGTCCTTATAATGTAGAAAATCGTTGGGGGATATTTCCTGACGTCATGTGCCTTGGAAATGATGAAGTTTTTACCATATATAAAGCAGCACTGTGCAAGATAGTGGAATTGTTCCCTGGAAAGTATATACACATAGGAGGGGATGAATGTCTTCCCGACAGGTGGGCTAAATGCCCTAAGTGTCTGCTTAGAATGAAGAAAGAAGGTCTTGATACTCCAGCCCAGCTTCAGGCATGGGGTACTGCTAAAATTGCAGCTATGGTGGCTTCTTTAGGAAAAATTCCAATTGGATGGGATGAAGTCCTTGATAATAATAAGCATAATAAATTACCTGATAATGTAATAGTCCAAAGCTGGAGGGGAACAGAAGGAGGCGTAAAGGCAGCTGCAATGAATCACAGTGTAATAATGTCTCCCTGTGAATTCTTTTATCTGAACCTTAAGAATAAGGATTCTTTTGAGGAACCTGGCAGGCTTGGCGTTACGACTGTAAAAAAGACATATTCGTTTTCACCGGTGAGCTCTGAATTTGAAAAACTGGAACAAAAAAAACTTATTCTGGGAGGGGAGTGTGCCTTATGGACAGAAAAGCTTCCTCATTCGCGTAATGCAGAATATCTTCTGTTTCCGCGTTTTTGTGCAGCGGCTGAATCCTTATGGCTTCCTGCAGAAAAAAAAGATTTTGAGGACTTTAGGCATAGACTGGAGATTCATAAGAAACTTTTGCATTCTTTGGATTATCGTTTTTACGAGGGGGATCTTGAATAGGAGGATTTATGACAGTATGCATTCATAACGGCATTGTCCTTTCTGGACTTACAAATAATCAAAGTCGTTCAGCAGTCCTTATTAAGGATTCGAAGATAAAAGACACGTTCAGTGAAGAACGATTTAAAGAAATGAATTTTGATAATGACGTCAGGCTTATTGATGCAAAAGGAAATTATATAATTCCGGGCTTTATAGATACTCACATACATGGGTTTAAGGGCAATGGTACGGATGTCTGTACGGCAGAGGGTATTCTTCAGATGTCCCGTGACCTGGCTCAGTATGGAGTTACGGCCTTTAATCCTACGCTTTACCCGTCATCCATAGATGAAATGAAGGTAAAGCTAAAGACGATATCTTCTGTTATGGGGCATGAAGAAGGTGCAAGAATAATGGGTGTCCATTTGGAAGGACCTTTTATATCTCCTGATAAGCTGGGGGTTCAAAGACCTGAAACTGTACGGCTTCCTGACTGTGATGTTATGGATGAATTGTGGAATGCCGCTGAAGGTCATATCGTAAACATGACTGTTGCTCCAGAACTAAAAGGAATGAGGCAGCTTGCCTTGCACTGTATAGATATGGGCATAGTGCTTCAGGCAGGGCATACAAATGCTGAATATGAAAATATAGTAGAAGGCATTCAGGTAGGAATACTTCATTCAACGCATTTTTTTAATGCAATGAGTCAGCTTCATCACAGAAATCCAGGGGCAGTAGGAGCAGTCCTTATTCATCCTGAAATGTCATGTGAGATTATTGCAGACGGGGTTCATGTTCATCCGGATCTTTTCAAGCTGCTTGGCCGCGATAAGACTAGGGAGCAGATAGTTCTTGTGACTGATGCCCTTACTCCTACTGAGCAGAAAGGAGAACATCTTTTTGCAAACGGAGAAGAGGTTGTATTTAAAGACGGATGCTTTCACAGAAAGAGTGACAATGTTATTGCAGGGTCTTCTCTGACAATGAAAAAAGCAATAAAGAATATTGTCAGCTTCGGCTATTCATTGGCAGATGCCGTAAAATTTGCTTCATCCAATCCTGCAAGGATAATGCGATATAGGACAAAAGGCATTATAGCACCTACCTATGACAGTGACATTCTTGTAATGGATAAGCTTTTTAGCATCAAGCTTGTTATGATAGAAGGAAAAATAGTAAAGAATAAACTGGAGGATTAAAATGAGGGTTATTATAAAGAAAGATTATGACGAATGTGCTAAATGGACTGCAGATTATATTGCAGGAAGAATATACCGTGCTGAGCCAACGGAAGCAAATCCTTTTGTATTGGGACTCCCTACAGGAAGTACTCCGCTTGGGGTATACAGGCGCCTTATTGAATTAAATGCGAAAGGATGCATTTCATTCAAGAATGTAATAACGTTTAATATGGATGAGTATTCAAATCTCGATGAGAGTCATCCTCAGAGCTACCATTATTTCATGCATGAAAATTTTTTCAGCAAGATAGACATAAAAAAAGAAAACATCCATATACTTGACGGTACCGCAAGGAATCCTCAGGAAGAATGCCAGCATTATGAAGACTTGATAAGGCAGGTAGGGGGCATTGATTTGTTTCTTGGAGGCTGTGGCTGTGACGGACACATTGCATTTAATGAACCTGGTTCTTCTTTAGTTTCAAGAACAAGAATGAAGACCCTTACTGAAGATACTATAATGGCAAATGCCAGGTTTTTTGGAGGAGACTGTTCACAGGTTCCAAGAACAGCCCTTACAGTCGGCATAGGAACTATTACAGATGCAAAGGAAGTTCTGATTATGATGACAGGACTTTCCAAGGCAGAGGCGTTGCAGCATGCTGTTGAAGAGTCTGTATCTCAGATGTGGCCAGTGACAATACTTCAGATGCATAGAAATTCAATGATTATTGCTGACGATGCCTGTACGGACATGCTTAGAGTTGGGACTGTAAAATATTTTAATGGAATTGAAGCAAAAATAAAAGATTCCTATGAATCATTATTTTCTGATAAATAATCGCCTTTAGGATTTAAAATGAAAATGGAATATAGTGTTCAGAATTTTTTTTCGAAGCATAGGTTTTATACAAATATTGCGAATGGATTGCATGAAAAGATTCTTTCTGATCATGCAATGCTGCAGGCGGGACGTGCAGAAATACATGCAATAAAGGAAGGCGAGGAGTCAATTATTATTGATGCTGGAGGGACAAACTTCCGATCCTGCATTGTAAGAAAGTCAGGAGATGGTATCTGTATATCTGATTTTGAAAAAACTTACATGCCAGGGACTGACAGAAAAGTCAATAAAGAAGAATTCTATAATGCAATTGCAGAAAATATTTCTAGGCTAAAGGACCGTTCTGACAGAATATCATTTTGCTTCAGTTATGCAATGGAGATTACAAATGAAGGGGATGGCCGGATACTTAAATTTTCAAAGGAAATAAACGCACAGGATGCAGTAGGTTCTTTTATAGGAAAAGAGTTGATGGCTGTTCTTAAAAATCAGGGATGGAAGAAAGTAAAAAAAATAAATGTCATAAATGATACTGCTGCATTGCTTCTTTCTGGAATTTATGCAAGGCAGAGTAACTTGGGAAGCAGTCATGTTGCATTCATTCTTGGGACAGGAATGAATAGTGCGTATGTACGTAACGGACGCATTGTCGTAACCGAATGCGGAATGTTTAATGGCGTTCAGCAGAGTGATTTCGACAGAATCGCTGACAGCGGTACGGCTCATCCAGGACAGTCTGTTCTGGAAAAGATGTGTTCAGGAGCTTATTTAGGAGAGATTGTTCATGCAATGATAGATACTGCCTGTGATGAAGGACTTTTCTCTAAAGAATTTATTAATGAAGCAAAAAATATTGCTGGACTTAAAGCATCTGATCTTGATCCTATCCTTCGCGGTGAGATAAAGTCAGGCTCTGAATCTGACCAGTCTATTCTAAAGACGTTTGCGGTAGCTGCAGTAACCCGTGCTGCCGAACTTTCTGCAGAGGCCGTCTATGCTGCCATACTTGATTCTGATAGAAATCAAGGCACTGGAAATGCTTGCATATCCTGTAACGGAAGCACATTCTGGAAAACTCCGTTTTTAAAGGATATAATGGAAAGCAGGCTTAAAACTCTGCTTTCGGATAAATTTGAAATTATCCAAGTTTCAGATGACATAACGGTTGGAACCTTTGCCTCTGCATTTGTTTAGTAGATTTTTAGCTGCCTGCTGGCAATATTGAAATTTTTAACTCTATATACTATAATAAATTTACATTTTATTTTTAGAGGATACATTTCTATGGCAATGGTAATTCTTACATTGAACTGCGGTTCTTCATCCGCAAAGTATCAGGTTTACGACTGGGACAATAAAGAAGTAATGGCAAACGGCGTAGTTGAAAGAATTGGAATTGAAGGTTCTTGCATTACGCACAAGGCTAAAGGTAAAAAGGTAGAAATTGAAAGTCCTTGTCCAACGCACAAAGAGGCTATTGAGTTAATCATAAAGGAAATTACAGATCCTGAAGTCGGCGTTATTAAGAGCATGGATGAAATCGGAGCTGTTGGTCACCGCGTTCTTCATGGTGGTGAAAAGTTTACAAAGTCAGTGCTTATTACGCCTGAAGTACTTGACGGATTCCGCGAAGTAATCGACCTGGGACCTTTGCACATGCCTGCAAATATCATGGGTATTGAAGCTGCACAGAAGGTTATGCCAAATGTTCCTCACGCAGCAATTATGGATACTGCATGGCATCAGACAATGCCTGAAGAAACATTTATGTATGCAATTCCTCGTGAATGGTACACAAAATATGCAGCCCGCCGATACGGTTTCCATGGAACTTCTTTCCTTTATACTGCAAAGCGCGCCGCTGTCCTTCTTGGAAAAGATCCTAAAGATACAAACCTTATTATCTGTCACATTGGTAACGGTTCTTCTATGTGTGCAGTAAAGAACGGTAAGTGCTATGACACAACAATGGGCATTACGCCTCTTGAAGGACTTGTCATGGGAACCCGTTCCGGTGATGTTGATCCAGCTCTTCCTTTCTATATTATGCGCAAGACTGGAATGTCTGCTGATGAAATGGACAAGGCACTCAACAAAAAGTCAGGATGCCTTGGCATTACAGAAAAATATTCTGACCGCCGCGACATTGAAATTGACGCTGCAAAGGGTGACAAGCTCTGCCAGCTTTCAATCGAAATGGAAGCCCTTCGCATAAAGAAATACATCGGTGCATTTGCTGCAGAACTTGGTCATGTAGATGCAATCGTATGGACAGCAGGCGTAGGTGAGCGTGGTCCTATTACAAGATTTAAGGCATGTTCTGGCCTTGAAAACTATGGCATTAAGATTGACACTCAGAAGAATGAATGGTCTTTCACAGGAAATGCTGAAACATGCATTAGTGCAGATGATTCTAAGACAAAGATTTTTGTAATTCCTACAGATGAAGAGCTTGTAATGACAGAAGACGCTTTTGCTTTGATGAACGGAACTTATGACGTTCATACAAACTTTAAGTATTCATTCCAGGATCCTAAGTATGTAAACAAGGCCCGTGAAGAAGGCTTAAAGAAAGATTTGGAAAAGCGTCCAAACCTTTCAAAAGTTATTGTCCGTCCGTAAATATACTTTATTACAGTAGAACAAAGTCCCCGGCACTGTCGGGGACTTTTCTTTTAGTTTAATAGCTG
>JAILPY010000085.1 GCA_024699235.1 Treponema sp. | reverse complement strand
AAACTCCGTTTATAAAATTAGTACATAACACAAGGAAATATTCAGGACTAAAACTTCCTGTAAAGGCATTATAGCATATATTATTAGATTTTACATACGAATTTATTACCTGAGAGCATTGCCTGAATGTTTTTTTACTTTCCGCATCCTTTCCATTTTTTTTCTGCATCATTCCCATCTGAAATATTGCCGGCCAAAAATCTTTATTTAAAATCGTTGCCTTGCTAAATGATTCTTCTGCTTTTACAGTTTCGTTCTGTTCTATATATATAAGTCCTTCGAAATAATACAAGAATTCCATTTTGTGAGGAGCAAAGTACTGTGTATGAAGTACGCACCATGCTGCCGTACAGTCATGTTTATTCAGTCTGCTTGTAATGATGGAATACAGTTCTTTTATGTCATTGTCTTCATCAGGAACTGACTTTTCCTTTTTTTGTTCTTGCTTGCATTCTGGTTTTGATAGGATAACCCTTTTTTCCTTTTTCAGTTCTTCCTTATCAACTTTCTTTAAGTAATATACAGAACCTGTGTGCTCTTTCTTCAACTGCAGTTCAGAAGCATTTTCTATTGTTACAATTTCATTTATAGATAGAAACATAATGCCCGAAGGTTTCAGTATAGTGCTTAATCTTTGTAATATCCGCTTTCTGACTTCTGGCGTAAAATATATGAAAACATTTCTGATGAATATAATATCCATGCTCTCAGGCATTAGTTTTGGTGCTGCTGTTGAAATAAGGTTATAATAAAAGGAATTTATATTGTTTAATATGTCTTCATTGATTATAAGTTCTTTATCTTGATAAGTGCCTATAGTATTCAGCAGTGAATGGAATTTGCTTCCGTCACTTCTGAAAGAATTTTGCCTGTAGACTCTGTTTTGCATTGTCTGCAATGCATGTGTATCTATGTCAGACGCATATACTTTTACGTCTATATTACAGTGTTTGGCAAGAGTGTAGAGTGATAGCGGCTCTTCACCGGAAGAACATGCTGCACTCCATATAGATAAAGTCTTTCCGGCATTTTGAGGAAAATATACCAATTTTAAGAAATCAAACTGCTTTTCTTCCCTAAAAAAGTAGGTTTCATTTATGGCGGCCTCATTTATAATAAGGTTGAATTCTTTCTGAGAAGACTGAAGGTGAGAATAGTATTCTTCTTCCGTCATATTACATTCACTTATCCGCTGTAATATAAAATCTCGCATTGACAGCTTGTGTGCAACATTTATAGTGAGGCCGCTTCTTGATTCTATTGTCTTGTAAATTTCTTCAAGATAATTCATCTGGCAATTATTTTTTCTATGAAACCTGCAATCTTATCAAGTGCAAGAACTGAACATGCACCACCTTCATCTATTGCTGCCTTAGGCATTCCAAATACAATGCAGGAAGTTTCATCTTCTGCTATTGTAAATCCTCCCATATTTTTTACAGCTACGCATCCTTCAGCCCCATCTTTTCCCATTCCTGTTAAAATAATAGCCAGCGTTTTCTCTTTGTATATGGATGCAACGCTGAAAAACATCTTGTCAACAGCAGGCTTTAGAAAATGCACAGGCTCTCCATCGTCAAGTACTATTGTAATCTTGTTATTTGCATTTCGCATTATCAGATGTTTATTTGCAGGAGCTATGTAAGCATGTCCTTTCTGAGGTACAGTTCCTGTCTTTGCAAGCTCAACTTCGATATCTGTCGTTTCATTAAGCCATTTCGTGAACTGTTCATCAAAGAAAGAGTCTATATGCTGTGTAATAAGTATAGGTACAGGAAAGTCTTTTTTTAGTTTTGACAGAATTGTTTGGATTGCAGCAGGACCTCCTGTTGAAGCTCCTATAATAAGTATGTCGTATTTATTATTATGGTAGCTGATGTTTTGGTCTGGAATTTGTGATGATTTATGTTCTGGAATTTTTTCTTCTTTATGTTTTTTTGCAATTACGTAAACTCTTTCATAAAACGCTTTCATCATTGACGCATTCATGCTTGCAATATTTGGTTTTTGGATTATGTCTAAGGCCCCTGCTTCAAGGCATTTGTACATGATGTCTGCCGAATCTTCTGTTGAAAAAACTATAATTGCAGGATTTGTATTTTCCAATATCTGCTGTGTTGCTTCAATTCCATTCATTACAGGCATATTTATGTCCATGATGATTAAATCTGGCGATAACCTACGGTTTTCTACTATTGCCCGAAGGCCATTTTCTGCTTCGCCTACAACTTCAAAGCGAGGATCTTCTTTAAAAAACTGATTAAGAACCTTTCTTACAAGGACTGAATCATCAACTATAAGTACTGAAATCATTTTTTATATTCCATTTATTTAGAAATGTCTGTATGTCAATCAGATACTGAATCTTAGCTGAACAGAATCTGATTGCAATAACGCCAGATTCAAGAAGGGGATGTGTCATAATTTCTGGAAGTGTTGAAAATTCTTTTAGCTGTATGTTTTCTAGGTGAATTTTACAGCCTGTAGAAATTATATTGTAATATCGTGATTTTAAGAATAATCTTGTTGAATCATCATAGGGTGTCTGAATGCCGAATATATTCCTTATTGCTGCATCTAGTGATAGAGCAGGAATTGATTTATCATTAAATTCTGTCGTTATAATTCTGTCTTTTGGTATAAGTATATCGAAAATATAAAAATTTATGCAGGCAAACCATTCAGCTGTTCTCAAGATCGACCTTCACCTTGTTTATGATGGATTCAATATCCAGAATAGGAATAATGGTGTCATTCAAGTTGATGGCTCCAGAAAAATAACTTACGTCTGTTTTGTCAGGAAAATCCTGTATTGTAACGTTCATAGAATTTTGAAATTCTTTTACATCTGTAATTTGAAATGCAATGTCACTTTTATTTTTTAAAATAAGAAAAAGACTTTTTATCTGTTCTGCATATCCTTGAAAAAGAGAAAAATCGATTACAGCCATAGGTTTACTGTTGCAATTTACGATCCCTTTAACGTACTGTGGAGCAAAAGGAATTGGAAATATTGAGCTGTTTCTGAGTATTTGCTTTACGTCTATAGAATTTACGGCATAATCACGCGTGCCTGCTGAAAACACAAGCCATGCCTGAGATGAGGAACTGTCTGTTTCTTCTAAAAGAGAGTTTATGTCATTATTGCTGACGATATCTTCAAAAAGAGATTCGCTCATACAGTTAAGTATATCCCATTTTATACAGTCTAGCAAGAAAAAAAGGATTTTGCATTATGAATGCATTGAATGCATTTTTATATTTTAATTCTTTTTTAATGTATTATATATAAAAACAGCAATTGCTGTTGTGATTATTATTATATAGCCTGTAATGCTAAGAATATCTGGAATCTGTCCAAAAATAAAGAAACCTAACATTGCTGAAAATATTATCTGAGAATATTCATAAATTGAGATTTTACTTGAAGGTGCATTAAAGTATGCTCCTGTAATGCCAAATTGTCCGATTGCCGCTGAAACTCCTGCACAGCATAAAAGCAAAACCTGTTTTGCAGTCATAGGGGTGTAGCATAAGAAAAAGAAGGGTAACGCCAGTATGCTGGAAAAACCTGAAAAAAACGTAATGATAAGAAATCCATTTATTTTGTATGCATGCAGTTTCCTGACAAAAGCATAGGCAAGGCCTGCTCCTGCTCCGCCTGCAAAGCCAATTAGGGCTGGTAATGTCTGCGTAAATTCAAACGATGGCTTTATGATAAACAGTGCTCCTGTAAAAGCTGTAATTAAGGAAATTATAGAACATGCAGAAGGCTTTTCCGAAAGAAAAATAAAGCTTGCTAGAAGAGAAAAGAAAGGGGACATTTTGTTTAGCATTGCTGCATCAGAAATATTAAGATGGTCAATTGCATAAAAGTTTCCAAATATTCCTATGGAACCTGCCATAGAGCGTAATATCAGATATTTTAAAGAACCTTTTGGAATTTTTATAGCATTTCTATCTTTTTTCCCTGTATGCAAAAGAATGCTCATTGCAATAAAAAAAGCCGTCATATTCCTGAATAATGTCTTTTGCATAAACGGAATTTCCCCGGCTGCACGTACGAACATTCCCATAAGGGCAAATCCAAAAGAGGATAATATTATCAGTGCTATTCCGCGCTTTAAGTTTTCAGTTTTCATAATGCTCATTATAGAAACAAAGGCAGTTACTTACAATATATGAAAGTATTTTGCTGTGCTGGAAAAACTGTTCGTTATGAATGGCAATGCAGGCCCTTTACAGAATTTAATGGCATTTATATGCAAGAATTAAGGTGTGATTCTTTGCTAGAATTCAAGTTTAATTCTTGCAAGAATTGAAGCTGCGTTCTTTGCTAGAATCAAGGTTCATTTCCTTATAATAAGTTAGTTCACATTGTATAGACACCTTTTAGGTTTGTATAGTAAACTCTAAAAACAAGCAGCTAAGGAATGTTAAAGTGGTAGGAGTAAGAAATGCTAACTGGCAGTAAGATTCTAGAAGAAGTTGAAAGTGGCGGAATACAAATAAAACCGTTTGATAAAAGGCAGTTGAATCCCAATAGCTATAATGTCAGGCTTGGAAATAAGCTTAAGGTTTATGTGAATGAAGTCTTAGACTTTGAAAAAGATAATCCTTCAAGGGAAATGACGATACCTGAAGAAGGCCTTATTCTGCAGCCAGGTGAACTGTATATTGGAAATATTATTGAACGGATTGCAACTGATAAATATATTTCAGCCGTAGACGGCAGAAGTTCTGTAGGGCGCCTTGGAATTCTTATTCATGCAACTGCAGGCTTCGGTGATATTGGATTTGATGGAAACTATACGCTTGAAATTTTCTGCATTAAGCCTGTTAGAATTTATCCAAATATGCTGATCGGTCAGATTTATTTTTCCGAACCTTATGGTCCTGTAGATTTTCTTTACAGAGGAAGGTATCAGGGGCAGTCTGAGCCTACAACTTCCCGGTCTCAATTAAAAGGCAGCCAGTTAGGAAATGATTATTATTATAAGGGGTAATTTCCTTCATGAATGTGCTTAAGGTTAGCTTTTTCAGTGATTTTAAAGCATCCTGCATGTTACTGCCTTACAGGGGAACTGCATTTTCTTAAAATATTTTTGCATTTTACAAGAATCATGGTATAATTAATAGGTCTGTTTTTTTGAGCTATACATTTTATCTTTTTTATTGGGTATCTTATGAATGAATATACTAATGCGGAGCATCTTCGCCCAGTTATATATGTAGATCCTGAAAAATGCTGTAACTGTCACCGCTGTATTAGCGTCTGTCCCGTCAAGATGTGCAATGATGGCTCTGGAGATCATGTTTCCATAAACCATGACCTGTGTATCGGCTGTGGCACCTGCATTGATGCCTGTGTGCATGGTGCAAGGTCTGGCATAGATGACTTGGAAAACTTTTTATTTGACCTTAAGACAGGTTCTTCAATTGTTGCCATTGTTGCACCTGCTGTAGCGGTTAATTTTAAAGGAAAAGAACTGGAATTGAACGGTTGGCTCAAATCCATCGGCGTTAAGGCTGTATTTGACGTTTCTTTTGGTGCTGAACTGACGACAAAGAGCTACGTGGAAGAGATAAAAAAAGAAAATCCTTCAATTATGATATCGCAGCCATGTCCTGCACTTGTCAGTTATATAGAAATTTATAAGCCCCAGCTTATTAAGTATCTTGCCAAGGCAGACAGTCCAATGGCTCATACGATAGAGTGCATCCGTAATTTTTATCCTGCCTACAGAGACTGTAAGGTAGCTGCAATATCACCTTGTTTTGCAAAGCGCCGTGAGTTTGATGAGAACGGGCGCGGAGATTATAACGTCACAATGCGAAACCTAGACATCATGTTTAATGAAAAGGGCATTGATCTGTCTAAGTTTCCAAAGGTAAGTTATGACAATCCTCCTGCTGAGAGAGCTGTATTGTATTCAACTCCAGGAGGTCTTATGCGCACTGCAGAGCGTTTTGTTCCTGGAATCTCATCAAAGACGCGAAAGATAGAAGGACAGCCTGCTGTATTTGAATATCTTTCAGGACTGGATCGCTTGCTCGCATCTGGAGGCAAGCCGTACTATCAGCTTGTGGATTGCTTGAACTGCGAAAAAGGGTGTAACAGAGGCGGAGGCACTACGAGCAGTAACATGCCCCTTGATGAACTGGAAGCGCTAGTTGAAAATCGTGCAAGGAAAAGGCAGGAACAATGGAATACTTCAGGCCGTAAGATAAGTAAATTCGCACTCAAGAAGCTGGACAAGACAATTAATGCCTGTTGGAAAGCTGGCATCTACGAGCGTAAGTATCGTGACCGCAGTGATTTGAAACAAAAATTTATTAAGATTCCGACACAAGAAGAGCTGAAGCAGATTTACAGCAGTATGGAAAAGCACTCCAAGAAAGATTTTTATGACTGCTGTGCATGCGGCTATGCAGGTTGCAAGGAGATGGCGGTTGCTATCTTTAATGGACTTAATCGCAGGGAAAACTGTCACCACTATGTCATGGCCCTTGCAAATCAAGACCACGAGAAAGAAATTCGTGAGGCTATCAACGGTATTACCGAAGCGGTGCGCTCTGGCAGTGTAGCCTTGCAGAGCAATGTCCGTGATTTGCAGGAAATCAGGGATATGAATATGCTCACGATAAAAGGCATTAGGGATTTGAATACAAAGATTGACGGTATATGGAACATCGTGGGTATCATCAACAGCGTTGCCGATCAGACAAAAATAATTGCTTTTAATGCAGAGCTGGAAGCTTCAAGTTCTGGAGAAGCGGGCAAGAACTTTCATATTGTTGCAACGGAAATTCGCCGTCTTTCAGATACCATAATCGATAGCATCAACGAAATCAAGGTTGTTATCGACGAGATACAGCACGCATCTGACAGTCTGATAATGGACAGCGAGAAAGGAACTTTGAAGATAGACGCTAGCTGCGAAAATGCTAAATCTCTTGAAAAAGGATTTGGAAGCATAATGGCTTCTTCCGATGATGCTGAAAATAAATCGTCTGGAATTAAAAGTTATGCTGAGAAGGTGTCTTCTTCGGGGAATAAAATAGCCAGTTCCATCCAGCAAATTGTACATGGCATTGAAGAATTTTCCAATAACACGGCAGATTTTTCCAAATCTCAGTAATAAGGGAGATTGCAGGGCTAGCTGTACGGCTAAGCCTTGTGTTGCATGTGATAATCATTCAGCCTCAAAAACAAAGTGCCTGTGGATGGATCAAATTCATTATCTTCAAGGCCATAGAGTTGCTGAATGAAGTTGCCTGAAAAGATTTCATTTGGTGAACCAGCCTTTACAATATGTGAGTCATTTACGCAGATTATAGTGTCGGAAATTGCTTTTACTAGGTCTAATTCGTGTAAGGCCATAATTATGGATTTATTTTTGTTTCGTGCTAAATGCCATATTGTTTTTAGAATGTCCAGCTTGTAATGCATGTCCAGGAAAGAAGTCGGTTCATCAAGTATTATGATGGGGGTGTCCTGGCAGATTGCACGTGCAAGCATGATCCTCTGCCTTTGACCGTCGCTTATCCTGTTAAAGTCTTTATTTGCAACGCTTTCTGCGTGAACCATTTTCATTGCGCTGTCAACTTCTTGCCAGTCTTCAGGTGTCAGGATGCCAAGTTTTCCTGTGTAAGGATAGCGTCCTGTGGAAACAACATCCCTGCAAGTCATGCACTCTGGATGAATTCGTTCTGTTGTTACCATGGAGATGCATTTTGCAATCTGACTGTTTTTTAATCTATGCATATCCTGCTCTAAGACAGAAACTTTTCCATCTATTGGCTTTAACTGGTGCGTAAGGGTTTTTAAAATTGTAGATTTGCCAGAACCGTTAGGGCCTATGATTGTTAAAATTTTTCCGCTTTTAATTTTAAAAGTAATATTCTGTATTATTACTTCCTTACTGTATCCTACTGAAAGTTTTTCTGTCTGAAGGTTTTCCATATTACCTCCTGCTTTGTTTGGCAAGCATCATATATATTACAACGGGAACTAAAAAAAATGCCGTTACAGAACTAATGCTTAATTCAGTTGGTGAAAATAGTGAGCGTGCAATACCGTCACATAATAATGTAATTATAGACCCTCCCACAAAGCATGCAGGAATAAGAATTATGGGTCTTGCTGTTCCTGCTGCTGTTTTTACGAGATGTGGCACTGCAATTCCTACAAATGATATTGGGCCTGCAAAAGCTGTAACACATGCAGAAAGCAGACTGGAAAGCAGGATTAATGTGATTCTAAGGAATAAGATGTTTACGCCCATGTTTTGGGCATACCGTTCCCCTAGCTGATAAGCTCCTATTGGCTTTGACAAAAGAAAAGAAAGCATGGTGACGGGACCTATAATGCTTGTCATTATCTTTACATCGGTCCAGTTTGTTCCTGAAAAACTTCCTACCGCCCAATTATGTAAATTGACAATATTTGAATCGCTGGCAAATGTTACAAAAAAATCAGTAATTGCAGAACAGATGTAGCCCAGCAGGATTCCGCATACTATAAGTACAGACATGTTGTGCACTTTGATGGAAAGGAGCAGTACTATGCAGAGGGAAAGCATTGCGCCCATAAAAGCTGAAGATACCATTCCTAAGGCACTCAATGTAATTCCATGATCTAAAAAGAAAATCATCGATAAAGCAACAGCAAGCTTTGCTCCTGATGAAATTCCCAATACATAAGGTCCTGCTATAGGGTTCCCAAAAAATGTCTGCAGCAGAAAACCTGAAACTGAAAGTGAGCCGCCTAATACTATGGCTGCAATAATTCTTGGCAGCCTGATATTCCATATAACCCTTTGATGTGTAATGTTGCCCGTCTTTCCAGTGAGTATGCTTATTATTTCTGGGATAGTAATGGTTACGCTTCCTGTACAAACATTCCAAAAAAAAAGTATAATTAAGATTATTATCATAATTATTAATACAGGACAAAATCTTTTATTCATAAATCAGTCTCTTTTCAATCTAATTTTTTCATGCATTTTAGAGGGACTTTGGAATCTGTTACTATTGTATGTATGTCCTGCATAAATTCCGACATGGCTGTTGATTCCTGAAAAAATTGTCTTCCTACTGAATATGCATTCCCTGTTTTTATTGCCATAAAGTCAGCAAACAGATTATTTTTGTTAATCAGATCTTGCTTGCTATTTATATCTTCTGCAATGTTATTATTATATATTATTATGTCTGCATTTATGCATGAAGCGTAGAAATCCTCCATCTGCATGTTGAATGTGGAAAGTGCATTTTCTTCTTCAATATCTATATATTCCGGAGTGTATGTACCTCCTGCCAGTGATATGATTTTTGAAATGTAATCTCCAGGCTTCCTTACATTTATAGCACCGTGAGAAGTTACATAAAAAAAAGCAACTGACTTACCGGTATTCTTTGACTGCATAATAGATTCGAGTTCGCTGATTTTTTTTTCATAATATTCTTCTGCCTCTTTAGCTTTATTAAAAAGGATTCCGTAAAGTTTTATCCATTCAAGTTTGCCTAGAGGATGGTTTTCATAAGTAGAACGTTCTACAAGTACAGGAATGCCAAGTTCTTCGAGTTTTTCCTTTACATCAGGTTTGTGATAGATCATTGTATTTTCAATTGTAAGCGAACAGTTTTTTTCCATCAAAAGTTCATAGTCTGGACTGCTGTATTTTCCTGCATATTGAATTTTTCCATTTTTCATGGCTTGTACTGCTTCAGGAATATACCAGTCACATTCTTTTATCCCTGAAAATTTAATGCAGTCTGTTGCACCGATTTTTGCTATGAAATCCATAACTGCAGATGAAACAAGATATGTTTTATCGAGCGGCTGTTGCAGTACTGTTATTTGTGCAGGGACATTAATCGGTATTGCTTTATCCTGTGGAACTAGTAAAAACGTGTCATTATTGGCGAGCGATATTAGAGCGTAGTCTTCATATTTATCAATTGAAAACTGTGTTGCGTATTTTAAATTGATATGTTCTGTTTTATTAAGTGAAGAAAAGTCAATGCTGCCTGTATTGACAGAAATATCATGCTTTGCAATGCATGAAGAGAATGCTAATATTGATGAAATCAAAAGCACAAATATTTTTTTCATGATGGTTTTTCCTAATTTTTTGCGTCTGCAACTTTAAATGTTAATGTATATTCTATCTCATGAGGGACGCTCATTGCTACAGTATCAGCAATTATTTTTAAAGGTTTTGTAATGTCTTGTATTGGAATGTTAAAAGTGGATTTTCCATCGTTTATAGCGGCTATATATTTTATGCCATCTGAAATGATATAGTCATAGTTCTTGCTATTCCAAGTCAGCGTAAGTGTATAGATTCCTTTATTTACAGTAAGTTCAGACGGGTTCTGGATTTTTGCTTTTCCAGAACCTCCTTCCAGTTGCACTATAACGGAATAATTACCGTCATTCAGTTTTTTTTTACTATATCACAGACTTTTACTTTATGATCATACCAGATGCCTTTTTTTCCTATAAGGGCAAGGTCAAACTCTTGGTCGATTTTTTTTACTGGGATGTCAAAGCCGAAGACTTGTTCTGTCGTTCCGTCTTCATAGGTAACAGTATCTGTTGTCGGATGCAGCCAGTTTTGTTCATCTGTTTTTGCATCAGATGCTGTTCCGCAGTACAAATTCAGTATGCTTTTTCCGGCAAGGCTTACATGGATGTTCATCTTGCCGTTTTTTACGGTCAGCATTCCTTTTCCGTTACAAGTTTCATTTGCATGGAACATTGAACTGTCAGTCTTGAATGCTGCCGTATATATGCCGTCTTCTAATTTACTTTTTTTTTTGCTTCTTCTGTATGTGCTACATAAAGCTGCTGGATTGCTTCTATTCTTCCTAATCCTTCAATCTGGCATTCAATGCTGTCAAATGCCTTTGAAGCTGTAAACATGCTTTTCCATGAATCATCATCGTCTCCAGCCATGTCATTGTTTGCATGATCTCCTGCAACTACCATAAGAGGTCTTAGGATTACTTTTTTGTAGCCAGAATTCTTTACGTCTTCAATAACATTTTCACATGCTGTTTCTTCTGGCTCTCCTTCAACTGTTCCTATGAATACATTGTCATATCCCAGTTCTGCCATCTGAGCTTTCATCTGACTGTAACTTACTTTTGCAGTGTGTGACGTTCCGTGTCCCATAAATACAAATGCAGTTTTGTTTTCTTCTGCTTCTTCTCTTGTAGTAAATCCTGCATTTTTAACAGCTTGTGCTGTAATTGCTTGTGCTACAATTTTTTTATCTGCATTGATTGCTGATGCATTTTTTCCTACTTGTCCAAGAAGCGGCTCTGCAATAACAGCTGAATCAAATTTGTCTTCAAACTGCTCAACTGCATTTTTAAGTTCATCGTATTCAGCGCCATGCATCAAATGGGTTGGCTGGATAATTAAATTCTTTACGCCGTTAGCAACAGCTCGTTCTAGGGCTTGCGTCATGTTGTCAATCTTTTCATTGTCACGGGCTTGTATGTGGTTAATGATAATCTGTGCTGTGAATGCCCTTCTGACTGTCCAGTCAGGATTTGCTTTCTGAATGGCTTTTTCTACGTTACTGATATCTTCAATTCTGCTGTTATTAAATGATGTGCCAAAGCTTACTACAAGAATTTCGTTTTCTCCGATATTGTCTTGATTTAAAGGATTGTCGAGAGAGGCGTCTCCTGTGTCTCTGCCAAAATAATCTGGGTCAGAACTTTCTCCAGAAACGAGTTCTTTCTGTTCGTCTGTAAGGGCGTCCCATGCTTTTTTTGCTTCTAAGCACTGTTCGTCTGTCTTATCTGTCCTTTCCTGTACGTAAATGGCATCTATCAATGCTGCGACTTTGTCTGCTTCTGCCTGATTGTCCACTGCTACTTCCTTTTTACTGCAGCCTGTCATTATAGCTAGTGATGCAATTCCTGCTATAACAGCTGCTAATGTCTGTACATTTTTTTTCATCATATTATACTTCCTTATAAAAAAGCCCTGATATATCCATATATAGATATAGTCAGGGCATTATTCCAAAAAGATAGAGAATATTACGCTATCAGTACAACCAATTACTCGTGGTCTGGAATGCTTCCTGTACTATTATAACCGGCAGGTTTCCTGACTTAACAATCCTCGTGTCTGCACAATCTTCCCAAGCATAAAGCTCAGTGATTAATTTTCCTTATATATAGGACTGGCGTGCATTCACTCCTGTATTACAGTGACGAGATCGCACAGGATTTTCACCTGTTTCCCTTTTAACCGTTCTTATATTCATGTTCAAGATTATAGAACGGCACCGATTACTGTTATGTGGAATAAACTAGCATATTATTGAGTTTTCTACAATATGTTATGTATTTTTATGGAAAATACTTTTCATATCATGTATGATACATGCATGATAAAGAAAAACTGGACAGTTTCGGAACCATGCCGGCTTGATGTATTTTTACGGAAAGAAATTCCTTTGCTTTTGTCGGGAGACATTTCTAATAGTAAGATTCGTCGCTTTATTATGTCTGGTAATATTCTTGTTAACGGTTTCCAGTGTAGGGTTCCATCGTATGATTTGCATAAAGGGGCTGTTGTTGCGGCTTCTATAGATGAATGTAAATTCTTTTATGAAAAGAAACCAGATGATATTGATTTTATTTTGACACAGCAGAACGTCCTTTTTGAAGACGAATATTTGATTGTTGTTAATAAGCCAGCTTTTCTGCCTACTGAAGAAACTATTGTAAATGGCAGGGGAAATATGCATCAGGCTGTTGTGGATTATCTTTGGAAAAAAAATCCTTCACTGAGAAATCCTCCTTATGCCGGCATTATGCATCGATTGGATAGGGAAACAAGCGGTGTTCTGCTTTTTACTAAAACTCGCTCTGTCAATTCTGAAGTGCATGATATGTTTGAACGTCATTCAGCAAAAAAAACTTACCGTGCAGTCTGTACATTAACGGAGACTTTTTCAAAGCGCAAGTCTTTTACAGAAACTGTTCCTGATTCATTTAGTGTAGATAATTATATCGGAAGGGTAAGTCCTAAATCTCAAGCCTGTAAGATGGGGATTCTTTCAAAGGATAGGGGAGGGCTTCATTCTCATACAGATTTTTTTGTTGCCGGCAGAAAGAACGGGTTGTTTTATATTGACTGTAGGCTTTTAACAGGAAGGACGCATCAGATTCGAGTGCACCTTTCTCTTTCTGGACTCCCAATTATTGGAGATGAATTGTATGGTGGAACAAAAGGATTTGATGTATTGAACTGCAGGATTATGCTTCATGCAAGAAGTCTTTTATTTCCTCATCCTGTAACAAAAGAAATTATGGAGATTGAGGCTCCTTACCCGGAAAAATTTGAACCTTAGCAGTTTAATGAAACTCTTTATTATGTCAGTCTTCCCAGCTGCCGGTTTTTATTTCTTCATTCATACGCTTCCAGCTTTCATAGCGAAGGGGACTTATGTGGCCTTCTTCAACAGCCTGTTTGATAGCGCATCCTTTTTCTGAATTGTGAGAACAGCTCATTCCGTATGTGCATTTGCCAAGAAAAGGAATAAATTCCTTAAAATATAGGGCAAGGTTTTCTGCACTGATGTCATGTAAAAGAAATCGTCTTACCCCTGGAGTGTCTATAATGTTTGCCGTTACGCCTCTTAGGCCTCCAGTCAGGGCTTCGTCAATCTTTATGTGCATTAGGGCGCCTTTTGTAGTCGTATGGCATCCCCGTCCGTATTTCTGTGACAGGCTGCCTGTCTTAAGTACAACATTATTATCAAGGACATTTATTATTGAACTTTTGCCGACTCCGCTTTGCCCTACAAGTGCCGTCAGTCGGTCTTTTAAAAGATCTGCAAGATCCATCATGCCTTCTCCTGTTTTTGCACTTAAACGAAGTACTGTATAGCCAGCTTTTTCCCATACTGCAATCTGTTCTTGAAAATCATCATCTTTTGCTGCTGGCAGATCATATTTATTGCAAACTATTACAGGCGTAATCTTTTCGTATTCTGCCTGTGCAAGCGCCCTGTCTATAAAATGAGGCCTGAAAGGAGGCTGGTCTGGTGTAGTTACTATAAGAAGATAGTCAAGGTTTGCTGCAAGCAACTGTGGCTGGCGTTTTTTGACATTCCATCGGACATATTCATTTTTACGTGGCACAAGTTCAAGGATAAGGCCTTTATCTTCTTCCAATGTTGCATCATCAATTTTTACAATGTCGCCTGGTGCTAAGGGATTATAATATCCCCTGCTGGATTTTAAAATCTTTCCCTTGATGGAACAGTCCCTTATAATGCCGTCATCGCATTCTACTTCGAAAATGTTTTTTGTACCGTTCAGTATTAAGCCTTGCATATATGTCTTAGAATTCTCTAGGAAAAAGTGATGTATGTCAAGAGTAATTCTAGTTTTCATAGTCAAATGCCCAATTATAATTATTATATAAAAATTAAATTTATATTGACATAAAAATAATTTTACTGTATAAAATGCAACTATGTTGCAAAAGTCGTATCACACTAAGACTACAGACTTAATTTCTCAGTTTATAAAGACGAAAATGGAATGCGGATTTACAGCAGGAGAGCTGTCTGCGTTTCTAAAAGAGCATGGCGTTAATGTCAACAAGACAACCGTTTATAGGAATTTAGATAAAATGACTGAAAACGGTCAGCTTATGAAGCATAAGTCAATGGTTTCTGACGGTTTTATATATCAGGCTACAGAAGAAGAGTGTAATTGTACGGAACACATTCATTTTCAGTGTTGCAAATGCGGTTCTGTTATTCACCTTTCAGATAAAAAGACTGAAGAATATTTAAAATCAATTTCTGAAGATTTAGGACTTCAGATTAACCTGAATCTTTCTTCTTTAAATGGAATTTGCCAGAAATGCAGAAACAGTTAAGCTTTAAGTTAAACAGCAATAAGTTCTCAAG
Source organism: Treponema sp. (assembly GCA_024699235.1). GTDB lineage: Bacteria > Spirochaetota > Spirochaetia > Treponematales > Treponemataceae > Treponema_D. The sequence goes on along the minus strand of JAILPY010000085.1, from coordinate 6,055 downwards.
GCTTAGGACTTTTATGGCAGTTCTGTTTCTTATATTTACGGTATATTCTGTTTTTTACATTGCTCACGAAAGCCATCATGAATGTTCAGGAGAAGACTGTCCAATCTGTCATGTTATGCAGATTGCCGTTCAGAATATTAAGCTTTTAAGCTATGCACTTGCATCGTCTTCTGCATTGTTATGCCTAAAAAATTTTGAAAGGCATAATAATTCCTTTTTATGTAAATCAAATTTAAAAGCCGATACTCTTATTTCTCAGAAAATACGGTTAAATGATTAGATTTCCTGTTTTTCAGATTTATTCTGATAATGCTTTTTCAAAAATAAATTACTAACAGGAAAATTAAAATGAATAAAAAGCCAGTAACCCTTATTACAGGATATTTAGGTTCAGGAAAGACAACTTTACTGAATGAAATACTTCGTCAGGAAAAAAGAAAGGTAGCCCTTATTGTAAATGATATGGGAAGCATAAATATTGATGCTGCCATAATTAAAAAGAATGGTTCTGCCGTTGCTCAGAGTGAAATGTATGAAATGCAGAATGGATGCATTTGCTGTACGTTGCGTGAAGAATTCATACATCAGGTAGAAAGGATTTCAGATAATGATTCTATTGAAACTGTTTTTGTAGAAGCATCTGGAATCAGTGATCCTGGAGCAATTGCTGCTTCATTCCTTGCCTTTGAAGAAGACAATCCTGAAACAAATGTTTATCTTTCTAACATTGTCACAGTCGTTGATGCAGACCGCATTTACCGAGAATTCCTGACTGACTTGCAGAATTATGATGAAAAAGATGAAAATAATCTTTCATCAAATGATGTTACGACTCTAATTGTTGATCAGATAGAGTTTTGTAACATAATAGTTCTGAATAAGATAGACTTGCTTAATGAAACTCAGATTGAACAGGTAATTAATATTATCCGTGATTTTCAGCCTAAGGCAGAAATCATTAAGACAAGTCAGGGCAAGGTTGAGATTGACCGAATTACTTCTACTCAAAAATTCAATTATGATATGGTAGATTCTTCATCTGCAATTCAGAAGGCAATAAATTCTCTTTCTGATACTAACCGCGGCTTTACAGATGAATATGGAATTTCAAGCTTTGCTTATGAATATAAGAAACCATTTGATGAAGAAAAGTTTTTAAACTTTATAAATGACGATTTTCCAAAAGAACTTATACGGGCAAAAGGGTATATCTGGTTTAAAGATAGGCCGAAGGATGTTCTTTTGTTTGAACAGGCAGGAAGAAATACTTCGGTAATGGCTGTTGCTTATTGGGTTGCAGCCTTAGATGAATCCACTCAGAAGGAATGTCTTGAAGATGATGAATATCTTAGGGACAACTGGGATCCTGAGTATGGAGACAGAAGAAATCAGATAGTATTTATTGGAAAAAATTATGATAAAGAAAAGATTGTTTCCAGACTGGAACAGTGTCTTGCTTCATAACTTGTAATAAAAAGAGGATAAAATGAAAAAAATAATAAGATCATTATTGATTGCATTTCTTATGACATTATCAGCAGGTGCTTTTGCTGCAAAAAAATCAATCGTTTGTGTTACATATCCAGAGTATGACTGGATAATGAATGTTCTTGGAGACAAGGCTTCAGGCTTTAATGTAACGCTGCTTCAGAACAATGGAACTGACTTGCATAGCTATCAGCCATCTGTTAAGGATATTGCAAAAATCTCAACATGCGACATGCTTGTTTATGTTGGCGGTGAAAGCGATGGCTGGGTTGAAAAAGCCGTTTCTAATGCTAAGAATAAGAATATGACTGTTGTAAATATGCTGGAAGTTCTTGGCGATAAGGTTCAGGTCGAAGAACTTGTTGAAGGCATGGAACATCATCATCACCATGATGGAGATGAACATCATGATGCAGATCACGATCACGACGATCATGATCATGAGCATGCAGATGAGCATCATCATGAACATTCTCATGATGAAGAAATTACAGAAAAAGACATTTTACCAAGAAAATTATCAGAATTTAATGGTGAATGGCAGTCTTTGTATCCTCATCTTATGAGCGGAGCCCTTGATGAATATGTTGAACATCAGGCTGAAAAAAAAGGAATCTCAGAAAAAGAATCAAGAAATGAAATTGAAGAAAAATGGAACTGCGGAGTAAAGACTGTCAAAATTAAAGGTAATAAAATTACTTTTGTTTATGATAACGGCAAGTCTGTAACTGGTAAATATAAGTATGCAGGTTTTGCAACAAAGAAAAATGACGAAGGAAAAATTTCAAGTATTCGTTATAAGTTTGAAGCAACAGATAAAAAGGCTCCTAAATATGTAATGCTCAATGATCATGGACACGAACCTGCAAAAGAAGTTGCCCATTTCCATATTTATTTTGGAAACAATAACTTCGAAGAACTTGTAACAACTAAATCTAACCCATTCTTTGTTGACTCTAAACTGTCCGCAAAGGAATGTCTTGAAAATGTTATGGGTCACGATGGTCACGGTCATGAGCATGGACACGATCATGAGCATGGACACGATCATGAACATGGACATGATCATGAACATGGTGAAGAAATTGAATATGACGAGCATGTATGGCTTTCAATCAAGAATGCCATTGTACTTACTGAATCTCTTTCTGAAAAGATACAGAAACTTGATTCTGCAAATGCAAGTGCATATAAAGCAAATACAGCTTCTTATGTAAGACAGCTTTCAAGTCTTGACGCTGAGTATGAAAAAGTTATATCTTCTGCAACTAAGGATACTGTCCTCTTTGGTGACAGATTCCCATTCCGTTATCTTACAGATGATTATAATTTAAAATATTTTGCAGCTTTTGCTGGATGCAGTGCAGAGTCAGAAGCAAGCTTTGAAACAGTAATGTTCCTTGCAAAGAAAGTTGATGAGCTTGGACTTAAGGCAATCCTTACCATAGAAAAGAGTGATAAGAAGATTGCAAAGACAATTGTATCCAATACAAAGAATAAAAATCAGGAAATCCTTGAGATGGATTCTTTGCAATCCGTTACTCAGAAGGAAATAAATTCCGGCAGAAATTATATTTCTGCAATGAAAAACAATCTTGAGGTGCTTAGAAAAGCCCTCAGATAAAAACAGGACATAAAATGGCTCTATTGGAATGCAAAAATCTTTGCGTAGGGTACGGTTCTAAAATCGTACAGGAAAATCTGAATTTCTCGGTAGAGAAGGGTGATTACTTTTTCATAATTGGTGAAAACGGCAGCGGGAAGTCCACTTTAATGAAGACTCTGCTAGGCTTCATAAAGCCGCTGGACGGAAGCATTGAATATTCCTCTGAATGGAATAGAAAAGGTATTGGTTACCTGCCTCAGGCAAGCGAAATACAAAAAACTTTTCCAGCAACTGTTTGGGAAATTGTAATTTCTGGTTGCCAGTCAAGTCTCGGCCTTTTTCCTTTTTACAAAAAAAGTGCAGTGCTAAATGCCAGAAAAAATATGGAAAGGCTTGGAATTCAGAATTTTGCAAAGAAAGGTTTCAAGGAGCTGTCTGGCGGACAGCAGCAGAGAGTTCTTCTTGCCCGTACTCTGTGCGCCGCCAGTTCTGTACTTGTCCTTGATGAACCTGCAAAAGGGTTCGACAGCGAAATTACAGAAACTATGTATAAGCTTGTTTATGAATTAAATAAAGATGGCATGACAGTAATTACAATCAGCCATGATTTGGATGCTGCTTCTGAATATGGAAATAAGATACTAAAGCTTGGAAAATCATGGGAGATTACTTTCAACGGAGGTAAAAATGACTGAATTATTTGAAACTGTAAGAACATATTTTGGTTTTTCTTTTGTCCGTTATGCCTTTTTAGCAGGAACAATGATTGCATTGGCATCTTCATTACTGGGAGTTACTCTTGTATTAAAGCGCTTTTCTTATATAGGAGACGGACTTTCTCATACAGCTTTCGGGGCTATGGCTATTGCCTCGGTTTTAAAGTTGACAAATAATACGATTTTTGTTCTTCCTGTTACGGTCTTGTGCGCAGTATTGATTTTATGTGCGAAAGAGAGTTCAAAAATAAAAGGGGATGCAAGTGTCGCAATGATTTCTGTAGGAGCATTGGCTTTAGGTTACTTTTTAATGAATATATTTTCACCTCCTTCAAATCTTTCCGGTGACGTATGCAGTACTTTATTTGGATCTACTCTTATTCTTACGCTGACTAAGGCTGACATGCTTATTTCTATAATAATTTCAGTTCTTGTAATTTTATTTTTTATATTTTTTTACAATAAAATTTTTGCCATTACTTTTGATGAAGACTTTGCATTTGCCTGTGGAACAAAGACTCGACTGCTTAATATTATCCTTGCTGCCGTTATAGCAGTGATAATTGTTCTTGCAATGAATCTTGTAGGATCTCTTTTAATTTCTGCCCTAATTATATTTCCTGCAATTTCTTCAATGATGCTTTTTAAAAGCTTTAAGCATGTGATTATTGCATCCTGTACTATTTCTGTGTTTGGGGCTGTAACGGGAATATTTGCTTCAATACTCGGAGGAACTCCGGTAGGTTCTACTATAGTGATTATAAATATTACAATTTTTGCAATCTGTAAGTTAATGTCAGTATTGTTAAATAGAAGGTAAAATTTCATAAAAATAATAATTTCCTTAAATTTTGTGTTATTATATAAGGTAAATGGATTTTTCTTATATTTTACATACATCAGTTCCTGCCCAAGATAGGCTTATAGAATTTGGATTTGAAAAGCAGCAAAATTCTTTTCTGCTCAAAAAAGATTTGGATAGTGATTTTTATGCAAAGGTTATTATATCTGAGTCGAATATTTCTGTAGATGTCATTGAAAATGAAACGAACGAAAAATTCATACTGCTTGACGTAAAAAAGTCGAATGGAAGGTTTGTCTGTAGTCTTCGGGAAAAAATCTATGCATTAATGGACCAAATCAGAAAAAAATGTTTCTTTTGTGAAGATATAAAGGAACAGTATGTTTTATGGCTTGAAAACAACTTTTGCATTAAGGGAGAATTCCCTTGGGATGGTGAACCTGATTATGAAGTTTTCCGCTGTCCAAATAAAAAGTGGTTTGCCCTTGTTATGAAGATTCCATTAAATCGTCTTGGATTTGAAACAGATGAAAAAGTTTTTATTGTAAATTTAAAGGCAGAATCCGTATCAAGCCTTATAGATAATAAATCTGTTTTTCCAGCATGGCACATGAATAAGAAATATTGGGTAACTGTCCTTCTTACTTCAGTTTCGGACTTTAATAGCTTATGCGATCTTACAAGAAAAAGTTATGAATTAGTTATGGGAAAATGAGGCCATGCTGAAAAATCTTATTGCTTGAAATTTATACTTTTACATCAGGATTTTTTTCACCAAACATATCCATGAGTTCTGTACAGATTATATTCCTTGAAATATTTGCTTTTTCTCGGTTTTTAATGTGTTTGTATGCCTTAAATAATACTGACTGTCCTATTTCAGAAGCAAAATAACCTATCCCTTGATTCCATGCAATTAGTTCAAATACATCATCTAAGGCAGCACTGTCAATGCCATGTATATATGCTTTTACTAATTCTCTTGTTGCCTGCCTCATCCTTCCAGCTCCTACTGCATTTGTAAGAGATAATAAGAGTCTTATTTCATAAGGTAGGTGCCTTCTATTGTTATTCCATGTTATATTCCAGAAATTTACAGTGATATTTCCTAAATCTTCATCAATAATAGGAAAATTTAATAGAGCTGCAGGACGGAATGGTATGTCTGCACCTGTGCTGTCTAATTTTGTTCTGTAAAAATAGACATGCCATTCATTGTCATTAATTTTTTCTGTAAATCTTTCATATCCTAGGCCATCCATAACTTCATATAATGGAAGAGGCTCAAATCTCTGTATAATTTCTAGTCCCTCTCCAATTTTCATGTTCATTGCCTGTGCCTTTAGTGAAGGAAAAAAATTACCCTGAGCATTGCGTACATCCATTTTTTTGAAAGAAGTTATTTTATCTTTCCATTCGATTCTTTTTTCTTCTTTTGATTCT
>JAILPY010000003.1 GCA_024699235.1 Treponema sp. | reverse complement strand
AACACTGTACAGTGTTAAGGGCGCCCTGGGGTGGTGTGGTACATTTTCTTGACTAAAATTAACGATTTTGAGGATTATATGACTTTCAGACGCAAAATATATGATAAATTCCTTCAATGGAAAAGTCATCTGGCTATAAGACTCATGCTTCTCTTGATGCCGTTTCAGAAAAATATTCATCATGTTGTTTTTAGGTCGTTACTGAAGTGTACTTCAAATATGTTACGCTTCCTGTGTATGTTCCCTTTGCCGAAGTCGGGTTTACTCGGATAAAACTGAGTCGGTTTAAACCGAGTAAATTGACATGCTGTAAAAGTATACGTATACTTATTGAGAGGAACTGTAATGGAATCAAAATTTATAGGAAGAGATAGGCAGATAAAGATACTTAATGATTTTTTCAATGCAAGCACTGAATTTGCTGGGCTTGTATACGGACGCAGGCGTATAGGTAAAACAGAACTTTTAAAACAAAGCCTAAAGATGAATCCTGAAATAAAATCAATTTATTATGAATGTAAGGAAACTTCTGAAGAAAACAATGTAGAAAGCTTTTCTGATATCCTTTCAGAAGCATTGAATATGCCCCCACTTGCATTTAAAAATTTTGAATCTATACTCTCTTTTTTATACAGGCAAAGTTGTTCAGCAAAGACAGTCCTTGTAATCGATGAATATCCGTATCTTAGAAAGGTTGTTTCAGGACTGGACAATATTATTCAGAATTTGATTGACGGCAATAAAAATGACTCTATGCTTAAGATTGTGCTTTGCGGCTCTTATGTAGAAACAATGCAATCTCTTCTTGAAAAAGAAAATCCTCTGTTCGGTCGTTTTGATGTGATAATAAACCTTAAGGCTATGGATTATTATGAATCCTCCCTTTTTTACAAGGATTTTTCTTATGAAGATAAAGTTCGGCTTTATTCTGTGTTTGGAGGAATTCCGTATTACAACCGACTGATTGATTCTAAAAAAACTGTCAGGGAAAATATAATAGATTTGATTGCAAGTCCTTCAAGCAGGCTGGAAAATGAAGTGACCATGTATTTGAAATCTGAAATTTCAAAGATGCAGAATGCCTATGAAGTATTTGAAGCCTTGGCAAAAGGAATTGTAAAATTTGCCGATATTCTTGCTCAGTCTAAAGTGTCAAGTTCCCCTGCTTTGTCAGATGTTCTCGATAAACTTATAAAAATGGATGTGGTGGAAAAAAAGTCTCCAATCAATGATGAAAACAACAGGAAAAAATCAGGATACTATGTAAGCGACCAGCTTACTATGTTTTATTTTAAATATATTTATAGGAATTTATCCCGATTGAATGTAATGAACAGCGATACTTTTTTTGACAGATTCATAGCTCAGGACTTTGATGAATCTTATGTGCCAAAAGCTTTTGAGCAGGTATGCACTCAGTTCCTTATTCGCGAAAATCAAAAAGGTTGTTTGGAGTATGGTTTTGAGCGCATTGGAAAATATTACTATGACGATGCTAAAAATAAAAAGAACGGTGAGTTTGATATTGTGACTGAATGCAATGGTTCTTATGTTTTCTATGAGGCAAAATTCCGCTCTTCTCCGTTAGATAAGGCTCTTATATGGAAAGAAATTCAGCAGGTGAATGCATGTGGACTTTCCTGCCGGAAATATGGATTTTTTTCAAGGAATGGATTTAAGGATATTGATGAAGAATATAAAGAGGACTTGATTTTGTATGAATTGCAAGATCTGTATGAATAAAAAACGCCCGCTCTCGGTATGAGAGCGGACTTGCCTAAGTGGAATGTACTTTACTGTTTGGTAAATACTTTTGTGCCTTGGTCATCTGTATATGTCAGGGTATTTCCTGAGTTTGTAATAGGGTAAGTCATTGTTTGGCCTACAAGACTGTTTTTTGCATTATTAGAAACAGCAGTAATTGTAACTGTAACGTTACCGTCAGTTGTAGGATCCCCTGTATAAGTTCCTCTTAGTTCAAAAGTAACGTCAGAGACAATATAAGCCTGTACAGTATTGTCTGGATAACATCTAACCCAGCTGTCGACGCCGCCGTTAGGAGCATCATAACGGAAAGCAGCAATTATTTTATGAAAAGTATTAGAGCTTGCAGTCTCAGTTGCGTTATTGCCGGTAATTGTAAATGTGAATGTCGTTCCTTCAATTGTAATATCAACAGAGCCATTGCTGGTAGCATCTCCAGTATAGGTGCCTGTACTTGTAGAAAAATTGCTCCCACTGTTACCTTCAAAATCAATCATTTCAAATACATTGTTTGCACAAAATTTATATATAGGGGCTCTGTGATCATATGAACTGCTTGCATCAGCCTGTACGAATGCGGCTAAACTTGGCGTTGCAGTAGTTGTGCTTGATGAACTGTCATTAGAGCATGCAATGAATGCACATGCCAGCATTAATGCTGCAAGAACTGCAGCAAACCTAGAAAAACTTTTCATAAAATCCTCCACAGATTTGAAATAAAAAAATATTTAATGCGAATCCGTGTACGGCGGGAAGCAGCCGAAGGCGCTGTCCGCCACACGGATTCGCGTTAAGGGTCTTGAGTCAAGACCCTTAACACTGTACAGTGTTAAGGCCGCCTCGCGTGGAGTGGTACATTTTTTTGACTAAAATTAACGATTTTGAAGGAAAAGTAACTTGTGAAATTAACGATTTTGAAGTATTTTGTTGTTATGAAATTAACGATTTTGAGGATTATATGACTTTCAGACGCAAAATATATGATAAATTCCTTCAATGGAAAAAGGAATCTGACGGGAAAACCGCTCTTCTTGTAGAGGGAGCACGTCGCATTGGCAAGTCTACTATTGTTGAAGAATTTGCTAAAAACGAATACAAGTCATATATTCTTATAGATTTTACAAAAGCCCCTGCGTCTGTAATGACTCTTTTTGATGATGTATCAGATTTGGATTATATTTTTATGCAGCTTCAGCTGGTTTATAAAAAAGATTTGCATAACCGTGAAAGCCTTATAATTTTTGATGAAGTTCAGTTCTGCCCGAAAGCACGGCAGGCTATAAAACATCTTGTTTACGATCATCGCTATGATTACATGGAAACAGGCTCGCTTATCTCAATTAGGAAGAATATTAAAGATATCCTGATTCCAAGTGAAGAACGCTCCATTCAAATGTATCCAATGGATTATGAAGAATTTAAATGGGCTCTTGGAGACAGTGTTACAATAAATCTGCTTAGGGAATCTTTTGAAAAATATCATCCTTTAGGTGATGATTTGAACCGTAAGCTGATGCGCGACTTTAGGCTTTATATGCTGATAGGTGGAATGCCAAAGGTTGTCAGTACTTATCTCGAAACAAACAATATGCGTTTTGTTGATGAGGAAAAACGTGAGATACTGAAATTGTATGAATCGGATTTTATGAAAATAGATTCAACTGGTAAAGCTTCGCTTCTATTTAAATCGATACCTGCCCAGCTTGAAAAAAATGCATCCAGATATCAAGTGTCATCAGTGCTTTCTAGTCAGAGAAATTCAACAGTTCTTGAACTTATTTCTGAAATGGAAAGTTCCAAAACAATTCTAGTATCCTATAAATCTGATGATCCTAATACAGGTCTTTCAAGAACAAAAGATTTGGAGAATTTCAAACTGTTTGTGTGCGATACAGGGTTATTCACAACCATGCTTTTTGCTGATAAAGACTTTACGGAAAACGTCATTTATGAAAAACTTTTGAATGATACTCTTCCTGTAAATCTTGGATATCTCTATGAAAATGTGGTTGCACAGATTCTGAAAGCAAATGGAAATTCTCTCTTTTATTATACTTTTCCAGATAAAAACTCTCGGCATAATTTTGAGATAGATTTTTTGCTTGCACGTAAGAATAAAGTATGTCCGATTGAAGTAAAGTCATCTGGCTATAAGACCCATGCTTCTCTTGATGCCTTTTCAGAAAAATATTCATCACGTATTTTGAATAAATATCTTGTGTATACTAAAGATTTAGGGAAGGACAGAACTGTGTTGAGCATTCCAGTTTATATGACGATGTTTTTGTAAATAAGTGTCTTAATTGTTTTAACATAAAAAATAAAAAAACGCCCGCTTTCGGTAAATGAGAGCGGGCGTTCTTTATGATATGTTATTTATTGTTTTGTAAATACTTTTGGATTACCATATTTTCAGTAAGTATATGATATGTTTATTACTGACGGTATAATGTTTGAGAACCATCTGATGCCGTATCGCCATTAATTGTAATAGTGTAACTTCCAATTGTAACTGTACCAGATGTTGCTTCTGGACTTCCACTGTATGTATGGGTTTCAGTACCTTCGACATCCTTAATAGACACTGTGTTGTCAGAATAGAATGTGTAGACAGTACTAGTCTCAGTGATAGTTTGAGAGTTAGAGAATGTAGCGACAACAGTTTTGTCATCAGAAGTGTCATTAGAGCATGCGATAAATGCACAAGCCAACATTAAAGCTGCAAGAATTGCAGCAACCTTAGAAAAACATTTCATAAAATCCTCCACAGATTTGAAATAATAAAAAATACTTAATGCGAATCCGTGTACGGCGGGAAGCGGCCGAAGGCGCTGTCCGCCACACGGATTCGCATTAAGGGTCTTGAGTCAAGGGCCTTAACGCTGCAGTGTTAAGGCCGCCCTGGAGTGCTGAGTTCTTTTGTGTCTGAGAAATATCCATGAATGTTTTTTATCAAATCTTGATGATTTTCCAGAAAAGAAAAATGCTCCAAGTGCGGTTCATGCCAGAAAACATGTAAGTTAGACATTCCTGTCTGCAAAAATCCAAGCTGTATTGACAGTATTCGCTGCGGAGATTGCAAAGCAGCCTGTCCCAATAAAGCCATAAATTCTTCTCTTTGCTTGATTTTCTGAAGACAATTCACTATGCTATGACTAGTTCTAAAAGTCATTGGGAGAGATTAATGACTCGCATTAAAAAAAAGAATTTGAACGTAGCAAATTCTAATTCAGTACATCAGTATAAAGACGAAATAAAAGAACTTAATTTCCGCATGTTCAGGTCTGTTTCGTTTTACTTGATGGTCATCTCTCTTTTTTTGGGATTTGTTACTTTTATTCCGAATCCAATTCTTTCAGAATCAGATTTTAGGATTTTTTTATTTTTAGGTAGCTTTATCGGTGCTTTATTATATTTACCCTGCATTTTTGTGCCGTCAGTCATTAAAAGGTTTGCAACCTTATGTATGTATCTGGTTATGTCGATCTTGCAAGTCTTTTTCTTTTTGCTTGAAAATATCATTGTCTTGCATAGAGGCTCGTATGCTCCTTATTCACTGCCGCTTGTTTTTATGCTGTTGCAGCCAATCATAATCGTTGATGAAAATGTACGGAAAAATATTTTTACTGCATGTACGATGGCTGCTCTTGTTTTTGTTTCTATATGGTTAAAGCCTCTTAATACTGCAATTAACGATATTTTTAATGTCATTCCTTTGGGGCTGTCAGGCTGTGCTATAGGAATGATTTCAAGAACCTATGTTGTTAACTATTTGGACAGAAAGGTTTCTGAAAAGAATTTGGATTTAGAAAAGGCAAAGGCAGAAAGCAAGGCAAAATC
>JAILPY010000207.1 GCA_024699235.1 Treponema sp. | reverse complement strand
CACCAGCTCATAGACATGAATACAATGGCTATAAACGCACTGAACATGCCTGAACTAAAGTTTGATACTTACGGCAGTAAAGAAATAAAGAACTTAATACAGTTTAATCTTATTAAATCCCAGGCATTTCTAAATACAACGTTACAGATGCGAACGAATAAAGACATGTATGAGATGAACATAATGCTCCTGTCTTTTTTCATGAGCAACGTAAAAAACATTGAAACAATGGCAAAAATGAACCGCATAAAGCTAAACGTTCAGACTCAAGTAAAAGAAGAAGAATACGTTTCGGCAAATCCATACATACTTCAGCTAGTTTTTGCAAGTCTTGCCTCATCTGTAATAAAGCTGAGCTCATCAGATTCAATGCTCCTTATAAACCTTCAATATGAAAATGACACATTGACATACAGAATCCAAAATGAAATGCCTTCAGAAGAAGAAAAATTTCTGAAAAAGATTCTTATTAAATATACATCTAACATGAATGCAGATACTGTAAATGCAGATACCTATGAATTTGAAATCATTCATAAAGCCTGTAAGCTTTATGATGGAGACCTTTCAATAAAACCCGTCTTAAACGGTGCCTCATTTACAGCAAAGGTTCACTTAAAACACTTAAACACTATGATCGGAAGCGACATTATCTGTACAGAATCTTTTTATGCTCCTGCACTTGATAAAGATAAAACGCCAATTCCTATAAAGCTTCCATTTTCATATATAAAGGAAGACCCAATATCTATTTTTATAGCAGAAGATAATCTTTCTAACATTTCTTATTTTAAAAATATTTTTCAGGAATATGGAATCATAAAAATTTATTCAACTGGATTAGAAGCATGGAATTCTCTAAACGAATGTCATGTAAAGCCAGACATTATTATTGCAGAATATAACATGCCTATGCTTTCAGGATTTGAATTGTTTAAAAAATGCAGCCTTTCATTAAACCTTCAGAACATCCCTTTCATAATGATTTTACAGTCATCTGATTATAACAAAATGCATGAATTATACGCAGAAGGAGTTTCATCCTGCATTACAAAACCTTTTTCTACCATTGATTTCTTCAACAAGCTTTCTTCTGTATTATCAACAACATATAAGGCTAAAAATTCTGTATTGAATCAAATTAATAGGGCTGTAATTAAAAACCAAAATATTATAATCTCCGATTCAGATGCAGAAGATGGACTAATAGATATAAGCAATAATAATTTATTTGAAAAGTCAAATCTGTCTCCTAGAGAAAAGCAGATTGCAATTTTAATTTCTGTCGGCAGAAGTGATAAAGAAATTGCAGAAGAATTAAATATTTCGCCAGCAACCGTAGCAACACATAATAAAAATATATTCAAAAAACTTTCCGTACACAGTCGTATTGAGTTGATTAAAAAAGTACAGTAAGATAAGAACCAAGAGGTAAATTGCATGGCAGGAAACACTTTTGGGGAAGCATTTAAAGTAACGACATTTGGAGAAAGTCACGGAGAAGGACTCGGATGCATTATAGATGGATGTCCTTCTGGAATTCCGCTTGATGAAACATATCTGCAAATGCAGATGGACAGACGAAAACCAGGTGCAAAAAACAATGCTTCAGTAACTGCCAGAAAAGAAAGTGACAGAGCAGAAGTTTTAAGTGGAGTTTTTGAAGGTAAAACAACAGGCACTCCTATAGCAATTCTTATTCGAAATGAAAATCAGCACTCTGGAGATTATTCAAACATAAGCAATAAATTCCGCCCTGGACATGCAGACTTTACATATTTTGAAAAATATGGCATCAGAGACTATCGAGGCGGAGGAAGATCCAGCGGAAGGGAAACAAGTGCTAGAGTTGCAGCAGGAGCAATAGCATCAATGTTCCTAAAACAATACGGAATAAATATTACGGCATATACTCTGGCAGCTGCTGGAATTTATTGTGAAAAAATAGATTTTACAGAAATAGAACAAAATTCTTTGCGTGCTCCAGACTGCAAGACTGCAGATAAAATGAATGAAAAAATTGAACAGCTGCGAAAAGAAGGCAATTCTGCAGGAGGAATAATAGAATGCATTGTAAAAGGCATTCCTTCAGGACTTGGAGAGCCTGTATTTGACAAGGCTGATGCTCTTATTGCTCATGCAATGCTCTCAATAGGTGCAATAAAGGGAATTGAATTTGGCAGCGGCTTTCACAGTTCAGAACTTACAGGAAAAGAAAATAATGACCAAATGAGAAAAGGACCTGTATTCTTATCAAATAATGCAGGCGGTATTCTTGGCGGCATAACCCGAGGAGACGATATAACGTTCCGCGTTGCAGTAAAGCCAGTACCAAGCATCTTTTCAGAACAAAAAACAATAAATACTGAAAATGAGGAAGAAACCATACAGATTAAAGGCAGGCATGATGTATGCCTATGTCCTAGAATTGTACCGGTAATCGAAGCAATGACAGCTATTACAATTGCAGATTTAATGCTCAGGAACAGAAGCGCCCGTGCATAATCGAGGTCTACAATGAAAATCAAAGCAAAATTCCTATTACCATTCATTATATGCCTTTCAATATTAGGTACTTTTTGCGGACTGTGTATTTATGATGCAAAAAAACTGCTGCAGGCAGATTCTTTTGTACATAATCTTCAGCCAGAACAAGAATTACAGCTAAAGAAAACTTTAGATTATTTATATCCAGAAAGATCCCTTAAATATCTGTCAAAGCTCCCGTATTCTTTGACAGAACCAGATTTAACTATTAATGCAGGAAGCGCCATCCTTATAGATAATGTAACAGGAAGCATACTGTATGAAAAGAATGCAGAAGAACTTATTCCACCGGCATCGCTTACAAAGATAGTTGAAATGTATGTATTATTCCAGGCAATAGAAAATAATGAAGTATCACTTGATGATATAGTTCCTTTGCCTCCCCAAAGCTGGTCAGAAAATTTACCTTACGATGCATCAAGAATGTATTTGGGAAAGGGTCATCGCGTTACATTAAAAGAATTAATGCTAGGACTTGCCATTGCAAGCGGCAATGACGCTTCAATTGCAGCTGCCTATTACGTCTGTAACAGCATGGATGATTTTGTAAAAAGAATGAACAAGGCTGTTTCTGAAATGGAATTGCCTCATACACATTTCGTTGAATCGAGCGGCTATAGCGAAAAAAACATAACGACTGCAAAGGAGTTTGCAACCTTTGCCCGAATGTATATTAATAAGTATCCTGAAGCACTTGAAAACTTTCATTCTAAGGGATACATGATTTATCCTCAGGCAAAAAATTTGCCCCCTGAATTGCAGGAAAAAGCAAATACGCTTGCAGTCAAACAATATAATACAAATAAATTAATCGGGAAAATACCTGGCTGTGATGGACTAAAAACAGGATTCATTAACGAAAGCGGATATAATATTGCCGTTACAGCAGAAAGAAACGGGAACAGGTTTTTATCAGTTACAATGCGAGGTCCCGGTCATTCTACAGCAGAAGGAAATCAGTACAGGGTTGCAGACAATCTAGAACTCTTTAAATATGCATTTTCTAATTTTGCAGATTATCATCCAAAAAATAACGGACATGAATTTCCTATAGGAGTCGCAGGTTCTAAACAGAAATTTATAAAACTTGTGCCTGCATATTCAGAAACATTTACAGTTCCTTTTATTACAGGATCTTCACCAGAAGACGCAGTTTCGTACGTTCATACAGAAGTGACAATGCCACGCTGCCTGTTTGGAAACATTATAAAAGGAGAAAAATATGGAACCATATCCTATAAAATAGGCAATTCAACATTACGAACGGTTCCTCTAGTAGCTGATAGAGATAGTGAGCAATCGAATTTTATCGGAAAGCTCTATGGAAAAATAATTTATTCACTAATTGAATTTGATTTTTCTATTAAATCTAAAATGGATACAAATTCATAGCCATCATTAATCAGGGAAACTATAACGGCTTCCAAATTTCTGTCTGCGGTTCCAACTGATAAAGGAATGACAAGTGCATTTTCCTCAATAATATCAGAATCGACATAAAGGTACCCAGACTTAGAACCGGCATCTTTTATGGATAAATCAAAGCTGTTAAACGGAGCATGCCATAAAAAAGACAGTTCCCTTCCTGTTGCCATATAAAAATAGTCTTCATTACGGGCAAGTCCTTGCCGTATAAAATCTGAATCTACTCTATAGGCTGTGTTAAGCAAATCCACATTACAAAAAAACATGGAACCGCAGACGTTTCCGGAATCTGACAGAAGTTTTGTTTCCAAGGGATATCTTTTTATAAATTCACCATTTATAAAGAATGTACCGCAAACATTGTATTTTTCAAGCGTGTATAGTATTCTTCCGATTCCTTTTGCATCTTCCACTGCATCAAATACCAGTGAAGCTTTTTTTCGCAATGGAACAATCTGCTGCGTCCTCCCATCCAATGGATATGTAAATGCATTTTTATCCAAAGTTCTAATATAAACAGAATTCGTATAGTTTATATTATCAGATTCCCCGATAAAGACTCTGAAATTTGAGTTTGTTTGCAACATATTCGGACTAGGATTATTTTCTTCAGATGGGGAAATTTCTTTCCATGTTCCCATAACTATATCATGTACATAAGCAGGAGATGTAGATGATGTATAGGCGACAATTCTATCATTATGCCAAAAAGCTCTCTGTACAGCAGAAAGAAAAAGAACTTTGTCATCTTTTTTAACAGCATAATCATGTTCAGAAAATTCAAGAAATCTGACAGATTCCTTTCCCCCAATATAAATGCTTGAAGAAGAATTCCAAGCAGCGCTTACTATTTCCTGTCCCTTAACAGAAAGAAGTTCTTTCCACCCATCAAGGCTATATATTAGGAAATTTGCATCATCTGAAAATGCAACATATTTTCTGTCTTGAGACAAAACAGGCTTTATTGAATTCCTCGCAGAAAATATTAAATGAACTTTATCATATAAAGAATATACTGAACTTATTTTTTTTTTATCAGAATAACGAATGTAATCAATCCATAAGACAGGAGCAGATCCATTCTGCCAGAAGACATTGCAATCAAACGGACATCCTGGAACAATGCTTAAAGGCTGCTGGACTATTGGCTGTACAAAATCATATTTACTTTCATTAATTGAACAGTATGTAATAAATTTATTGCCAGTATTTACTACAAGCTGAGAGCCGTCTGAATTGCACCAAAAACTGTCTTTGGAAGAATCAAATGCATATAGCAGGCGTCCAATTACAGAACCGTCTTCTACAAAAGTAGAATACAGTCCCCGTATATACATTTCGCTCTCTAATATTTTATATATTATATCTCCATCGATATATAAAAGACTATTCTTTTGCGTCCATTCAGCATTTTGTATTGAACCTTTCCCTATTTTCCTATATTTTTCAGGAAGAATAACATTTTTATATGCCATATCTGGATTAAAAAAATATAGAAAGCCTGAATTTTCATATACAATAAAAGAACTGTCAGGCGACCATTTTACATTCACTTCATTTGTATCAATAGAAATTTTTTCTACAAGGACTACTTTCATGTCTGTCGCTGTACTCTGAAGGATAAGTTTTCCATGACCAGAAATTTCTTTTTCTACATAACATATCCATTTACCGTCTGGACTTATATTTATAGTGCGGAAATCTTCAGAAGAATAAATCCATCTTAGAGACTTTTCTGACTGAGAATATACAGCACTGCCATTTTTATTTCTTATTAAGAGTGAATTGGAAAATGCAAGAGGCGTTATAGATTCAGGATAACACGTAAGAGGACTTGGATCTGAATCAAGTCCTGATTTTGTCAAGTGTGCAAGAAACAGACTCTTATAATCCTGAGACATAGTAAACAGCAAATCATCCTGCATGTTTACATCTAATCCTCCAAAGGTACAAGGAGGAACTGCATAACACACGGTTTTTATCAAAAGAAGAAGGCAACTAAAAATAATAATAAAGCCACAGCGTACAGTTTGCCTCATCAGCACTTCCTATTTCAATACAGACATAGGATTAACAAGTTTTCCATTCTTATATACTGTAAAATGAAGATGAGGGCCTGTAGAATATCCTGTGCTTCCAACAAGACCTATTTCCTGACCTTGAGAGACAAACTGACCTTGCTTTGTCTTGATTTTTAACAGATGGCCGTACAAAGTCTGATATCCGTCTATATGCTTTATTATAACATAATTGCCAAATACGTTAGACCAACTTGCATAAGCGACTGTACCGCTCATAGAAGCCTTTACAGATGTTCCTTGAGGACAAGCCAAGTCAATGCCTGTATGGTAGGAAGATGCTCCGCTAAAAGGATCTGGCCTAGGGCCAAATGCAGAAGAAAGGCGCCATGAAGCTTTTATAGGACATATAAACAATTCTCCCATAGCCTTTTGAAGGGATTTAGTATCGAGTTTTGCTCCTGGTATAAACAGTTCCTGGCCTTCATAAAGAACTTCTGTGTCTAAATCATTTATATCAAGAATATCTTCTACAGTTACATGATATTTAACGCTCAGGCTTTCAAGAGTATCGCTTGAAGAAACTTTATGTAAAAGCCCATCAACAGATGGTATTTTAAGCTTTTGTCCGAATTTCAGGTACCTGACATTAGAAATATTATTTATGGCTATTAATGTAGAAATATTAGACAAACCAAATTTATAGCTTATAGAACTGATTGTATCACCAGCCTTTACAGTATATTCCTGATAGCTGACAGGTTCTTTAAATACAAATTCATGTACAGAAGCCTCCCCTATTCCCTGAACGACATATCCTTCACTATTAAAAAAAGTATCAGTATTCTTCGCACATTCAAACATTGCCTGATTAATGAATTCTTCTTCAGAAATATCAGAAAGATCAAAGTTGACAATGCGAGCATGACTATCATAGTTATTTAATGCAAAAATAACACATACAGAAATCAGTACACAGAATGGAAGAACTAATAAATAAGCAAAATTCAATCCCTTTTTTTCATGCCTAGCATTACATTCTCTATTTTTTTTACATCCAGTTGAATAATTAAATATCTGGGGAATAGATTTTGCTGAACCCGTTTTTCGGACAGCAGCAGTATTTGCAAAACTTATAACTTCCATAGTATCTAATATCGACATAATTCAATTTCGATATTAGAATATAAAGAGAAGAAAACTGAATGAAAAGTCATAGTACAAATTCATTTTTTTCATTTCTATTCTGCATTTTTTTAGGATGCATGTTAGGAATGACGTTAAAATTATTCATTATAGATATTATACATATACAAGGAACCTCTATGGAGCCAACAATCCTGAATGGAAAGGCAGTTGCTATAAATAAACTTGCATACGGCATTGTAAAGCCTTTCGGCAGCATACTGCTTTATTCATGGAATACTCCAAAAACAGGAGAAATAGTCATATACATGCATGAAAACAGACTCGTCATAAAGAGATGCGCCGCAACTGCATTCTGTCCACTGGAATTTTCATCAGATAATGGATATACTCTAATAGTGAACAATGAAAAATATCCTCTATCTGAAGAGCAATTTGCATCTATGAGCATTTATACTGAAGTACCGGAAAATACTATCCTGGCAATCGGAGATAATTATGCAGACTCCATTGATTCACGAAGTTACGGATTTATTCCCGTTTACAATATACTAGGAAAAGCTTTATGCAATTAAATACTTTCTTTATAAAATGGAGAGCTATATTCGTCCTGTCATTGATAGCTGTCGGATTTATTATAATTTATGTTCAGTATGCAAAACTGGCATTAGAGCAAAAAAAAACTTTTTCCGCAAAACCTCCAGTAATTGAACGTGGATCAATCGTAGACAGAAATGGAAAACCTCTTGCTGTACAGACAAATTTTTATCATTTTGGAGTAACGCCTAAAATGATTAAAAACGTAGCAGGTTTTTCAGTAGCAGTTGCAAATACACTTGACATGAATGCGAGTGACATTGCATCACGCATAACAATGAACAAAGAAAGCAACTTTATTTATTTAAAGAAAAAGCTAACGCAAGAAGAATACAATGAACTGTCAGAAATAGTAAAAAAGAATAACTATATTTCATTCTGCCAGTTTGATAAAATTCCAGGAAGGATATATCCAGAAAATAATTTAGCCAGCCAATTAATAGGTTACATGGGAGATGATGGAAAAGGCTTAAGCGGAATTGAATATTCCCAGCAAGACATCCTTTCACCACCAATTACTGCTGAAACAACAGAAGACATATATGGAGATAACATATACCTTACAATTGATGCAAACTTACAGTATAAGCTTGAAAAGATTGCACAGAAGACAATGGAAAAGACACAGGCAGAAAACATGATGATTATAGCGGCAGATGCCCATAATGGAGAAATTCTTTCGTATATAAGCCTGCCGTCTGCTAATCTTAATTCCTTTACATCTGCTAATGCAGAAGAAACAATAGATAGGCCAGCTGCCACTGCATACGAACCAGGAAGCGTATTTAAAATTTTTTCAACAGCGGCATTTATAGATTCAGGAGCATTTGCAACTGATAAGATATTCTTGTGTGATGGAATATATGAGCAGACTACAAATCTTGGCGAGCATTTCCGCATAACCTGCCTTGACCATCATGGCTGGGTATCTGCCAGAGAAGCTTTAAAATACTCTTGCAATGATGCATTAGCACAGATGAGTGAATTGATAGATACAGATACATTTCTTTCATATATACACAAATTTGGCTTTGGCGAAAAGACAGGAATAGAACTTCCATCAGAATCAAGAGGTTCCGTTAAAAGCACTGATGACAAATACTGGTCGGCAAGAAGTAAGCCTACAATGTCTATAGGACAGGAAATAAGCGTAAATGCTCTGCAAATGGTTCATGCAGCAACTACACTTGCAAATAAAGGACAGCCAATTAAGTTAACTGTAATAAAACGTATTACAGACAAAAATGGAAATGAAAAATACTTGCACTCATCAGAATATGAAGAAAGAGTCCTTAAAGCATCTACAGCTAAATATATATTAAGCTGCATGGAAACTACAGCACAAAGCGGAACTGGACACAATGCAAACCTAGGAGACATCTCAATCGGCGTTAAAACAGGTACTGCGCAAATGGCAGATCCTATAAAAGGCGGTTATAGTGAAACAGACTTCCTTTCAAACTGTCTTGCTATTTTTCCTGTCGAGGCTCCTGAAATCATTCTTTATATAGTAATAGAAAAAGCAAAGGGCGAAACTTATGCAGGGCGCATAGTTGCACCTGTAATTGCAGAAACTGCCGATGAGATAATAGATCACCTTGGACTAAATAGAAATAGCGCTGCAAGCTTAGAGCATTCAGGAACTATATCAATAATAGAAAACGACCCCATAGCTATTGGAAGTAAAATACCAAATTTCATAGGCAGACCAAAAAGAGACATAATACCTCTACTTGAACAGACGAAATACAATTTCATTATACATGGAGAAGGCTGGGTTGTTTCTCAAAATCCATTGCCAGGAACTCCTGTTACGGAGAATATGACCATTGAACTCATTCTTGAATAAAAATCATGAACTTTTTGAAAAACGCTTTCCAGCTCTCAGCAAAACATTAAAAAATGATTTTGTAAGTTTTGAAAGCGAAGGGCATCCTTTTAAGATTGAAACTGCAAGAAATGGTTCTCTAACTGCAATTGACAATAATCTAGCATTACATTCAAAATACAATCCAGAGCGAGAATCTCAGCAGTTGATATCTAAATTTTCAACAGATTCATATGAAGCAGCACTTTTTATAAGCTTTGGAATTGGCTATGCTCCTATAGAATTTGTAAAAAAATATCCAACAGTTCCCGTCATCATAATAGAACCTGATTCAAAGTACTTTATACAGGCCTTAGACGTTATGGATTGGACACCTGTATTTAACCATGAGAAGCTTACAGTTGCCGTAAATGCTCCTATTGATGTAATAAAGACAATTATATCTCAATACAAAAGCAGTGAAACTTATGTATTCATTACACCATCACAAACAGCTCACTGTAAAAATTACGCAGAAGAAATAAAGTCTATACTCAAAAAAAATGAGCAAAAAGATAACATAAATACTAATACCCTTGAAAAATTTTCACATCTGTGGCTTAACAATAGCTGCAGGAATTTAAAATTCCTGCAAGCTTTAGACGGCGTTCAGAAATTTAAGGAAATAAACAAAAAATTATCCAGAATGCTTCCTTTCGTAATACTTGCAGCAGGTCCAAGTCTTGAAAAAATACTTCCGTTCCTAAAAGAACTAAAAAAAAGAAGCATTTTAATATGTGTTGATACAGCCTTACATTCCTGCCTTTCTTATGGTGTTGAGCCAGACTTCATAATTCTTGTAGATCCGCAATATGCATGTGCCATGCATTTAGAATTTCTATCAGCTCCAAATTCAATTCTTGTAACAGAAAGTGCAGCGTGGCCATCTGTATTTAGATTTTCATGTAAAGAAATAATATTGTGTTCGTCAATGTTTCCAATAGGGCAGTATTTTGAAAAACGACTTGGACAAAAAGGAAAGCTTGGCGCCGGCGGCAGCGTTGCTACAACAGCATGGGATTTTGCACGTAACTGCGGTGCAAGAGAAATATATATCGCAGGAATGGATTTAGGTTTTCCTGGCAAACAGACTCATATCCGAGGATCCCAATTTGAAGAAAGGGAGCATAGAACCTCAAGCAGAACTAAGCCATCTGAAACGCAAAGCGTCCAGGCACTTATGAGTGCATGCCCATCTTACGCAAAAGACTATAACGGAAACAATCTTTTGACAGACAAAAGGATGTCTCTTTTTTCCTGGTGGTTTGAAAATGCATGCAAAAAGGCTGAATGCGAAGGAATAAAGACTTATACGCTGACAAAAGAAAGTCTTGCCATAAACAATATTCTTACAGCAGACATAAATAACCTTACTTCGTTACCAGACTTATCTGAACAGAAAATTCAATTCTTTAAATTCGCTCAGGAAAATTCTGCAGAATTAAAAAAAGATGGTCATAATGCTGATTTTAAAACAGTTTATAGATCCTTTATATCAAACTTAGGGACATTGAATGACATTGCTAAAAAAGGAATTTCCCTATGCAATAAGGCAATTGAAAACAGATTAAAAGCTAATGAAGTATTTAAGGAATTGTCTTTAATTGATGCAAAAATAATGAATTCAGAAGCAAAGGATGCGGCTTCACTTGTTTTTCCTACAGAAAGGAAAATAAATGAACTAACATCCGACCTTCCTGCAGATCCTCAATTAAAGTCATTATATTACAGTAAGATAATTTATTCAGAACTAAAAAAAGCCATACAGGAATATCTAAAAACGCTTTCTTCCATTAAATTTTAAACTTTTAGTTAAGTTCTTTGCCCCTACTCCGATAATAGAATTAGATTGTGATTAAGGTCCATACTAATAAGTGTAAAATACTATATTAGTAATTACCTTATACATTTCGTGACAGACGTGTCTTTGACATCCAGACGCCTGTCATGAAATGCTTTTTTACCTCTCATGTTAAGAGCCAAAGGTTTGCCTTTGGCTCTTATTTTAATAAAGTTTAATATTTTTTCTACTTTATGATTATAATTATTGTATAAATTGCCGATACAATTAGAGGAGTTACTCATGAATTCGTATGACGTTGAAAAAATTAAAGCACTCTCAATCTTTAATGATAATGTATATATAGATAATGCATTCCTTTTGACTCCGGCAAATTGTGCTATTGAAGGCACTCTTTTAAAATCCCTTACAGAATGGCATTTTACAAAATTATATTCAAACGGGACAACTCATAATGAAGGTGCAAATTCTCAAAATCCGCAGACAGAAAATACAAATGGAATTCATGAACCTAAAAAAGCAGTAAAAACAGTTAATGCTGCTCCTATACAAAAAAATATAGAGTCTGTAGATGCAAGTGAGTTTCTTGATAATGATGAATCTTCAAAGCCTTCACAAATCAAAAAAAATATTCCGGCACAGGAACCAGCAAAAGAATCTGCCATTAATCAGAAAACTGCAACAGAAAGCAAAGCAACTCTAATTGTAAATAATCCAGAAGAATTTGAACGTGCAAAAAAAACTTACTTTGATTTCATAGCATACGCAAATAAAGTTTATACGTTCTATGCAACTAACAAAGTCTTGAACAACCAAGAAATTGCTGCTGAAGTTACAAAATTTTTAGAATTCATAAAAACAAACAGAAGTTATGTATTGAGAATTATTTCCGATCCAAGCATGATTGATAAGAATTTTCTTATAAACCACTGCATACGTTCTACAGTCGTTTCCTTAACCATAGGCTTGCAGTTAAAAATGCCGGAAGAAAGATTAATAGAACTTGGAGTAGCAAGCTTTCTTCACGAGATAGGAATGATATTGCTTCCTCCTCAGTTATATATGAAAGACAAGCAGCTTTCGGCTCCAGAAAAGCTCATGATAAATACCCATCCTATAGTTAGCTATAATATTCTAAAAAAGGCTAATTTTTCAACAAACGTTCAGATGGCCGTACTTGAACATCATGAGCGTGTAAATGGCTCTGGATATCCAAGGCATATTACTGGAGAAAAAACATCTCTCTATGCAAAAATAATCGCAGTTGCATGTTCTTTTGAAGCTATATCTGCACCTCGTGAATATAGGGAAGAAAGAAGCACATTCGAAGCCCTTATAGAAATGCTTAGAAATTCTAACCGGCAATATGAAGAAACAATAATAAAGGCTCTTTTATACAGCATTTCTCTCTACCCTATAGGAGTATACGTTTACCTTTCAAATGGAAAAATTGCACAAGTCGTTGACGTTACAGCAGGTAATCCAAAGTGTCCATTTGTACAAGTATTAGGAGAAACCAATGCAGAAGGAAATCCTCAAATAATACAAGTCGATACGATAAAAATTAAAATAATCAGGGTGTTAAATAAAAAAGAAGTAGAAGATGCTCTAAAAAGCATTAAAAAATAATTAATTAAAAAACAGTCGTATGTTTTCGACTTCTTTTTTAAATTGATCATCTATAACAGGCGGATGGTCATTAAAATACAGAATCTGTCCTAATTCTTCCTGCGTATGAACTCCCCAAACGGGTACAACATTTTCATACTGCTGCAAAAAGCCAAGTGCAAGAGGAATATTCTTTACAATGCCGCCATTTAATGGTTGCATTGCAATACATCCAACGTCATACTCATCGCATAAAGCAACAAGGCGTTCGGAAAGACCGCTAGAAATCATATTAAATGAAAACTGTACCGTTTCATACAGCCCACTCAAAATAGCTTCGTGAGCCAGTTCAAGGTTTTCAGTAACTAATCCAAAATGCCTTATTGTTCCTTTATTTTTTAATGAAAGCAATGCATCATACAGACCGTCTTTGCCATTTTTTAAAGGAAGAAATGAAGGATTTTCCAACTGATATAAGTCAATAGAATCAGTTTCAAGAGCATTAAGACTTTCTTCTAAGTCTTTCTTCAAGGCTTTTGCATCGTTAGCAACAGTTTTTGTTGCTAAAAGTACATCCTTGCGTATGCCATGCAAGGCATTACCTAAACGTTTTTCACAAACCGGAGTAGAATGTGCGGTATCAAAGAAATTGATACCGCCATCATAAGCCTGATGCACAAGGGAACAAACCTTTTCTTCAGCCTTATCTCCATAAGCTTCGATTTCATTACAATCAAGGCTCATTGCGCCAAAGGCTGTACGGCTTACAAGAAGATTAGTTCTACCAAGTGCAACATATTCCACTTTATTACCTCTGGACAGGCTTATAGTTTTTTATTGCCTTGTGAATGAACATAACAAGATCGTCAATAGAAACTCTTTCTTGCTCCATAGAATCTCTATAGCGGACTGTTACAGTATTGAACAGTTCATTCTTAGAACCGTCTTCTTTTGTTTCCTGAATCGTATCATAGTCGACAGTTACGCAGAAAGGCGTTCCAACTTCATCCTGACGGCGATACCTCTTTCCTACAGTACCCGAAGTATCAAAATCAGTAACAAAGTCTTCCTTTAAAAGATGCTGTATTTCTTTAGCACGTTCTGCAAGTCCATCTTTTTTCATAAGAGGAAGCACAGCAACAGTAATAGGTGCAAGGCGAGGATCAAGATGAAGAACGGTTCTGTAGTCTTCCTTACCGTCAGTACCAACATTCTGCTCCTCATAGGCTTCACATAGGAACATAAGGAAATTACGGTTAAGTCCTGCAGAAGTTTCTACAACATAAGGAACATACTTTTTATTTCCATCTTCCTGATCCATATAGCTCATGTCTTTCTTAGAATATTCCATGTGCTGGCTAAGATCAAAGTCCGTACGGCTATGAATTCCTTCTACTTCTTCAAATCCAATAGGGAAATTATAAGTAATGTCGTATGCATCCTTTGCATAGTGGGCAAGCTTATCATGATGATGCCATTTTAGCTGCTTTTCTGGAATACCATACTTTAAATAGAACTGCCAGCGATCTTTTCTCCAGCGTTCAAAAACTTCATCTTCAGTACCAGGCTTACAGAAATATTCCATTTCCATCTGTTCAAATTCACATGTACGGAAAATAAAGTTCTTAAATATAATTTCGTTACGGAAAGATTTTCCAACCTGGGCAACGCCAAAAGGAACCTTCATGCGATTTGACTGTACAATATTCTTAAAGTCGGTAAAAATACCCTGACAAGTTTCAGGACGAAGATATATAAGATGAGATTCATCTGCTATAGGTCCCTGGTAAGTTTTAAACATAAGGTTAAACTCACGGACAGCTGTATATTTACGTTCCTTGCTTCCACATGTAGGACAATTGATATGCTCGTCAATAAAAGCTTTCATTTCCTCATGAGTCATAGTATCAACAGGCTTTTCTGTCGTAAAATTGTTTGCAGAGCACCAGTCTTCAATCAGCTTGTCAGCACGATGCCTTGCATGGCATTCAAGACAGTCTATCATTGGATCAGAAAAACAGTCTACATGCCCTGAGGCCTTCCATGTTGTATGATGCTGGAAAATTGCAGAATCAAGACCTACAACATCATCATGAAGCTGAGTCATGTAATGCCACCATTCATTCTGAATATTACGCTTAAATTCAACACCGAGAGGACCATAATCCCATGCACCAGCCTGTCCACCATAAATTTCGCTGGCTTGATACACAAAACCTCTTCGCTTACACAAAGAGATAATTTTATCCAGAGTACAAGAATGATCTGGCTGATTAGATGCTTTTTTTTCCATAAATCTAAAAACTCCTGTCCGCTGTCACCGGATTGTAACAGCGCATAATTTTGTAGAGTATATCAAAAAGAATCAGAAGTTACAAGGATTTTAAAACTTTGAATAGTATTAAAATGGAACAAGGTTTATGCTATAAATTTTGCTATTCTTTCCATGGGAAGATAAAACTTTTCCAGCCTCTAGGACCTAAGATGCGACGGTCTTTTTCAAGCAGTTCCTTCCAAGGAACATCAGCACGCTGCTCCTTCGTTAAGTCAGGATTCACTTCATACCAGTCATATTTATACAATCGCAGGCGCAAGGCATCTGTCGTGGTAATTGTCATTGTGGCAGGTCCGTTAAGAATTCCCAAACTAAATATCATAACAAATATATTTACGAGATTTACAAGTCCTACCCCAATAGTAAAAAGGATATTATCCATAAAAATAATATAACATTTTTTCAGGCACTTAAAAAAATTATTATGCATAATGCTTCTTACAGGAAGAAACCACTGCAGCGAAAGTATAGTAATCAAGACGATCCAGAACACTATAGACATCATGAATATTCCGAAAACATTTCCCATCCTAAAATAAAAAGGAATGCTTGTAAAAGCAACGCAAATAAGGAATGCAATAAAAAGCCCAAACAAGGCACCGTCTTTTATGCACGGAACAATATTCTTGAAAAGGTTTTTAATTTTAGGAGAATCAAAATTAGTAATCTTTACAGCATTTTCACCCTCTGCAAATGTAAATATGCTTATTAAGACTGTTGAAATTAAAAGTGCAAGGAAAGAATATATGTTTAGACTCAATTCTCCGCCAGGAATATAGACACTCATAACACATATAAATCCTGCAATGGCAAATACAGCATCATTCATAAGGTTTACGATGATTGTATGAAATAAATTATCCCAAATATCACAAAAATTCTTTTTTAGAAAAAATCTGAACATAAGCATAGTATACTTTTTTTTTAATGAAGCAGTCAATAAAAGCGATAGACTTTTGATACATCGTAAAATATAATAAAATGCATGGAATATACGCTTTCTTCCGTCATGGCATTAATATCACACATACATACTAATGCAGCTGACTTTACAAATAAAAGACTTTCTGAAAAATGCAACCTTGTATCTTCCCACGGGCATATACTTTTTTTGCTTTCAAAAAATAAAGCCATGAGTATGAGAGACATATCTGATGCCATTAACAGAAACAAATCAACAACAACTGTTCTTATAAGGAAACTAAAAGAAGAAGGTCTCATAAAAGAAGAAAACTCAAAAGAAGACGCCAGGTCAAAGCATATTTCCCTAACAGCAAAAGGAAAAAAATATAATGAACTTACATCCTGCATTTCAGAAGATTTGATTTCAGTATGCTATAAAAACTTTTCAGAATCAGAAAAAAAAGCACTGCTAGAACTGCTTGTTAAACTGAATGACAATATCGAAAATAGTTTGATATAAAACCATTGACATTAGTTTGAAATAAAACTATATTCATTCTCAGAGGTTATATCATGAAGCTTAAATCAAAACATTTATTAATTACTTTAACAGTCCTGGCCTTTACACTTACAGGCTGTTCTAAATCAGCTAAATCTGAAAAGGCTCCTTCAATCGGAGTATTTATTCCTGGAATTATGGCAGATTCTCCAACCTACGCACATGTTGCAGAAGGAGTTCAGCAGGCCGTTGACACTTATAATGCAAGCATAACAGATGAAAATAAAAAGGCTCAGCTTTATATAATGGAAGCCGGAACAAACCAGTCTGAATGGAGTACAAAACTTACAGCACTTACTGCAACAGGAAAATATGATGTCATTATTTCATCTAACCCTTCTCTGCCAGAAATAGCAGAACCTCTTACACAAAAATTTCCTAATCAGAAATATATTTTTCTTGATGCCAATCTTGAAAACAATAAAAGCATTTATACAGTAAGCTACAATCAGAGAGACCAGGCCTACATTTCCGGATACATTGCCGGACTATACTCAAAAAGCCATAAAGTTGCACTTGTGGCTGCACAGGAATATCCTATAATGAATACAATACTGTATCCATATTATGCAAAGGGTGCCGCCGATGCAAAAGAAGGAACAAGCTGTGATTTCAGGATTGTCGGAAACTGGTATGATGCAGCCAAAGGTGCAGAAATTACAGACGCCCTCGTTTCTGCAGGCGTTGACGTAATCCTTCCAATATGTGGAGGTGCATCACAGGGAGTAATTTCTTCAGCCAGGGAACATGGCATTAATATAGTATGGTTTGATGAAAACGGATTCAAAAAGGCTCCTGGCGTAATCATTTCCTGCTGCATGACAAAGCAAGCGTTTGCTGCAAATGAAGCCGTAACACAATACCTTGCTGGAACCACTGCATGGGGAACCTCAAAATCTGTAGGAATGAAGGACGGCTATGCTGAATACTTTGAGTCTGATCCGGCTTACAAAGAAGCTGTTCCTGAAGACATACGCAATAAAATGTCAGAACTAATTGCATCCATTAAAGATGGCAGCCTTGAACTTCCTCAATCGCTAAACTGATAAAAACATGACTATACAAACGCATAATCTTACTAAGAAATATACACTCAAAACAGCACTGGAAAATGTATCAATAACTTTCCAATCTGGTAAGATTCATGCGCTTGTAGGAGAGAACGGAGCTGGCAAATCTACCCTAGCAAAGATTCTCGCAGGAGATATCCTCCCTTCCAGCGGAAGCATATTCATAGATGAAAAAGAAATAAAATTTAATACAGCAAAAGACTCTTTGAATGCAGGCATTGTTCTAGTACATCAACGCCCTCTCCTTTCAGAAAAACTCACTGCAAAAGAAAACATTATACTTAAATATCCAAAATTAATGTATTCAAATAAGGAAGAACTTTACAGACTAAAAGGAATATGGGCATCAAGCCTCAGCCTTGATTCATATACCAGGGATTTGGGCGGTAACTTAAGGTTTTACGTTTCACTTTTAGGTTCTTTATTACGAAACCCCAAATGCCTTATTCTTGACGAGCCGTCTGCATTTCTTGACATGGATGAACGAAAAAAACTTTACTTAAATTTGCGTAAGCTTGCAAATAAAGGCACTACAATAATAATCATTACTCACAGTACAGAAGAAGCTGTTTCTTATACAGATACTGTAAGCCTTTTGCAAGAAGGATGTCTTGTAAAACAGTTTACAGACTCAAATGAATACGCAGAGTATATAAAAGAAAAAAAATTACAGGTAACAACAGTCAATTCAGATAATTCAAATCAAGAATTTTCAACAAGTGGCGAACATTCAGAATGTCTGGAAATAATTAATGCTTCTGCGCGCCCAAAAAACAAACCAGTACTATTGCAAGTAAACATAAAGGCTAATTACGGAGAAATAACAAGCGTACAAGGATTACAAGAAGCCGCATCACTTACGCTTGAAGATTTAGTTACAGGAATAGAAAGCTCCAGTGCAAAAGGAACTGTAATTTTTGCATCGCCCGACGGAAAAAGACAAAAACTTAACATTGCAAAAGGTCAATACAATACAGCATTTTTAAGATTGCACAAAGCAGCAATAATTCCATCTGATAAAACTTTCAGAGCTTCAAATCCAGAACTTACCGTAGAACAAATGATGAGCGTGTACGACAGAAAAGTATCAACGGAAAAACTTTTGTCTCTCATACAAAAGGCAAATGTAAACATAACACTTAAAGAATCCGCAAGAAACTTAAGTGGAGGCATGCTTCAAAGGCTCATACTAGAAAGAGAACTTTCAACAAACCCAAATCTTCTGATATTATGCAATCCAATGCAGGGACTAGATTTTCAGTCACAAGCAAAGCTGTGCGAACGAATTTCAAATCTTGCTCAGCAAGGAAAAGCAATACTCATAATTGGAGCAGCAGATTTTCCAATATCTTTATGCAACAATATCTACAGACTTGAAGGAGGAATTACTTACCATGAATAAAACTTTTGTATCCCCCCTTTTAGGAATTGCAAGCTGTGTAGTAATAATCCTTTTCTGTGCAGCAAGTCCTTTTTCAGCACTTAAAAGTCTTTTTCTAGATACATTTTCATCGCCATACTATTTTGGAAGTATGCTGAACATGTCAGCATTCCTTATGATTGCAGGAACAGGTTCTGCCATTGCCATAAAAGGCGGTAACATGAATTTAGGAGGAGAAGGCCAAGTCTACATAGGAGGATTTATAGGCTGTGCAATACTTAATGCACTACACGCACCTGCACCGCTAGTATTTTTGACAGCAATAATTGCAAGCATGCTTACAGGAGCAGTCATGGCTTGTGTAAGTGCATTACTGCGAGAATTAAGAGGAGCAAAAGCTTTATTAACGACATTCCTGCTTTCAGCCGCAATCATTCCAATTATTGACGGATTAATAACCGCATCAAAAAGCAGTGATAAAACAAACATGCTTGCACTACCCTACATTCAGGATTCGTACAAGATGAAACAGCTTTTGCCACCTTCGCCACTTACAGCCTCTTTTTTTATTGCGCTGATAATCTGTGCATTAATGTGGCATGTAATGTACAAAACAGACTTTGGAAGAAAACTTGCCATTTGGGGCACAGCACCTCTGTTTGCCCAATACTGCGGTTATTCATCTGCATTAAACTCATACAGCACACTTGCCATTTCTGGAGCGCTTCATTCACTCACAGGTTTTTTTGCAGTAGCAGGAACCTATTACACCTGTCACAAAGGATTTTATTCAAACATGGGCTGGAATGCACTGAATGTAGCTTTAATTTCCAAATCTAATCCATTAATGGCAATTCCTACATCTCTTGTATTGTCATGGCTTTTTACATCTGCATCGAGAGTTTCTCTTACACAGGGTTTTAATTTTGACATAGCAGGAATTGTACAAGGAGTAATCCTCTTTTCAATAGCAATACCAAAACGGAGCAAACAATGAATCCTATCATTTCTATAATGCATATAGCAGCTCCCCTTCTACTTGTAACAATGGGAGCCTTAATAAGTGAATACGCAGGACGCATGGCAATGTTCCTTGAATGCATAATTAATATAGGAGCCTTCTTCTGCTACGCATTTACCATTGCCACAGGCAATCCTGTTTTTGGTGCATTTCTTTCTGTATTCACCTGCACAGTAATGGTTATTGCTTGCGAACGAACAGCTTCGCACTACAAGGCAAACATGTTCCTTACCTCTTTGGCAATGAACATGCTGTTTGCGGCCCTTGCAACTTTCTTTTCTGCAATGTTTTTTGGAACAAGAGGAGTTCTTTACGGAACAGGATTTTTATTCAATGCAAAAACAACAAGATTGTGTACGACAATAATCTGCTATACGCTTTCTTTTTTACAGCTTGCAATGCTTCGTTTTACAACGTTAGGACTAACATTAAGAGTTACGGGGAGCGATGCAGAAATGCTTGATGCGCAGGGAAAGTCTGCAGCAAACTACAGAACAATTTCCTGGATTTTTGCAGCTGTAAACGGCTCTCTGTGCGGCTGCGTACTTGCACTAAGGCTTTCTTCTTACGTGCCGGGAATGGCATCGGGCAGAGGATGGACAGCTCTTGCAGCTGTATTTTTAGGTAAGAAACATCCGCTTATTGTTGTACTTGCAGTCCTTGTTTTTGCAAGCGCAGAATTTGCAAGTTCAAGCATTCAGAACATACAGATATTCGCCAACATACCATCATCCATACTTCTTTCCCTTCCGTATGCAATCTCACTGCTCTTAATCATAATTGTCCCTCAAAAACGGGAAATAT
>JAILPY010000112.1 GCA_024699235.1 Treponema sp. | reverse complement strand
AAAATGAAACTTGAAACAGAACGACTTATCCTCCGCGAATGGAAAGATAGTGATGCGGAAGACTTATACAAATATGCCAGCAATCCAGATGTTGGACCGATTGCAGGATGGCCGCCACACCAAAGTATTGATGAAAGCCGGGAAGTAATAAAGAACGTTCTTAACGGAAAAGAAGCCTATGCTATCTGTTTGAAAGAAGATGGTAAAGCAATAGGCGCAATAGAACTTAAACTTAACGGACATACAGATATGACAGACCGTGATGATGAATGTGAAATGGGCTATTGGATTGGAAAGCCATTCTGGGGTCAGGGTATCATGCCAGAAGCCGTGAAGGAAGTGCTGCGTCATGCTTTTGAAGATATAGGTATGCAGAAGGTCTGGATAGGCTATTATGAAGGCAATACAAAATCTAGGCGTGTTCAGGAGAAATGCGGTTTCAAGTATCAGTGGATGTCTGATAATGTGGATGTACCCTTGATGCATGAGAAGAGAACAGGCTATGTAAGTTTAATGACAAAGGAAGATTGGATTGAATGGAATCTTGAGAACTAAAAAAATACTGGAGGCGGGGATTTGCAAAAGAAGCTTCCCGAGCCGTCCGTGACTGGGTTTTTGAAAATACAGAATACGACGCAATTTATTCCTACATGAAATACACAAAGGTCGCATCCTATTCCACCGCCCTTGCAAACGGAATGAAAAGTGAAAAATGATTGAAATTCCTTCTGTTTTTCTTCAAATGATGAGCGATCTGTTTTAGTGAATCCTAATGAACAAACATTAGTAAGTTCATGTAAAAGGGACTTAATTTCCTGATTGTCATTGTGAAGTTTATCATATTCCGTTTCAGACTTGAATTTATGCTTCCCAGGTTCCATTAATTCTTCAAAGGTGATTCCTAATCCTTTTAGTATAGTGTAAAAAATATCGACATCTTTCATAAAAGTAAAGTGATCACTATTTTGAATAAAGCCAGCTTCGTTTTGTTCAAGTATTTTATATAATTTTGTAAGTGCCCGACTGACATATATTTCAGATTTAATAGGACTAGTTCTATAATTATTTTTTAACCAATATCTTAAAGCTTCAAGACCTATAATTTCTTCACCGTGTATGATTAAGTTACACGAAAAAGAATCTATCTTTCTTTTTAAGAAAGATGCTGATTTTTTTATATCCATATTGAACTCCTTTTGGGCCTTTAAAAGCTGAAATAAAGCTATTTCTTATTTTTCAGACCCGAATTAATCTTCTAAGAATATAAAAGAGATTAATTCTTTTAGGGATGGAATATAATCTGTTTTCCTATCTATTTTTTTCCACCCTCTTTATTTTACAGAGAACATATAATAAAGTCATAGCTGTTTTACAGCTATGACTTTATTATTTAAAGGAGTTATATTATATGGCTAATGAAACAAAAGAAATCTTTAAGTTGTTTGTTGAGAATGAAAATGTAGTAAAGGCAAAGAACTTCATCAATGAAACTAAAACGATTACTTGCTCTGCTGATGATGCAAGTAAGTTTTTTATTACATTAACTACATTACCTGGACACACGGCATTTTATTCGTTTGAAAGTGATGCTGAAATGTATGATTTTGGTTATAGACTGATTGGTGCTATTCAGGATAATCCTACAATGAAGTCTTTAATGAAGAGTGCGGCACTTGAAAGAAATGCAGCTTTCCAAAACAAGACTTTCCCATTTGTTCCTGCTGGATTTATTCTTCATGATACAGAGGATTTTCCAAAAATCGATTATGGGAATAGCGAACAGAAAGATTTTTTTTTGAATAATTTTGATACTATTATTTTTGGCGATTATGGCAAGCCTTTATATTTTCCCATTTCATAGGAGCGTATGATTATGACTAATAATGAAAATAAATCTTGTGGATTTACATTGGAAGAAGGGTTGGATTTAATTTTAAGTAATCCAGATCTTGCTTTCAAAATTGAAGTTGATGGTTCTCTATTCTGGCTTACAAATGATTTTATTACCCCAATTGATTATGGCAAGAAGGAACCTTTATATATTCTTCCACCATTAAAAGAATAAATACCAAATTGAATTAAAAAGGCTGATTGCATATATATTCTCTTCAGGAGGTAGGTATGCAATTAGTCTTTCAAAAGAAAAATAAAAAAACAGATATTATAAGATATGTTTGTTTGAAATGTAAGAAAACGTACAACATTAAAACCAGAATCTGTCCTGCTTGTAAGAGCCCTTTTGTTATAAAGATTCGGTTAAATGTAAAAAATAATATGGCTTAAACATTTTCATGTAGAAGAGAGCTTTCTTTCATAGCTATACAGAATGATTAGATTCGTGGTCGATTAATTCTGTATTTCTTATAAAGATCTCAAAACATATCTTCTCAAAGTTAAAAAAGATTAGAACTGGCCTCATGGACCAGTTCTTTTTTATATTTTTTTCAACTACGTGTTGAATAAATCCTAACTTTTCTCATGTTATATTGAATTTGTGTTCAGGAAATTATTCGCCTGGCAGTTGAAAAAATAATTATGCAGTGTTGTTTATTGGTACTTACTGGACGTATAATAAAAGTAGTATGAGGAGGTTGTGTAAAGATAAAATACTATAGATAGAAAAACACTAAAATGTACTTGATAATCTACTAACACCATTTTACTCTTTACAAAGGTGTTAGTAGGTGTTAGTATGGTAGTAAGAGGTGTTTTATGGCTGAATCTATAGAAGAAGTAGAAAAGAAAATAGAGGCTTTACCACGTGGAACAATTGTTACTAAGAATATTGACGGCAAGCCTTATTTCTATCAGCAGTATAAAGAAAACAAAAAAACAGTAAGCAATTTTCTCACAAACGATGAAGCTGAAAAATTGAGGCCTCTGATTGAAGAACGTCGCCAATTACAAAAGAAACTTCGAGTAATGAAAAAGAATCTTCCTGCAACTGCAAAGCTTGAAGACAGCACTTCTTTCATAATGAATGCCATAACAGGAGCTGGACTTCTTGAAATGGCAGAAACTGCCAAAGATTTTAAGAAGCGGGATTGTTACGATAAAATTGTTTCTTACTTATATGGAAAACCTGCAGATAAGGTTTGTCTTGTTTATGGCCTTCGCCGTACTGGAAAAACGACTCTCCTCAAACAACTTATTCTGGATATGAAAGAGGAAGACCGAAAACAGACAATATACATAAAGGCAAGGGTAGGGGAAACAATTGCAGATTTGAATAAGGATATAAAACTTGCCCGCGAAAAGGGAATCAAGTTTTTCCTGATTGATGAAATTACTTTGCTTGAAGATTTTATTGATAATGCGGCACTTCTTTCTGATGTGTACGCCGTTCAGGGATTAAAGTTTGTTTTGTCAGGAACGGATTCTCTGGGATTTTATTTTGCAGAAAGTGAAGAACTGTACGATCGTGCCGTTACTGTTCATACAACATTTATTTCTTATAAAGAACATGCACGACTTTTAGGAATCGCATCAATTGATGAATATATCCGTTATGGAGGAACCCTTAAGGCAGGTGAGTTGGATTTCGAGGACGATGAACTGAATGTCGAAGAAGCTTCCTTCCGTGATGATGAGACTGCAAGAAGGTACATTGACACAGCAATTTGCAAAAATATTCAGCGCAGTTTGAAATGCTATCAGAAGGGCCGCTATTTCAGACACCTCCGGGAATTGTATGATGCTAATGAGCTTACTAATGCAATCAATAGAATTATTGAAGATGAGAACCATGACTTTACCGTAAAGGTCATTACTGATTTATTTGAAAGTCATGACTTAGGCTCAGCAGCACAGCTTTTAAGAAAAGCTCGTGATGAAGATAAGAGAACAGATATTCTTGATGAAATAGATAAATCTCAGATATTAGAAACTCTAAAAAAGATTCTTGAAATAAAGGAAAAAGACAAACAGACAATCGGTGTAACTGACACTCATGTAACAGAAATAAAACAGTATCTGAAACGCCTTGATCTAATAGATGACCTGAATATTGAAACTCTTACAGGTAGTGAAGGAAAGCTTAATTATACAATCTTTACACAGCCGGGAATGAGATTCTGCCAGGCTCAGGCTCTGGTTTATTCTTTGATGAAAGATGAACAAATAAAGAACCTTGAAGAACGGGAAATAAATCTTATTACCGAAAAGATAATTGAAGGCGTCCTTGGACACATGCTGGAAGACATCGTTATTTATGAAACCAAGCGAGTTTTAATGCCAAACCGCCACGAAAACAAAAAACAGGTTTTCCAGATACGTTTTGAAGCTGGAGAGTTCGATATGGTAATCTATGACAAGCAGACAAATACCTGTGAGATTTACGAAATAAAGCATTCTCTAGAAGCAGTTCCTTTTCAATACAGACATTTGATAAATGAAGATAAAATTGCATTAACTGAAAAACGCTTTGGCAAAATTACAAAGAAATGTGTGCTGTACCGCGGGAAAACAATGCAATCTGAAAATGATGTTCTGTACAAGAATGTTGAAGAATACTTGAATGAACTTATAGAATAGTAAACAAAGTTTATATTTAAAAAAATAATGAAATTACCGCTATATATAGCGGTAATACACGCTTAACACAATTCTATAACACTGTATATGACGTACTTGCTATAATAGGTCTTCTGGTAACTTGATATATTTATTTGCTTCTTTTTGTTTCAATAATGCGATTAAAATTCCAGAATAATTCCCTTGCCCGAAAATTTTAGATTGTGTCAAATTTAGTTCGCAATTTCGTTTCTGAAAAAAGCCAAAAATCCATCATGCTGCGTTAAACAGAATCTCCTTTTGAACTTTTATTGAGCTGGCATTTATGTAGCTCCTCTCAGTTTGCCAGTCCTCTGAATATTCAAGCAGATAGCTTGTTATCAGTCTGATATAAGAATCCGTTGAAGGAAAAATGTCGACAACGGATGACCGACTGCGGATTTCCCGGTTAAGTCGTTCAAGCGTGTTGGTGCTTGAAATCTTACGGCTGTCCAGTTCTTCAAACGCGTAGAACTGAACCGAATCTTCAAAGCCTTCTTCAAGGCATTCCTCTGCTAGGGTATTCCGAATTGCAGCCTGAAGTCCCTTGTGCGCATCGGAAACACATAGCCAGACTTTTTCAAGTCCGCGTTCCTGGAGCCTTCTGAAAAGAGCTGAATAAGTTTCCTCTAGTTTATTTTCGAAAAATGTAGTATCGTTCTTCTTGGCCATTGTCTTTTCCTTTTGTTAGTGTGGTAACCAACATTTTGGAATTTTCAATGGCTTTTTTC